>CAIXPZ010000234.1 GCA_903921455.1 uncultured Verrucomicrobia subdivision 3 bacterium | reverse complement strand
CCGACCACCCGACCTGGTGTCCCGGTTGCGGTGATTTCTCCGTCCTCGCCCTGTATTTCAAGCTGATTGAAAAGCGCAAGCTGTGGCACGAGAAGATCACCACCATCTCCGGCATCGGCTGTTCCAGCCGGTTCCCGTATTTCGTGCAGGCGCACGGCGCACATTTCATCCACGGCCGCGCGCTGCCGTTCGCCAGCGGCGTTTCGCTCTCGCGCTCGGATTTACACGTCTTTGCCTTCAGCGGCGACGGCGACGCCTTCTCCATCGGCGGCAACCATTTCACCCACACCGCGCGCAAGAACATCAAGATGACGCTCGTCGTCATGGACAATCAAGTTTACGGCCTCACCAAAAAGCAGACCTCGCCCACGTCGCCGCTCGGGTTCAAGAGCAAGACCGACATCTGGGGCGCGGTGGATTATCCGATCAACCCCGCCAAACAGGCCATCGCCGTCGGTGCTTCGTTCGTCGCGCGCACCACCGCATCGAATCCCAACCACGTCCTCGCGACCATGGAAGCCGCGATGGACCACGATGGGTTCAGCTTTGTTCACTGCTTGAGCGAATGTGTGGAATTTTATGAAGGCGCGTTCGATTCCGCGAATCCCCGCAAGGGCGGCGCGTTCAACGAAGTTCCCAAAACCCACGACGTGACGGACGAGATGGCGGCCTACAAACTGGCCAGCGCGGATTTCCCCGGCAACTTTGGCGTGCTCTACAAGGTCAACAAGCCGACTAAAAATGCGCGGGAAGCCGAAATCAATGCCAGCTTGCAGAGCAAATTCGCCGGCCAGAAAGACTGGCAGATTCTCCAGAAGACCTTTGACCGGATGAAATAAGTCCTTGCGGACGGCCACCGAGCCAATTTTCAAAGCCCCGGCGTGAGTCGGGGCTTTTTTACTTGGTTCAACAAGCCATAACCGGCAAAGTTTTTCAGTGGATATAAAAGAACAGAATTATTTGCAAATTGAGCGAGAAGTTTTCAGTGAAACCTCGTTGCAAAAACTTCTAAAATATTTTCCAAGCTATAAATCGCTTCTCACCTTTCATGCGACGAGGATGCAGGAAGCGTTCCCTCAAAAGCCCCACATGGATGGCTGTGATTTCTGTAAGAGACAGCCAGCACAACGCAATGTCCAATTTGAATGGAAGGGAGACTATTACGACGCAGGAAAAACGACTGCTCTGTTATTTCTTGGGCTACTGTTGCGCCATCCCAGTGCAAGCAAGCCCGATTATGAAATAAGGTTTGTAACAAATCATCGGCTTTGCAAGTCGTGTGCTTCGGCCATCTGGTGGAAGCGTGTGATCGCTGAACTGGTCGACAATTTGTCCATTGTTTTTTTGCTTGTATCAGTTGTTTTGGTTGTTTCTGGTCTTGCGCTTCTTTGGGTTTCGCTAGGCTGGAAACAAAGAACCTATTTAATGTGGGCTTTCGCCGGAATTATTTCTGGCAGCATTTGTTTGAAGGGCTTCTTTAAATATGTTTTCAAGGTTTACGGTTGGATTATGCCAAAAGAATTTCGGATGATAGCAAAGCGTCCATTCAGGCTTATTCAAATTAGGTAGGTTTCAATTGTATGCCGCACCTCCACGAAAAAATAGATTTCACCGTCGCCATCTTCATCGTTCACGACGGCAAGATTCTGCTCATCCATCATCGCAAACTTGATAAGTGGCTGCCGCTCGGCGGTCACATCGAGCTGGACGAAGACCCGGAACAAGCCGCCCTGCGCGAGGCGAAGGAAGAAAGCGGATTCGCCGTGGAACTCCTCGGCGAACGCCCGCCCACGACGTCGCCCGGCACTCGCGCGCTGATTGCACCACGCTTTCTTGACATCCATCGCATCAGCGACACCCACGAGCACATCGGCTTGATCTACTGGGCCCGGCCCAAGCATGGCCAACTCACGCTGGCGACCGCCGAACATCACGACATCCGCTGGTGCGGCATTGAGGATTTGGAAAAACTTTCGCCGCCGATGACCGACGCGGTGAAATGGTATTGCCGCCAAGCAATTAAGGAAATTTCCCGATGACCCTGCGCCAGCTTAAAGCCGGTTACTTTGTGCTCGCGGGTTTGAACACGCTCGCGACATCGTATTTTTTCAATTACCTGTTTTTTTACTTCCGCGATTGCTTTGGTTTTGGCAACCGCGAGAACCTCGGCGTCTCGGCACTGCACGGATTCATTTATATTTTTGCGGCATGGCAATGCGGCAAATTCGCCGCCCGGTTTGGCCGGCGGCTCAGCCTGAAGGTGGGATTTCTTGCCCTGGCCGGCGTCATGGTGGCCGGCGCTTTTTCGCACAGCGTCCCGGCATTACTGGCCGTGGTGGCGGTTTATAGCGTGGTGCTGCTTTTCACCTGGCCGGCTTTGGAAGCACTCGTGAGCGAGCGCGAATCGCAGGCCGGCGTGCAGGAAATGGTCGGCATCTACAACTGCACCTGGGCCGGTGCCGCCGCTTTCGCCTATTTCACCGGCGGCAAACTTTACGACCTGTTCGGCACCGGCGCGGTGTTCTGGCTGCCGGCGGCAATTTTCTTCAGCCAGTTTCTGCTCCTGCTCTGGCTCGAAACCCGTCACGATGCCGTCCTCGCCGCCACGCCGGAACCGCCAAAAGAAAGACCGCACGCGCCGGAAAATTCCGCGCTGGGCCAGCCGGTCAGCCCGGAAGCGTTTTTGAAAATGGCGTGGCTGGCGAATCCGTTCGCCTACATCGCCATCAACACGCTGCTCGCCGTCATGCCAGGCGTGGCGCACAACCTCGCGCTCACCCCCACGCAGGCCGGACTGTTTTGCTCCGTGTGGTTTTTCGGACGCTTCGGCGCATTCGCGGTGCTCTGGCAATGGCGCGGCTGGCACTACCGTTTCCGCTGGCTGCTGGCGGCGTTCGCACTGCTGATCGCAAGCCTGGCGACGATTCTGCTCGCCCAGCAACTTTGGCTGGTCGTCGGGGCGCAACTCTTTTTCGGCCTCGCCACCGGGCTGATATATTACTCGTCGCTGTTCTACTCGATGGACGTGGGCGAAGCCAGCAGCGAGCATGGCGGCTTGCACGAGGCGTTCATCGGCGCGGGTATCTGCCTAGGCCCGGCCACCGGGGCCATCGCGCTCACGCTGGCGCCCCAGGCACCCAACGCCGCGACCTGGGCGGTGTCCGGCCTGCTCACCGCCGGTCTCGGCGGACTGCTTTGGCTGCGGCAGCACTCCCACAAAAAGGTGAGTTAAATTCGCTTAATTTTTAGCGGTTACGCCTTTAGACTGCGCTCACCATTCAAAAAATATAATATGAAAGCCGTGCCCCTTCCCTCCGCGCTGTTCACGCTGAACCGCGAACGCCTCGTCAAAAAACTGTTGCCGCGCTCACTCGCCGTTTTCAACGCGAACGATATCATGCCCACGAACGCCGACGGTTCGCTCGGGCATTTGCAAAACGCCGATCTGTTTTATCTCACCGGCGTGCATCAGGAGGAAACCATTTTGCTGCTCGCGCCGGATGCATTCGACCCGAATCATCGCGAAATCCTGTTCGTGCGCCAGCCCAACGAACATCTGGCGATCTGGGAAGGCCACAAACTCTCGAAAGAGCAGGCCACGGCGATTTCCGGCATCAAGAACGTGAAGTGGCTGGCTGAATTTCCAGCCATTTTTCGTTCGCTCGCCTGCGAGCTAGAAAATATTTACCTCAATAGCAACGAACATCAGCGCGCCGATGTGACGGTCGAAACGCGCGACGGGCGCTTCATCCGCGAGTGCCAGAAAAGCTTCCCCTTGCACCGCTACCAGCGCCTCGCGCCGCTGCTGCACGAACTGCGCACCGTGAAGTCACACTATGAAATCGACGCCATCCAGGCCGCGTGCAACCTCACCGGCAAAGGTTTCAAGCGCGTCTGCAAATTTCTCAGGCCTGGCGTGAACGAGGCCGAAGTCGAAGCCGAGTTCGCGCATGAATTCATCCGGCACAAAGGCCAGTTCGCCTACAGCCCGATCGTCGCGGGCGGCGCAAACAACAATATCCTGCATTACAATCAGAATGATCAGGTCTGCAAAAAAGGCGAGTTGCTATTGCTTGATGTCGCCGCGGGCCTGGGCAATTACATGAGCGACCTTACCCGCACCATTCCCGTAAGCGGCCGTTTCACGCGCCGCCAGAAACAGGTTTACAATGCCGTGCTGCGGGTCTTCCGGGCGCAAGTTGCGGCGCTGGTGCCGGGCAAGACCACAAAAGATCTGCGGACGGAATGCGAAGAGTTGATTGCCAAGGAATGCATTGACCTCGGCCTAATCAAGCCCGCGCAGTTAAAGAAACAGACGCCGGAAAATCCCGCCGTGCGCCCGTTCTTCATGCACGGCGTGTCGCACCCGCTGGGCCTCGACGTGCATGACGTGACTTACAACCACTTGAAAATTTCCCCCGGCTGGGTGCTGACAGTGGAGCCGGCGATCTACATTAAAGAGGAGGGTTTCGGCGTGCGCCTTGAAAACACGGTTGTGGTCACCGAAAACGGTCAGCTTGACTTGATGGGTCATATTCCGATTGAAGCCGATGAAATTGAGAACCTGATGAATCGCTGAGGTCGCTGCCATCAAGCTGCGCTGACGAACGACTAGGGAGAAGCTATTCCTTCTGCAAACTGCGAAATTGCGATGGGGTCAGGTCGGTCACGGAACGGAACGCCCGCGTAAAAGCGCTGTGATCGTAGAAGCCGCAATCATACGCGATGGCGGCCACTGACCGGTCGGTTTCACGCAGCAGATGCGCCGCCGCCGCCAGACGGGTCTGGGTGATCAGCTGATGCGGTGTCATGCGAAAGATGCGTTTGATCAGCCGGGCGAAACGGACAGACGAGAGGCCCGCGTGCCGGGCCAGTGACGCCGGCGAGATGGAATCGGCGCGATGCGCTTCCAGATATTCCAGCGTGGCAGCCAGACTTTCCGGGATGGTTTCACGGTCACCGGGAGCACGGAGATCACGGGAAATCCCGACCAGCCCCGCAATGTTGCCGGCGGTGTCACGCCAAGGCAGTTTGGTGGTCAAACACCAACCGGATTGGCGGCGCACATACCAGTGCAATTCCAGCCGATCAATGATGGGGCGGCCGGTGCGGAGAACCGTTTCATCCTGCTTGGCAAACCGCTCAGAAAGTTCCTTAGGAAACACCTCGCGCACAGGGCGGCCGATGAGTTGCCGTTTTTCACTCAAGCCGCAGCGATCCACCAGCGTCTGATTCACGGCGACATAATGGCCGCGCCGATCCTTAATGAAAAAAACGGTTTCGGGCACATGATCGAAGAGTTGTTCGATCATTGGCAGCACCGCAAGCGGGTTCGTGAGTGAACCCGCCACCAATCCGGTCTTTGCAATTATGTCAGATTTCACAGTGCGGCCGTAATTTTACGCCAAGCCTTAACCACGACAGTTTATTACAATAATCAAGCTGGCAACAAGCAATGCTGTCAAATGGCAGCGGAGATTGTTTGCCGTCGAAACCACTAAAGTCATAATAAACCCATGAGCAAACCATTTTGGAGCGGCGTATTTCCCGCCATCACCACCCAATTAAAACCCGATCAAACCATTGACCTTGACGCCACGGCGCGCCACGCCGAAGTTCTGATAAAATCCGGGGTCACCGGCCTCATCTTCCTCGGTTCGCTGGGTGAAAATCAGGCGCTGCTGCCAAACGAGAAACGCCTGCTCATCGAGGAGATGCTCAAAGTCGTCGCCGGCCGCGTCACAGTCATGAGCTGCGTGGCCGAGACCAGCACCGCCGAGGCTTGCCGCTACGCGTGCGATGTGGAAAAACTCGGCGTGGATGGCATCATGCTCCTGCCGGGCATGCTTTACAAAGGCGATCCCCGCGAAACCATGGCGCATTTCCGCACGGTGGCAAAGGCGAGCGATCTGCCGATCATGATTTACAACAATCCGTTGAGTTACGGTAACGACATCACGCCTGAGATGTTTGCCAAACTGGCGGATGAAAAGAAATTTGTCGCGCTCAAGGAAAGTTCCGGCGACGTCCGCCGCATCACGGATCTACACAACGCCGTTGGCGATCGTTACGCGCTCTTCACCGGGGTGGACAACCTGGCGCTGGAAGCCAGCATCCTCGGTATTGACGGCTGGGTGGCGGGCAGCGGCATCGCGTTTCCGGCGGAGAACCAGTATTTCTGGGAACTTACGCGGCGCGGCGAATGGGACAAGGCGCGCGAAATCTACCGCTGGTTCACGCCGCTGCTGCACCTCGATGTCAGCACGAAATTTGTCCAATACATCAAGCTCGCCGTGCAGGAAACCGGCCTCGGCAAAGAATACGTCCGCGCCCCGCGCCTAACGCTGGCGGGCGAGGAACGCAAGCGCATCCTGAAAATCATCCACGACGGAATCAAGAGCCGGCCCAAAATCCCCAAGCAGAAATGAAACGCATTCCGGTCATTGATTCCCACACGGGCGGTGAGCCGACGCGCATCGTCATCGCCGACGGGCCGGAACTCGGCGACGGCTCAGTCGCCGACCGGCTTATAGTTTTTCGAGAACAGCACGATCGCTTTCGTTCCGCCGTCGTCAACGAGCCGCGCGGTTCCGATGTGCTTGTCGGTGCGCTACTCGTGGAGCCGCAGGACAACTCCTGCACGGCAGGCGTGATCTTCTTTAACAATGTCGGCTGTCTCGCCATGTGCGGCCACGGCACCATCGGCCTCGTGGTCACACTCGCCCACCTGGGAAAAATCAAGCCCGGCGACCACAAGATTGAAACGCCCGTCGGCATCGTCACTGCCACGCTACACGCGAATGGCGAGGTGTCCGTCGCGAATGTGCCGAGTTTTCGCAAAACAAAAGCCGCAACCGTGGATGTTCCCGGGATCGGTAAAATCACCGGCGACATCGCCTGGGGCGGCAACTGGTTTTTTCTCGTCGGCGAACACGGCCGCGAACTCCTGCTCACCCATGTCGAATCGCTCACCGACCTGACGTGGCGCATCCGGCAGGCGGTGAACGCGCAGGGTTTCCCCGAAGTGGATCACGTGGAATTGTTCGGCCCGCCACAAAACGGCGGCGACTCGCGGAATTTTGTTCTCTGCCCCGGCAAGGCTTACGACCGCTCACCGTGCGGCACCGGCACGAGCGCCAAGCTCGCCTGCCTCGCGGCAGACGGCAAGCTGGCCGAAGGGGAAACGTGGATTCAGGAAAGCATTCTTGGCAGCAAGTTCTCGGGAACATTTCGTTGGTTGAACCGCGCGCGCGGCGAGGTTATGCCGATCATCACCGGCACGGCGCATGTCAATGCCGAGGCCACCTTGCTGCTCGCCGAAACCGACCCGTTTTGCTGGGGCATCCGATGAATAAAATTCTTCTGTTCCTCGCGCTGGCGGCGGCTGGGCCCGCCGGAATTCTTGTTGCCGGCAACCCAGCGGGAAATTTTGAACTCGCCCGGTCGCTGGCGCAGCGCACGGAAGGAAAAGTGTTTCGCGACTCCGTGGTGCCGCACTGGTTGCCGGACAACCGGCATTTCTGGTATCGCGTGACCACCGGTCCAGAAATACACGAATACGTTTTGGTGGATGCCAGCACCGGCGAAATCAAGCGCGCCGGCGGACTGGAAAAACTGGGTTTGCCCAAAGACGAACACCTCTCCACTGCCGCTCCGCGCGCACGCTCGCCCAAGCGCACCCTCCATACCGGCAACGAAACCATCATCCGCATGAACAACACCACGGCGGCACCGGTGGATATTTTCTGGGTCGATCAAGCCGGCCAACGCCAGACCTACGGCCGCGTCCGCCCCGGCCAGATTGCGGAGTTTGAAACCTATGCGGGGCACGTCTGGCTAGTGACCGACGCCCTGGGCAGCCCGCTTGGTTTCTTTGAAGCTACAGCCGAGCCCCTGGAAGTGGATATTGATGGCAAGCCAGCCAAGCCGGCGTCGCCCAGCCCACGGCAAGGCAGGCGGCGTGACGGCCAATCGCCGGATAAAAATTGGACGGTGCAGTTTACCAATCAAAATATCTTACTCGTCGCGGCCACCGGCGAGACCACTGCCCTCACCACGAATGGCACGCGGGCGCATCCGTATCGCGGGCCGGTCGTTTGGTCGCCAGACTCGCAACACTGCGTCGTCCTTTCCGTGCGCGAGGTGCCGCGCCGCCAGGTCAGCATTGTGCAATCCTCGCCACCGGATCAATTGCAGCCCAAGCTGCTCCAGTTTGATTATGTCAAACCCGGCGACCCATTACCGCAGGTTCAGCTGGTGCTCATCCAAGTCGCGAGCCGGACGGCACAGATTATACCCGACACGTTGTTCACCAATGCCTTTACGCCGGACGGCGAACTCGCGGTTCGCTGGTCGCCGCAGAGCGATGAATTTTATTTCGACTACAACCAGCGCGGCCATCAGCTCTACCGCATCCTCGCCGTGAATGCGACGAACGGATCGGTGCGGACGGTGGTGGAGGAACGCAGTCCGACTTTCATTGATTACACCAGCAAGACCTGGCGCGAATGGCTGGATGACACCGGCGAATTACTGTGGCTGAGCGAACGTGACGGCTGGGCGCAGCTCTGGCTTTACGAGGCGGCGACCGGCAAGCTGAAAAATCAGGTGACCCGCGGCAACTGGGTTGTGCGCGAAGTCCTCAAGGTCGACGCGGCGAGGCGGCAGCTGTGGTTTATGGCCGGGGGCGTCCGGCCCGGTGAAGACCCGTATCATGAACACTTGTGCCGCGTCAATTTCGACGGCTCCAACTTCGTGCAACTCACGCAGGGCGATGGCAATCACACCGTGGAATTTTCCCCGGACGGAAAATATTTCATCGCCAGATATTCCCGCGCGGATTTGCCGAATGTCGTGGAGTTACGCCGCAGCGACGATGGCAAACTGATTACCGAGCTGGAACAGGCGGACATCTCCCGATTACTCCAATCTGGCTGGGCGTTGCCGGAGCGTTTCGCGGCCAAGGGGCGCGATGGCCAGACGGATATTTATGGCGTCATCATCAAGCCCTCGAACTTTGATCCCCGAAAAAAATATCCGGTGGTCGAGGAGGTCTATGCCGGCCCGCATGATTCATTCGCGCCCAAAAAGTTCGGGCGCCTGCTGCGACAGCACGCCATCGCGGAAATCGGCTTCATCGTCGTGCAGGCGGACGGCATGGGCACCGACAATCGCGGGAAGAAATTTCAAGACATCTGCTGGAAAAACCTGAAGGATGCCGGTTTCCCCGACCGCATCGCGTGGATCAAGGCTGCCGCCGCCACGCGCCCGTGGATGGATCTGTCGCGGGTCGGCATCTACGGCGGTTCCGCCGGCGGCCAGAGCGCGATGCGGGCGCTGCTCGACCATCATGATTTTTACCAGGTCGCCGTCGCCGACTGCGGCTGTCACGACAACCGCATGGACAAAATCTGGTGGAATGAGCAGTGGCTGGGCTGGCCGGTGGATGAATCCTATGCGCGTAATTCCAATGTGGACGACGCCGACAAACTTTCGGGCAACCTGTTGTTGATGGTTGGCGAACTGGACCACAATGTTGACCCAGCCTCGACGATGCAGGTGGTGAATGCGCTGGAAAAGGCGAACAAGGATTTTGACCTGGTCGTCATCACGGGCTCGGATCACGGTTCGGCGGAAACACCCTATGGCAACAAGCGCCGGATGGATTTCCTTGTCCGCCATCTGCTGACCGACCCGCAAAAACCAGGATCGCCATGAGCAAACATGTTATCATCATCGGCGCGGGAGCCATCGGGCTTTCGACCGCCCTCCACTGCGCACGCAAAGGTCATCGCGTCACCGTGATCGAACGCCAGGGCGCGCAACGTGACGGCTGCTCCTACGGCAACGCGGGCATGATTGTGCCCAGCCATTTTGTGCCGCTCGCCGCGCCCGGCATGGTGAAGCTCGGCCTGAAATGGATGTGGAATCCCGAATCGCCTTTCTACATCAAGCCGCGATGGGACGGTGACTTGCTGGACTGGGCGATTAAATTCTGGCGCGCCGCCAATCGGGAACACGTCCGCCAGAGCGCCCCGTTGCTGCGCGACTTGAGTTTTGCCAGCCGCGCGATGTTTGAGGAACTCGCGGCGCAAAATCAAAACGAAATCGGCCTGGTGACGCGCGGATTACTGATGCTGTGCAAAACGCAGCACGGCTTGGACGAGGAGGCGAAGTTCGCCGTGCAGGCCAACCAACTTGGCGTTCCCGCCGATGTGCTCAACGCAAAGCAAGTCGCCCAGTTTGATCCCAGCGTGACGATGGACGTGGCGGGCGCGGTTTATTTTCCCAAGGACGCGCATTTCACACCGGTCCGTTACTTGGACAGCCTGCAAACACAGGCGGAAAAACTTGGGGTGACATTCCAATGGAATACCGAGGTCACCAACCTGGAGGCGCACGATGGGAAAATCAACTCGGTGGAAACCCTGCACGGCGAATCATCGGCGGACGAAATCATTTTGTGCGGCGGGTCGTGGTCGCCAGTGCTAGCGCGGGAACTCGGCTTAAAAATACCCATTCAAGCCGGCAAAGGCTACAGCCTCACGCTCACACAGCCGCGCGAATTGCCCCGGCTTTGCTCCATCTTCACCGAGGCGCGCATGGCCATCACCCCGATGGGCACCTCGCTGCGCTTCGGCGGCACCATGGAAATCGCGGGGTTGAATGAAGATATCAATTTTATCCGCGTGCAGGGCATCATCAAGGCCGTCCCGAAATACTTTCCAAAGTTTACTCCGGAAGATTTTGCCGGCATCGCCCCGTGGCGCGGACTACGACCCTGTTCGCCGGATGGGCTGCCGTATCTCGGGCGCACGACAAAATTTTCCAATCTCATTCTCGCCACCGGCCACGCGATGATGGGCATGAGCCTTTCGCCGATCACTGGAAAGATCGTCAGCGAACTCGTCAGTGGCGAGCCGCCGGCATTTGATTTAAGCCTGCTCTCACCCGACCGCTACGCCTGAACCGGATTCCTGGTCCACTGGCCATTCACCGTGCGCCAGATGCCGCGCGGGTTGAGGTTCTGCAATTCCAACGGCAGGAACGCGTCGGGCACATTCTGAAAACAAACCGGGCGCACAAATCTCTGGATCGCCAGCGCGCCAACCGAAGTGCTGGCGGGCGCACTGGTCGCCGGATACGGGCCGCCGTGAACCATCGCGTGACACACCTCCACCCCGGTTGGAAAGCCGTTGAAAATCAAGCGCCCGGCAAGCTGGGCCAGCAACTGGGCCAGTTCGCCGACCTCCGTCGAGGAATCCTGCGCGCCGGTGTGCAGCGTGGCCGTGAGATTGCCGCTCGCGAGGGTCAGGGTCTCCCGGAGATCACCAAGGTCGCGGCAGCAGACGACAATCGCGCCCGGACCAAACGCTTCTTCGTGCAATTTACCATGAGCGCGCCAGGTTGCGGAATCTACGGCAAACAACTGCGGCGACATCGAGGCGAAACCGGAGGGCACATTCGCCAGAACGGTGCGCACACCGGCAATTTTCTGGAACCCGTCCGTTGCCCTGCAAAAATTCTTTTGCATGTCGGCGGCCAGCATCGTGGTCGCCGGGACGGCGGCCATTTGCTTGGCCACTTGCGTGATAAAATTTTCCGACGCGCTGTTGCAGATTACGAAAACCAGACCGGGCTTGGTGCAGAACTGGCCGGCGCCGGCGGTGACCGATTGCGCGAGCCCAGCGGCGATGGCGTCGCTGCGCTCGGCAAGGGCGCCGGGTAAAATGACCAACGGGTTCAAACTGCCCATCTCGGCAAAGACCGGAATAGGCACGGGCCGCGCCGCCGCCAGATCAAACAGCGCACGCCCGGCACGCTGCGATCCGGTGAAGCCAACGGCTTGGGTGGCGGGATGTTTCACAAGCGCCTGGCCGACCGTGGCGCCGGGGCCTTGCAGCAATCCGAATATCCCCGCCGGCAGACCGCATTCTTTTAATGCGGCCAGCACGGCGTGCGCAAAAAGTTCGTTCACCCCGGGATGCCGCTCATGCGCTTTGACGACGACGGGATTACCCGCCGCCAGCGCCGAGGCGGTGTCGCCGCCGCAGGCGCCATAGGCGAACGGGAAATTGCCCGCACCAAAGACCACGACGGGGCCGATGGGGCACGCGACGCGACGGACGTCCGGCTTGGGTAACGGCTGACGCTGCGGTTCGGCGGTGTCAATGACAGCGTTGGTCCACGAACCTTCGCGCAGGACTGCGGCAAAATGTTTCAGCTGGTTGCAGGTCCGGGCGCGTTCGCCAGTGAGACGGGCGAGCGGCAAGCCGGTTTCCGCCTGGGCGCGCTGAAACAGTTCGTCGCCCAGCGCCATGATCTGGGCGGCGATGGCTTCGAGCAACTGCACGCGGCGCTCAACGGAAAGTTCGCGGGTGACCGCAAAGGCGCGCCGGGCTGATTGCAGCGCGGCATCAACGTCGGTATTTGTGGCGTGGTTAAAGGCCGGGGCGAGCGTTTCGCCGGTGGCGGGATTCACCGCGCACAAGGTCTCGCTGCCGCCGGCCAGCCACTCGCCATCAATTAGCTGCCGACCGTTCAATGGAATGTTCATGGCGATAATTTTGGCGGTAATTGGGTGGCTGGCAATCTGAAAAATCAACCGGCTCGGGCAACCGAAGAGTGTTTCATCCACCGCCGGACAATAATTGAACTTGAGTTATTCGTTGTCTGTCGTGGCCAGCGGGTTTTCATTCTTGCGCTTGGTTTTTGTATCCAATTGCGGTTAACTTTTTCCCATGAAAGCGAACCGCCTTGTCACGCCGGTCGTCGCCGTGGTCGGCCTGCTCCTGCTGACGGGCTTGGCAACTCAAGTGCTGGCCCAGGGGCTCGGGGTGCCCGTTTATTCCCATACCGCCGCGGCGGAAAAAAAGTTGCGGGCCTCGGCCGAAAAACTGCGCGCGGCGGGCAAACTGGTTAGCGATGGCGGGCTGACCAACCAGCTCAACCGCAAGTCTTGCGATCTAAAACTACCACCGGCGCGCACCACGCGATTGTCGAGCCGGGAACTCTGGTCCGTCGCCCGCACGGCGCACCTGCGGGTAGGCTGGTATTACCTGTGCACCAAATGCAATCAGCGCCACCTCAACTTAGCGGCGGGCTATGCGGTTGCAGCGAACGGGGCCGTGGCCACTTGTTACCACGTCGTCGCGTCGCCGGAAAATATGCGCGAAGGAAATCTCGTCGTCGCCGATGAAAATGGCGATGTCTTTCCGGTCACGGAAATTCTCGCGGCAAATCAGGCTTTGGATGTCTGCCTGCTGCACGTCACGGGCGGAAGCTTTAAGCCGCTTCCGCTGCAAACGGAGGTGTATCCCGGCGACCGATGCGTCTGTTTCAGCGATCCCCTGGGCGAGCGCGGCTATTTCAGCGAAGGCATCGTGAGCCGATTTTTGACGCCGCGCCCGTCGCGCGACGACACCAACGCGCCACCCAAAGCCAGCCGGTCAGGCGAGGAAGCCACGCGGCTGAATGTCACCACCGACTGGGCGCCCGGCTCCAGCGGCGCGGCGGTTCTGGACGAATCCGGCAACGTCATCGGCCATGTCACGGCCATCGCCACGTTGGGCGACCAGGGCAAAAGGCGGGCCGGCCCAACGCTCATCACCCTGCATGAAGCCGTGAGCGCCCACGACGTGCTGTCCCTGATCCGCCAACCCTGAAAACTGATTATGCGCTATTTAATGAAACAGAAACTGTTTTGTTTTGGTAACGATTTCGTCATCAAGAACGCGGCGGGCGACGAGACGTTTTTCGTGGATGGCAAAGTATTCAGCATCGGCAAAAAACTTTCGTTCCAAGACATGAACGGCAAGGAACTCGCCTTCATCGAGCAGAAACTTCTTTCGTGGGGGCCGACGTATGAGATTTACCGCGACGGCGAACTCGCGGCCGTGGTGAAAAAACATCTGTTCACGTTTTTCCGCTGCGCGTTCACGGTGGACGTGCCCGGCCCGGATGACATCGAAGCGCAGGGCAGTTTTCTCGACATGGAATATAGCTTCACGCGCGGCACGGAAACTGTCGCCGAAGTTTCCAAGCGCTGGTTCGCTTTCTCCGACACTTACGGCGTGGACATCGCCGATGGCGAGGATGATGTGCTCATTCTGGCCAGCACCGTGGTCATTGACATGGTCTGCCACGCCGACAATAAACGCCGCTGACCAACAATCGATGCACTGCCCCGCCTGCCAACATCCCTTGCACCGTTTCAAAGCCGGCACCGTCACGCTCGACGGATGTGACGGGGGTTGCGGCGGCATCTGGTTCAACCAACGCGAACTCGCCAAAGTAAACCGCGAGCATCCCGACCCTAACGCCCAAATCGCCGACCTGCGGTTTAATCCCGCCGTACGCGTGCATGACGACGACATCCGCGAATGCCCGAAGTGCGACGCCGTCACTCTGGAGAAAAAACTCTACAGCCTCGGCTCCGGAGTCATCATGGATTGCTGTCCCAAGTGCAAGGGCGTCTGGCTAGACCATGGCGAACTGGACAAAATCCGCGACTCGCTGCATCCCCGCCCCCCGCAACCCCGTGCCGTCACCCGTAAAACTGCGGCCCAGCACATCACTATTAATTTCGACGTGATGCAGCAGGTGCACGATCTTCAAGTCCGGCTGCGCGGGTGAGGTGCCGCCGGATTCTTTTGCCGCCGAGGCACAGCGACGCAGAGCAGCCTCAATCCAATAATTTTTATCTGTGCCCTCTGTGTCGCTGTGGCTAGACTGATTCCATGTCTGCTGAACAACAACCGGCGCCAGCCGCGCCGAATCCCGAGCGCAAGACGCTCGACGACCGCAACAAGATGTCCGACCTCGAACGCCTCCGGCATTCCTGCGCGCACGTCTTCGCGACGGCCGTCCTCCGCCTCTGGCCCGAAGCCCAGCTCGCCTACGGCCCGCCCGTCGAGACCGGTTTTTACTACGACCTGGAGATGCCGCACCGCATCGCGCCCGAGGATTTCGAGAAGATCGAGGCGGAGATGAAGAAGGAGATCAAGGCGAACAACATTTTCCAGAAGCTCGAAGTGCCCCGCGAACAGGCCATCAAGGACGCGCAGAGCGGTCGCCTCGGCGGATTATCTGAACGCCCCGGCAATGTGAGCCGATTCAAGCTCGACCTCATCGCGCAGATTCCCGAGGGTGAAACCATCTCGTATTTTCAGAACGGCGACTTCCTCGATCTCTGCGCCGGGCCACACGTGATGCGCACGGGCAATGTCGGCGCGTTCAAGCTCATGAGCGTGGCCGCCGCGTATTACAAGGGCGACGAAAAAGGTCCCCAACTTCAGCGCATTTACGGCACCGCGTTCAAGAACAAGACCGCGCTCGATGAATATCTCAAGATGATCGACGAGGCGAAGAAGCGCGACCATCGCAAGATTGGCGCGGAGATGGGGCTGTTCGCGATTGATACGGAATTTGTCGGACCGGGCATGCCGCTGTGGCTGCCCAAGGGCACGGTGCTCGTCGAGGAACTGGAGAAGCTAGCCAAGGAAACCGAATTCGCCGCCGGCTACGTCCGCGTCCGCACGCCGCATCTGGCGCGGGAGAAAATGTATCTCACATCCGGACACTTACCTTACTACGCTGAGTCAATGTTTCCAGCGATGACCCTGCCATTCGAGAATGAGGCTAAGGCTAAAGCTGAAAAACTTAAACAAGAACGCGCTACTCTTTCAGATTGGCACAAACAAGAATTTGATTCCTTGATGGATTTAATCGAGCGACAAAATAAAGGTGAAGCAATCACTGGCATTGAGTCGCGCCGGAAAAAATTTAACGAGGAAACAGAACGCAGCGCATTGCTAAATAAGCAAATTGAAGAATTGGGTTACGGGGAAAAGTATTTCCTCAAAGCCATGAACTGTCCGCATCATCACCGCATTTTTGCGGCTGAACCTCACAGTTACCGCGATTTGCCGTTGCGCCTCGCGGAATACGGCACTTGCTATCGCTACGAGCAGAGCGGCGAGTTGTTCGGCCTCATGCGCGTGCGCTCGCTCAACATGAACGACGCCCACATCTATTGCACCGAGGAACAGTTCGCCGACGAGTTCCGTGCCGTGAACGACATGTATCTGAAGTATTTCAAAATCTTCGGCCTGGAAAAATATCAGATGCGCTTCAGCACTTCCTCACCCGAAGGCTTGGGCAAAAAATATGTGAACGAACCTGAACTCTGGAAGAAAACCGAGGACATGGTGCGCAAGGTTCTCAATGATTCCGGCATCAACTACGTGGAGGTCGCCAACGAGGCGGCGTTTTACGGGCCGAAGATTGACGTGCAGGTGTGGAGCGCCATCGGCCGCGAATTCACCATCGCCACGAACCAGGTGGACTTCGCCGTGCCCGCCAAGTTCGGCCTCACCTATCGCGACAAGGACAACTCGAACAAGACGCCGTTGTGCATCCATCGCGCGCCGCTTGGTACGCATGAGCGGTTCATCGGCTTCCTCATCGAGCATTACGCGGGCAACTTCCCGCTCTGGCTCGCGCCAGATCAGGTGCGCGTCATTACCATCGGCGACGATGAACCACTGTTGAATTACGCCAAAGGAATTGTGAACGAGTTGCGCGCCCAAGGTGTCCGCGCAGAAGGCGATTACGGCACTGACCCGATGAAGGCGAAGATCGCCAACGCGGAACAGTTACGTGTCCACACAATGCTGGTCATCGGCGGCCGCGACATGGTGGCTGGCGCCGTTTCTGTCCGGCTGCACGGCAAAGGCAATGTCGGCGCGAAGCCGAAGGCGGAAGCCGTGGCGGATATTCTGGCGAGCATCAAAGAGCGGCGGGCTTGAAACCGCGGTTCACAGCCTGATCCATTCTAAACTGGAGTGGTTTGCTCAAAGAATTATCTGAACGCAGGGAAAATAATATGAAAAATGCCAAGGCGGTTTTATTCGGTCTCTACCTGTTCGCCAGCGGGGCTGTTACGGCCGTCCAGGCGCAGACAACGTTGTGGTATAACGGCGATTTTAACCATGTCAGCAGCCTGCGGGATAATTTTATCTCCGGATACATGGATGCCACGGTCTATGACAACTTTACGGTTACTGTCACTTCCGGCGGCTGGCATATCAGCACCGTTTTTGGTAACATCCAGTTCGGTGATACGAACGGTGTAACCACGGGCAACTGGTGCGTTCGTTCGGGCGTGTCCGCCGGCAACGGCGGCACGGTGGTTGCCAGCGGAACGGATGCCCCCATCACGCTCACGCCAACCGGGACGATTTTCTACGGAAATACGGAATTCAAAGTGGCCATTACTGGCCTAAACGTAACGCTGGCGCCGGGCACTTACTGGCTCAGCGTGGAGCCCATCAACTCCTACAGCTATATATCCACGACCAGTGGAGCCAACGCCGTTGGCTCGCCGGCGGCTGATGGCAATGCTTATTGGAACAGTCCCACGCAAAGCATTTACTACGAGCTTCAACCCGCACCGCCTTCGGGCTTCAGTGATTATTCAATGGGCATCGTCGGCACCGAAATAAATGCCGCCACGCTAGCGTTGGCCCCCGTTCTGTCATCAACCATTTTCACCAACCAGCAGTTCCGGTTCACCGTTTCGGGCACGGTGGGATCCAATTATGTGGTGCAAACGACCACGGATATTAACCCGACCAATTGGGTTTCGCTCGTCACCAACGCCGCTCCCTTCATCTTCACCGAAACAAACACCCATGGCGCCCTGCACCGATTTTACCGGGGCTTACTAGCACCGTAAAAAATTCCGGCGCGCGGCCGAAGCCAAAAAGATCGCGAAAATTGTTGTTTCCATCAATGAGCGACGCTCTTAAGCCAATCGGCTGGCCATCTTTCCAATTCGCCATTACCAAAAACGACGCTGCCGGCTTGTTCGTTTCATTCCCAGTTTGACCGCGTAGGGTTTAGTGCTACGCTCCGACCGGCATTGGCTTCAGCAAAATGTCCGGCAGGAGATTCAACATGAAAAATAATTCCCGTTTCTTAACCACGGTCGCCTGGCTGGCGATGATCGCGACGGCAACCCACAGCGTTCGCGCCGAGTCGGCCGCACCGACGAATGCCGTGGCAAAAGTCGCGCCAGGGCAAATGCCGTATTTCGACGCGGTAAAAGATCCGCTGGAGGGACTCAACCGCTGTTCGTGGGCGGTGAATGAATGGCTGTTCCGCGGCATCATCTACCCTTTCAGCGTCGGCTATACGTTTGTTGCGCCCAAGCCGGTGCGCAACAAAATCAGCAATGTCGGGCACAATCTGACTTTTCCCGTCCGGCTGGTGAACAGTTGTCTTCAGGGGAAATGGTCCGGCGCGTGGGCGGAAACGGAACGCTTCGGCGTCAACTCCACGGTCGGGCTGGGCGGCCTGTTTGATCCGGCAACGCACTGGAAAATCGGGCGGTCGGACGAGGATTTCGGACAGACGCTGGGTCATTGGGGCAGCGGGCCGTGGTTTTACCTGATGATTCCGCTCATCGGCCCGAGCGACGGCCGTGATGCGCTGGGCCGGATTGTGGACTGGCCCTTGGACATCTGTTTCTGGATCGGCGTGGCGTATGATGATGAAACCTGGCCCACATTTGTCCGGCCCGGCTTTGAACTGAACGACATCAGCGGACAGGCTGCGCTGTTGAAACGAGAGATGGATTCGCTGGTGGACCCGTATCAAGCGCTGCGCACGCTGTATGCACTAAACCGCCAGCGCTTGATCATCGATTATATTCCGAGCGAAACCGGAAAGTTCACGCCCGACCCCACGGTCAGCGCGGTATTGTTCAAGCCAAAGACGCCGGATTTTGTCGACCACGCCACGACGCGGAAAATTTCCATTCCGGCGACCGGCAAGAAACTGGCTTACAACTGCTGGATGCAGAAAAAACCGGCACCGGTGGTTTATTACATTCCCGGCCTCGGCTCGTATCGTCTCGACCAATCCGCGCTGGCGTATGCGGACCTGATGTATCGGCACGGCTATTCCGTGGTGGTTTTCTCGAATCCGTTTCAGAAAGATTTCATGGAGCACGCTTCGACGCTGGCCGTCCCGGGCTACGGCCCGGCGGACTGTGATGATGTGGTGAACGTCCTCAAGCTCATCCGCGCCGACCTGCAACAATGGCAGGGCGATAAAATCACCGGTAATTATCTGACCGGGGTTTCGCACGGCGGCTATTTCACGCTGATGATCGCCGAGCGCGAAGCGGCGGGCCAACTCGGCGGACTGACCTTTGACCGCTACGTCGCCGTCGAGCCGCCCGTGCAATTGAGCAGCGCCCTGGACGCGTTGGACGAAATGTTCAATGCCCCGCTGGAATGGCCGGCGGATCAGCGCCGCGACCGGATGATGAACAGCATTTACAAGGCGCTTTATTTCGCGGAAAACGGGCTGGACGTCTCCGGCAATATCCCATTGAGCCGTGAGGAATCGCAGTTCCTGATCGGCCTCGTCTTCCGCTACACACTCATGAGCGTGATCGTGGACAGTCAGCGGCGCGACAATCTGGGCGTGTTGAAGGTGAATCCCGACACCTTCGTCCGCCAGAAATCCTACGATGAAATCCGTCAAATCGGCTACGCGGAATACATGGACCGCTTTGTCGTTCCGTATCTCATCAAGACCGGTCGCGGCACGAATCGAGCCGAACTGTTGGCCGCCACCGATCTGGAACAGGGCACACGATTCCTGCAAAACAATCCCAAGGTGCGGGTGCAAATCTGCGCGGACGATTTTCTGTTGTCACATCAGGATATTTCCTGGTATCGCACCAACCTCGGCACCAACCTGACGGTCTATCCCGAAGGCGGCCATCTCGGCAATCTGCACGTGCCGGAGGTTCAGGAAAAGCTGGTCAAACTGTTCTCTGAATAACAAACAAGGCGGCGAAGTTTTGATAGCAATTAAACGCGTGGGCCGTTTCAAAATTCAATTGAGACGGCCCGCTTAACTGTTAAGCTCATCCCCCGGATGGCAGGTTTTTCCCCAACCAACAACCCATGGATGCAATCGAAAGCATGATCCCCGAAGACACCGGCTCCACGCCCTCGCTGGAGCCGATGGCAATGGTGGCGCTCGACGCGGGCCGCATGCTGATGGAGGCCGGCGCCAGCGCCAACAGCATTGATGAAATCGTCGCGAAATTTGCGCGCGGCCTGGGCGCAGACCGGGTGGATCTGCGCATCGGCTACGCCTCGCTGGCGGTCACCATCGGCATCGGCCCCAACGGCATCACGCGCATGCGCGAAGTGGGACATCTGGGCGTGAACCAACGGCTGGACCAGGAACTGTGGCATCTGGCGGCGCGCGTGGCCCGCCGGGAACTGACCACGGAACAGACACGCGCCGAACTCAACCGGCTCGCCGCCGGCACGCCACGACACTCGGCCTGGGTAATGGCGTTAGCCGTGGGTTTGGCGTGCGCCGCGTTCGGCCGGCTGCTCAAGGTGGACTGGCCGGGCACCGGGCCGGTTTTTCTGGCGGCGCTCATCGGCCAACTGGTCCGGCGCGAACTGCTCACGCGCCATGTGAACGTCTTCATCTGCGCCTCGCTGGTGTCGTTTTTAAGCTCACTGCTCGGCGGCCTCGGCGCGCACTGGGCGGGCAGTGAAAAAATTGACATGGCGATGATTGCCTCAATTCTGCTCCTCGTTCCCGGCGTGCCCTCGGTCAACGCCTTGAACGATATTCTGGAAGGCCACCCGACGCTGGGCAGCGCGCGGGCGGTGACGGTGGCAGTGATTTTAATTTTTGTGGCCGCCGGCCTCTGGGTCGGACAGGTGCTTCTGGGCCATTTTTATTGATTCATGAACTTTGATTTTCCTTTTCTCCTGCACCAGACCGTTTGTGGCGCCGTCGCCGCCGCCGGGTTCGGCGTGCTGTTCAACATCGGATTCCGCTCGCTGCCGTGGTGCGCGGCCAGCGGCGCGCTGGCGCTGGCGGTGCGCACTTATTGCCTGGGGCTGGGCTGGAATCTGGAGGCGGCCTCCTTCGCCGCGGCGCTGACGGTGGGGGCCGCCGTGCAGGTGCTGCGCGCGCGCGCGGACATCTCCCAGAACGCCCTCGACGTGGTTGGCTGCATTCCGATGGTGCCCGGCAGCTTTGCGGCCAAGGCCATTCTAGCGATGTTTGCGCTGACCTCGACCAGCACCACCGACGCGTCCGAAACGCTCATCACCGCCGTCCAGTTCGCCCTGCGCGTGACATTCACGGTGGGGGCCATCGGCACCGGTCTCGCCATCCCCACACTGCTGCTGCGGGTGCGGGTGAGCCGCTAAACCCGGATGGACGCGCCGGCAGCGCCAGCTACTCGCGAAGTTGTTTGGCTTCGGGGATTGGTAAACGCTATCTTGCTGACGCATGAACTGCATCGTCACCGCCGGGCCCACCTTTGAGCCGCTGGACGACGTGCGCCGGCTCACGAATTTTTCCACGGGCCGGCTCGGCACGGAACTCGCCAATTATCTCGCCGCGGGCGGCCACCGCGTCACGCTGCTGATTGGTGAATCAGCGACCTACGCGGGCGAACGCAAGGCGCAATCAGTGAAATCATTTTCCACCACGACGGATTTGCGCGCGAAGTTAAAGGCATTCTCCGGCAAAAAAGTGGAGGCCGTTTTTCATGCAGCGGCGGTGAGTGATTTCGCCTTCGGCCAGATCTTCGCGGAAAAGAAACCCGGCGAATTCACCGCGCTCCCGGCGGCGAAGAAAATTTCCACCCGGCAAGGACAACTGCTCGTCGAACTGATGCCCACGCCAAAAATCATCGCGGAACTGCGCGGTTGGTTTCCAAAATCAAAAATTGTCGGCTGGAAATTCGAGGCCGACGGCAAGCGGACCGACGCCCTGCGGGCGGCGGAAAAGCAGCTGACCGATTGTGCGACCGATTTCTGCGTGGCCAACGGGCCGGCTTACGGCCGGGGATTCAACCTGGTTTCGGCAGACGGCCACCAACACTTGGCGAGTGCGACAAAATTATTCACGGCACTGGGAAAGCTGCTTTAATCACACCTCCAGGTTTTTGAGGTGCTTCAGCCCCCATTTCATCGGCAGCCAGCCGATGACAAAGGACAGGGCAACGAACCCGACGATGCACACGAAGGCCAGCCCGATGCGCGAGTGAAATCCGCCGCCGCCCGTGACCAGCAAGGCGAGCGAAGCGATGATATAAACCGAGCTCAACACAAAACACAGCGTGCCGCCGAAGCCGCTAACGATCTTGTTCGGGTTGGTTTCCTTGAGGTTCGGATACAGCATGCCGAGGCCGACGGCGAGGCCGTTGAGCGCAAAGGTCATCACGGTGACGACCGCACCAAAAAAGGCGACGTCATCCCACGGCATTTTCAGCAAGTAACACGAGAGGGTGACAAGCGCCAGGGTGACGGCGAGCGAGCCGACACTGGCGAGCCAGTATTTCGTCATCACGATGCGCGCCAGCCCCATCGGCGACATACCGACGATCCACATGCGCCGGCCCTCGAGCGAAAATTGCGGAAACACAAAGCGCGTGGTGACGGAGGCGAGGTTGAAAGCGCACGCGCCCAAATTCAGAAACGCGACGGCATGGATCCAGAACGGGCTGGTGAGCTGGTGCGTGAAATTGCGGAGATTGATGATGTAGGCTCCCAGCAGGCCAAAGAACATGACGGACTGTCCCCATTGCGTGGTATCGCGCCAGAACATGCGCAGGTCTTTCACGGCGATGGCGCGGGTATCGGACTTGAGCCAGGTTAATTTTTCAAAAAACCTTTCGAGCCAGCCGGGCGTGGCGGAGCCCCGTTCGGTCGCGCGGGACAAGCTAAACTTGAATCCGCCATTCGCCCGGCTTTGCACGGCCGAGGCCGTGTTGTAAAACAGATTTCCAAAACGGGTAAACGCGATGCAGCCGAAAAACAACGTGTTACTCAACAGGACGGCCGCAAAGAATACGGCGTTGTTCGCGATGCCCTCAGCCCATTGTAACACCGCACCGGAGAGCCAGTAGCTGGGCAGAAACGGAAACATCGTGAAGCGCGTTTTGGCCAGCAACCGGTCGAGCGCCTCCAGCGTGCGCTTGTCGAGCAGGTCGTCATCCACGGGATTCGTCTTCCACCAGAACGCGACGAATGCCAGCAGCACCAGCGCCACTACCAGCAGCAGGACTTGGAAGCTTTTCCGATCCAGATGGCGCCCAATGGCGATAGCCAGCGCCGAGCCAAATACGCCGGGCAAAACAATGAACAGGCCAATGAGCAGCACCGTCAGGGGATAAAAATGCCAGGGCACATCACGGACCAAGCCGAACGCGACGAGCAGCGGCGCGATCAAAAACAAAAATGCCCACGAAGCCAGGATGCCGGACTCGATGAATTTCCAGTTGAAGATCGTCTGGCTGGAAACCGGCAGGGTCAGCAAAAAAGCCGTCTCACGATTCCGAAACAGGTTGGTGTAGGCGATGATCAGATTGCTTAACAGCAGGAGCGCGAACAGGAAGGCGAACAGGGTGTAGAGCAGGCGCTCAGTCAGCACCGCGCCGAGGCCGGGAAACTTGGCGATGAACTGCAGACCGTGATAAAACAACTCAAACGCCAGGACGAGGTAGCCGACCACGAACGCGCTGATGATGCCGGTGAGCAACCGCGATTGTTTGCGCACATCCAGCAGCCGCCGCCAACTGTGAACGGCATTCGTCCGCAACAACAAAAGCAGCGGCGAGGATTTTAATTGATCGGCAAAGCCGGACACGCGCATGAAATTAAGCCGCAAAGCCACCCGACGCAATGGCAGAAGCCACGGTATACGGCCGGTTTTAATCAAGCCGTCGCCAGATTGTCCTCCAAGACTTTCGAGTGCGCGGAGTTCTCCGCCGGTTCGGCTACGGGCGCATTTTCCAGAATCTTGATCGGCTCGTAGAAGGTATTCCGCTGCACCGGCGTCAGGCCGGTTTCGCGAATGGCCTTGATCATGTCGCTCTCGGTCTGCAATTGCGGCGAGGTCGCGCCCGCCATGTGAAAGATGTGCTCCTCGATGATGGTGCCGTGGATGTCGTCGGCGCCGTAGCTCAAGGCCACCTGCGCGAGTTTCATGCCGAGGCCGACCCAATACGCGGTGAGGTGCGGAAAATTATCGAGGTAGATGCGGCTGACGGCGATGGTGCGCAAAGAATCAAAACCGGTCGGCGGACTTTTAACCGGGATGTCATTGTTCTCCGGTTGATAGGCCAACGGAATCAGCGCGGTGAAGCCATGCGTTTCGTCCTGCAACGCGCGGAGCCGGCGCAGATGATCCACCCGATCAGCGAGGCTCTCAACGTGGCCGTAAAGCATCGTGCAGGTGCTGCGGCCGCCCAGCTGGTGCCATTGGCGGTGGACGTCGAGGTATTCCTCCGCGGATTCCTTGCCCTTGGCGATTTGCGAGCGGACTTCCTTGCGGAAAATTTCCGCGCCGCCGCCGGTGAGCGAATCGAGCCCGGCGGCTTTCAGTCCGGTCAACGTCTCCACAACAGATTTTTTGGCGAGCCAGGCCAGATGGAGGATTTCAATGGCGGTGAAACATTTCAATTGCAACCGCGCATCCAGCGCCTTGAGGGCCTGCAGCATGTCGGTGTAATAGCTGAAGGGCAGCGAGGGGTGCAGCCCGCCGACAATGTGCAGCTCCGTGATGCCCAGCTTGAGCGCCTCGCGCGCCTTTTCGACGATTTGCGGCACGGTTAACTCAAAACCATCCGCATCGCGCTTCTTGCGCGCAAAAGAGCAGAACTGGCACGAGAGGATGCAATAGTTCGAGTAGTTAATGTAACGGTTGACGATGAAGCTGGCGCGATCGCCAACCTGGCGCTGCCGCACGAAATCCGCAATCGCCCCGAGGGCGTTCAGGTCTTTCGATTCAAACAGCCGCAACGCTTCGGCCTCGGAAATGCGCTCATTGGCGACGACTTTGTCGTAAATGTCACGCAGTTCGCTGCGCTGGATGAAAGAATTCATTATGCCCATTATACAGCTTCGCGGGAGCAAGGCAAATCCGCCGAAACATGGCGGCCGGCGAAATTAAACCTCGCGCACGACGCCCCAATAAACGTCCAACCGTTTGCCGAGATAAAGTTTCACGGCTTTGACCAGCACCTTGGCCTCCGCCTTCTGGCCGGCGGCAACGATAGCTTTCAATTCCATGCCGGGCGTGATGGCAAACGAGCCTTGCGCGATGATCGGACCCTCGTCCAGCCGCATCGAGACGAAGTGCGCGGTGACGCCGGCGATTTTCACGCCGCCCTCGTAGGCCTGCCGGTATGCCTGCGGCCCGGGAAAGCTAGGCAGCAGCGAGGGATGAATGTTGATGTTCTTGTTCTTATGACGCCAGACGAAGTTCGGCGAAAGGATTTTCATGAACCGCGCCAGCACGATGAAATCAATCGCGTGCGCCTCCAAAAGTTTTAGCGCGGTATTTTCGGACTTGACCCGGTCGTGCCAGTCAAGGTGCGCGAACGGCAGCTTGTGTTTCTTGGCGCGCGCCCCGAAATCGTGGTAATTGCCAATCACCAGCGCGGGTTCGGCGGGCAGCTTTGCGGCCAATAGCGCATCGAAACAATGCGTCTCTTTGGTCACCATGATGGCGAAACGCTGACGCTGCTTCGGATCCGTCAGGCGAAACTTGATTTCCATGCCCAGCGAAACCGCCAGCATCGCGAGACCGGCACGCAGCGAATCCACCTGCAAAGCGCCGCGTTTCCACGAAGCCTGCAGCGTCATGCTGAACTGGCCGCGCGTCACCTGTTCCTCCAGTGCCTCGATATTGGCATGCTGCTCAAAGAGAAAATTGGTGACCCGGGCAATGACCCCGGTCTTATCACGGCCAATGACGGTGATGGTGGCGAACTGTTTCATGCGAACACGAATAAACCTAAACCCACGAAAATTAAAGGATTTTGCCGGATTTCAAAGCGGGTGGCCCGCGCTTTGAGTTTGTAAAGCTTGAGAAAATCTGCAACTTTTCGCGGCTCGGATTGTTCAATTTGAACCTAAATGGCCTTTAGCCCAGTCAGAAATCTCGTTGCGACGGTCGCGGAAGCGTCACCGGCGCAGTTCGACGATTGGCGCAAAGCGTGGCGCGCGGCGGTGGACGGCGGTTCCACCGAGCCATTGCTGACGTTTATCGCGCGCGAACGCGGCGTGGCCGAGG
This sequence comes from uncultured Verrucomicrobia subdivision 3 bacterium, assembly GCA_903921455.1. The sequence continues at coordinate 146,628 of CAIXPZ010000234.1, read as the reverse complement.
AGATTTTCATCCAGAAACTCGCGATGGCGCTCGGGTGGCCATATCTCGAACTGCCTAAGCTCACGATCGAGAACGAGGTGCGCGGCAAACTTTCCACCAAGATCGCGTTCCAATATTTCGTGCTGCCGGTCGCCATTAACAACGGGGTGTTGCAGGTCGCCGCCAGCGATCCGTTTGACGCGGCGATGATGAATGCCGTCCGGTTCGATGTGAAAATGCCGGTGAGTTTTGCGCTGGCGACGCGCAGTGAAGTCGAGAAGGCGCTGAAAAAATATTACGGCGTCGGCGCCGAGACGCTTGATGAGATGGGCGAAGGCGAACCGATGGAGCTCGAACTCGCCTACGACAAGGAAATCACCGAAGGCGACCAGGAAGCCAGCGTCATCAAGTTCGTCAACCAGATCATCTGGGAGGCGTTCAAGGATCGCGCGACGGACATCCATTTCGAGCCGCAGGAGGACGAATTACGCATCCGCAACCGCGTGGACGGCATCCTGCACCAGATTCCGCTGCCGCCGACGCTGAAGCGCTTTCAATCCGCCATCATCTCGCGCATCAAGGTGATGAGCGGCATGAACATCTCCGAAAAACGCCTGCCGCAGGACGGACGCATCAACGTCCGCATCAAGGGCGAGGAAATCGACATCCGTGTTTCCACCGTGCCGACGGTTTATGGCGAATCGGTTTCGCTGCGCTTGCTGACGCGCGGAAAAATCTTCTTAAGCCTGGATAAACTGGGGTTTTCCAAGCTCGAAGAAGACGCCATCCGCGAAATCATCGTCAAACCGCACGGGATTTTTCTCGTCACCGGCCCGACCGGCTCCGGCAAATCCACGTCGCTCTACGCATTCCTTTCCGCGATCAACTCCGTTCACAAGCGCATCATCACGATTGAGGAACCGGTCGAATACGAACTCAAAGGCATCAACCAGATTGCCGTGCGCTCGGACATCGGGCTGACGTTTGCGATGGGGCTGCGCCATATTTTGCGCCAAGACCCGAACGTGGTGATGGTCGGCGAAATCCGTGATAGCGAGACGGCGGACATCGCCATCCGCGCTTCGCTGACGGGTCACCTGGTTTTCTCCACCCTGCACACGAATGACGCGCCCAGCGCTTTCACGCGGTTGACCGACATGGGCATCGAGCCCTTCTTGATCGCCTCATCCGTCGAGGCGGTGCAGGCACAACGGCTCGTCCGCACGATTTGTCCGCAGTGCAAGACGGAGCAGAACGTGGATCACGATTACCTGCGCAAGATCGGTTTCCCCGAGGCGGATATCGGCACGGCGAAATTCTGGCACGGCGCAGGGTGTGAAAATTGCCGGCAGCAGGGCTACCAAGGCCGCAAAGGTATTTACGAGCTGCTCATCGTCACCGAGGCGCTGCGGCCGCTCATCATGAATCGCGCCCCGGCCACAACCATCGCCCAGCGCGCCATTGAGGCGGGCATGCGCACGCTGCGCACCGACGGCTGGAAAAAAGTGAAAGAGGGCACCACCACCATCGAGGAAGTCCTGCGCGTCACGCAGATGGAAGAACACATGGACGCCTTGAGCGGCGGCGAGGACAAGACGCAATTTATCGCCCGAACCTGACCTGATTTCATGGCCCGCTGGAACTCCTGCAACATCCTGCACGTCGCCCCCGACGCGAAACGCGTCTGGCACTTCGACGCGAAGGGCGGCGGCTTCGTGCTCAACCGCGAGCAACGCGTGCCGCACACGGAAAAACTGCCGTCCAAGGGCATCGCCAAACAATGGTCTTCGCTCTGGCAGCCGAAGCTGAATATCGCCTGGCTGCTGGCGGAAAATGTTTTTCTGCGCATCGTCGAGCTGCCGGCCAGCAATTTCGAGGAAACGCTGGCGATGGTGGAGTTGCAGTTGGAAAAGTTTTCGCCCCTTCCGGTCACGCAAATCGTGTGGACGATGCACGTCATCGGCACCCACACCGCGCCAGCCAAGGGCGACAATGCGCCGGAAAGCTTGCAGACGGTCGTCGTGGTCATCGCCGAGCGCAAGGTGGTGGAGGAATTTCTGGGCCGGCTGGAGAAAGAAGGTTTTCTCGCCGACCGGCTGGAAACGCCGATGCTGGACCAGCTGGCGGCCATCACGCCGACGGACGATGGCGCGTGGCTGTTTCCACTGTCACTGGGCGGACAAAACGCGGCACTCGTGGCCTGGTGGTTCGGCGGCGTGCTGCGGAACTTAAGTTTTGTCACCCTCCCGCCCGCCGGCGACCGCGCAAAGGAATTAAAGGAACAGATCGCGCACCTTGCGTGGTCGGGCGAACTCGAAGGCTGGCTCACCGCGTCACCCAAATGGCATCTGGTCGCCGATCCGGTGAACGCGACGGAATGGGAGCATGTTTTGCGCGCGGCTGTGAACGAGCCGGTGCAGGTTGCCGCGCCGCCGGCTCCCGCCGAACTTGCTGCGGGCACGGCCAAACGCGCGGCGGCCTCGGAGAAATCCAATTTGTTGCCGGCGGAATTCACGGCGCAGTATCACCAGCAGTTCGTGGACCGGCTGTGGTTGCGCGGCTTGGTTTATGCGGGCCTGGCGTATGCGGTTTTTCTGGCGATTTATTTCAGCGCCGCCGGAATTCTGGGCATTCAAACCAGCAAGGTAGAGGGCGATGTGGCCAGAATCAGCAACGACTACACCAACTCAATGCAGCTCAAGGCGCGACTCGGCGTATTGCAAGAGCGGCAACAGTTGAAATACGCGGCGCTGGACTGCTGGCAACTGGTGGCGGAACAACTGCCGCCGGGCATCGCGTTGCAGCGTTTCAGTTTTGCGAACGGACAGAATATAACCTTGGGCGGGCAAGTGGCCTCCGGCGACATCACGCAGATCATTGATTTCAGCGAAGCGCTACGGAAGGTGAAGGCGCATGACCAGCCGGTATTCAATCCCGCGCCGGACAGCAGCAAGCAACTCACCTACAACACGCATGGCGACAAAACCACTTGGAGTTTCGGCCTGGACCTGCTGCGGACGGAGGCGGAATCGCAATGAAAAAATATCTCGCCCAACTGCGCCCCATGGAACGCCGCCTCGTCGTCGGCGTGCTGGTGGTGGTTTTGCTGGTGCTGAACGCCGTGTTCATCTGGCCGCACTTGTCGGATTGGGGCAAACTGCGCGGGCGCCTGGACGAGGCGCACCGGAAATTGAAACTTTACCAGACCGCCGCGGCACAGATTCCGGGGCTGTCGGCGGACGTGAAAAAATTCGAGAGCGAGGGCCAGTTCGTCGCGCCCGAAGATCAGGGCATCAATTTCATGCGCACCATCCAGTCGCAATCCGCGCAAAGCGGCGTGGCCATCGTCAACACCTCGCGCCAGATCACGCATACGAACGACGCGTTTTTTATCGAGCAGATCGAAAACATCAACGTGCTGGCCACCGAGGATCAGCTCATAGATTTCCTCTACAAGCTCGGCTCCGGCGCCTCGATGATCCGCGTACGCGATCTGGAATTACAGCCCGACCCACCGCGCCAGCGCCTCAACGCCAACATCAAGCTGGTGGCCAGCTACCAGAAAAATCCGCCGGTCGCCGCGGCCGCCGCAAAGAATTCAACCGCAAAGGCAAAATGAAAACTATCCTTCTCACCTTGGCATTGGCCCTCGCCGGCCTTGAACTGTGGGCACAGCCCGCGCCCGCCACGCCTGGCGCCAGTCCGACGCGCCGGCCGATCACGCGCTTCAGCACCAACAGCGCCGCCGTCGCGCCGCCGCGTTTTCCATCGCCCGCCGCACCCGCGACACCGGCAACGCCTGCCGTCCCCACGCAGCCGGAAGAGATCATTGCCGCCGGCATGATCAATTGGCAGGGGGTGGATTTGAGCGTGGTGCTGGAAATCTATTCGCAGTATGTCGGGCGGACGTTGCTGCGGGCAACCTTGCCGGCAGCGCAGATTACTTTAAAGACGCAGACCCCGCTGCCCAAGAGCGAGGTGATCCAAGCCATTCAGGCGGTGCTGGCGCTCAATGGCGTTGCCGTGGTGAACATCGGCGACAAGTTTGTGAAGGTGCTGCCGGTGGCCGACGCCAATTCCGCCGGCGCAGAGTTCAATGACGCCAGCGCGGCCAATCTGCCGAACCTAGGCTCTTACGTCACGCACATCGTGCAGCTGAAATATGTGAAGCCGCAGGAGATGATTCCCATCATAACGCCGTTCGCGAAATTGGCGAATTCCATTCTGGCCATTGACAGCAACGGCATTCTCGTGCTGCGCGACTACGCGGAAAACGTCAAACGCATGCTGGAGATGATTGAGAAGATTGACGTGAGCGTGCCGGCGGAGTTCATCTCCGAAGTCATCCCGATCCGCTACGCGGAGGCGCAGGACATCGCCAGCGCGCTGAACAGCCTCGGCGGGACCGGCGGTTCCACCGTCAGCTTTGGCAGCAGCGCCAGCGCAGCGCCCATCAACGGCATCCGCGGCGGCTCGAGCGGCATCAGCGGCCTGGGCAGCTCGAGCGGCGGCGGCATGGGTGGCAATAATTATCAATCCGGCGGTGCCGGTGCCAGTCCCTTTGGCGGCCGCAGCGGCATGGGAGTTGGCAGCGGGGGCGGAGTCAACGGCACACCCACCGGCGGCTCGACGTTTCAGGATCGTTTGAAATCCATCATCAACCGCGCCTCCGGAGCCGCGCCCAGCGGCGGGGCGGGCGCGGATCAAATCCAGCTTTTCGGCCAGACGAAAATCATCGCCGACCAGCGCAGCAATTCACTGCTCGTCTTCGCGACGCGGCAAGACATGGAAAACATCAAGCACGTCATCAGCCAGCTGGACGTGCTGCTGGCCCAGGTGTTAATCGAATCCATCATCATGGACGTCGCTATCGGCAACACCTTGTCCGCCGGCATTTCGGCGGCGCAAAAACCGAAACAATACAACAACTCAAACGTCACCGGCGGCGGCATCATGAACAACGGCAACGGATCGTTTTTGAGCGTCATCCAGACACTGGTCACGAATGGCTCGGGCGGTTCCAGCATCCTGAAGTCAGCCAGTTTTGCCACCAACCTGACGGGCGGTTTGAGTTATTTCGGCAGCATCGGCGACACTTGGGACATCGCCGTAAAGGCGGCGGAAACCGATAACAACGCTAATATCATCCAACGCCCGCGCATCCAGACCTCGCAGGCGAAGCCGGCGCAATTCTTCGTCGGCCAGACCGTGCCCTATGTCAATAGCACCTACAACAACAGCATCAACGGCGGCTATGGCGGTTCCTCCTACTCCCAATTGTCCGTCGGCGTGGAACTGGACGTGACGCCCTTCATCAATCCCGACGGCCTCGTCGTCATGGATATCGCTCAGGAAATTGACGAGATCAGCGGTTACACCACCATCGACGGCAACAAGGTGCCCAACACCATCAAGCGCACCTTGAACAGCGAAATTGCCGTGCGCAACCGCGACACCGTCATCCTCGGCGGCTTTGTCCGCTCCGACAAGAGCCACTCCACCTCCGGCGTGCCGCTGCTGATGGATATCCCGCTGCTGGGCTGGCTGTTCCGCAGCACGGACAACTCCAAGGATCGCACCGAGCTGATGGTGATGATGCGCCCCACCGTTTTGAAGACGCCGGAAATCGCCGCCGCGCAAACCATCAAGGAAGCCCAGCGGCTGCCGGGTGTTTCCGCCGCCGCCGCCGAGAGCGCCGCCGACGAACGCAATCTCATCGAAGCCGAACGCAAAAAGGAATTGAAGAACGCCAAGAAAGGCGCGCACGCCGACGGGTTCTTCAACATGAATCCCGATGCCACGCTGGACACGAACGGACCGGCTTCTGATTTCGGTTCCGGCAATCACGCCGAAAATGCTCCCGCCACCCCGGCCAATGATCAGGACAAGGCGCGCGCGGCGCTGGATGAAAAGATGAAGGAACTGGACGCGCCGAAAGCAGTCGAGCCGGTTCCGGCCAACACACCGCAGTGAGCAGGGGATTATTTTTCCGCCGGCGCATTGGTGGCCGGCGGCGAGAATAGTTCCTCCAGACTGCGGATCGGATGCAGCGGGGCCAGCAGGATTTTGGGAATGAAATTCGGGATGTAAACCGGCGCGACCGCCGGTTCGCCCAACTGGCCGGTCACATGGCACTCAAAGATTTTGCTCACCGGCCACAGCACCGCGCTGACCACCGAGCCGACCACCGGCGTGTTGCGCAGCAACTGCGCCGTCACCCGCGCATCCACGTTCTGTTTCAAGTCCACCGTCCCGGCGTATTGCAGCCGCATCATCGTGGAGCGAATGAGCAGCGAGTCGGTGGTAATGACACCGTTGGTGATGATGAATTGGGCCGCCGCCTCCTTCGCGCGGCTGTTGCCCAGCCCCGGCGACACAGTATTCAACACCGGCGACATGAACGCAAAAATCGGCACGTCCCACAGCAAGCCATCGCGCAATTGCGCGTAGCCGCCGCCGTTCCACGAGCGCCAGTCGGCAGAGTTGGCATTCGCCACCGTCACCGCGCCGCTCAACAGTCCTTCCAGACGGTTCCGGTTCGTGGACAAATCCGCTGCGAGCAGGTGCAGGTTGATGTTCGTGATGGCAAACGCAAAATTGAAATCACAATCATGCGTGACCGGCCGGAAATCCAGATAGCCAAATCCCTCGCCGTGACCGTCGTATAGTTCCGACACGAGGTTGGTGAGAATCAGCGACTGTTGCAACCAGCGAATAGTGCCGGTGATATTGGTCGTCCACAACTTTGACCAATGAAACGGCACGCCGCGCATGATCTCAATCGTCAGGTCGGCCAGTGCCATATCCTTCCCGGTGGTGACATTCATAATCGGCGTGCTGCCATGCACCCGCGCCAGCGGCAGCTCTAAGAATTGATACGGCTCCAGCATCCGCGCGGTTTTCGGCCCGATGGCCCGCGCCACGGCCATCGGATCGGCCACCGCCCAACCGTTCGTGATCCAGATGGCCATCCGCCGGAAATCCAGGAACAGTTCGTCCGCCCGCAACCATTGCGTCCCGCCCGCCCGCAGTAATTCCGGCCGGTAAACATTGGCTGTCAGGTTCGAGTAGGAAAAATTGCCCGCAACAGAATCCATGCTCTCGCCGCGGATGGCAAAATTCGTCACTGCGATGCGGCCGGTGGCGCACAAGGTTTCGAGCGTGCGCAGATTGCCAGCCATATCCACCGCCAGCACGAGCGGTTCGTGCCACGCCACCTGCGCCAGACCGCGCACGGCATTGCTCGTCGTCATCAATGCGGCCACGCTGGCTTCGTCGAGCTGACCAGTGAGGAGGCCATGAAAATTTTCCGTGGCTTGGCTCTCCTGACCACTCAGGCGAAACCACGTCCGCCCCTGAGTCACGGTCAAATCCGGCAAATCCCAGAGCAGATCCGCGTAGGAAAAATGCGCCTGCACCAAATCTAATTTAACCCGGCCAACCAGCGCGTTAGTGACCGCCAGTGTGCCACTCACTTGCAGCGACGACTCCAAGGCCGGCTGCCAGTCGCTCACGCCGTTCGTCCAAGAGGGCAAGCGTAACAAACCATTCACGCGCAAACTGGGCGGTTGCGTCCACTTGATTTTCGCCAATTGTTCCCGCGCATTACCCGACAACAACTTCGCCACGGCTTGCAAATCGAACTGCGAGTCATTGGTGAAGCTGACTGCCCGCGTCGGCACATCCAGCACGACACTGGCCGTCAGGCAGCCGCCGCCGAGCCGGCCCGTGAGGTTAGAAACGGCAAGCGTTGGCGCGGCCCACACGCCGGCGCAACGGATGGCGTTGACGTCCAGCAGCTCCGAATGCATCTCGCCCAACTGCACCGCCCACGCGAGGCGAAATGGCTGCAAGTTGGTCCAAAATCCCGTCGCGGCGGCAAAATTTGTCGGGGCATTGGCGGGCGCGGTGAGATTGAAGTCGGCCTGAAAATCATGCGCGTTGAACCATGGCGTGTTCACGCCGGTCGCATGGGCGCTCAAGCGCACGGTGATGGAATGCGGATCGCGCGCGTCACCGGCCAGGGCCAGCAGCAGTTGCGGTTCACCTTGGAAATGAATCTGGCGCAGCGCATCGGAAAAGATTTTCAGCGACGCCAGCAACTGGCCGCGGTCCGTGCTGCGACCGGCGAACAATTTCCAGTTGCGCGCTTCCGGCGCGTGCGCGACTTCACCGCTGATGCCGATCTGCGCGCCGGCGAAAGCCGCGCGGAAATGATCGAACGACCAGGTGTCATCCGCCTGAAACCGCAGCTCGGTCTGGAGATTGGTGAGCGTCAGCGCGTTCGTCGGCGACAGCGGCAGGGTGAATTGGCCGTCGCGCAAGACGAGGCCGTCCAGTTGCCACTGCCGGCGCAGGAGCGCAGGGAAATTCAATTGCAGTTGCACCTGCCGGGCGGCGAAAGCCGGACTGTCGGCCGTCTGCATCTGGCCGGCGCGCACATTTTCCGCCACGACGCCATGGATGAGGCTCAGGCGCATCCGGGAAAACTCCAGTTTGATCCCGCGTTCCGACAAGGTGCCGACGAGTTGCGCCTTGAGAAAATCCGGCAGACCGACACGGTTAAACCAAATGAAGCTGATCAAAACCGCGAGCACCGCCAGCCAGGCTGCGATGCGAACGCAGCGGAAAGCGAGGCGACATTTGCGCCAAAAGCCGATTTTGAGAAGCACCAGCAAACTTTCGCCGGAACACCCCGAGAATTCAAGTTGAACCATGCGTCAACTGCCACAGCGGAGGGCGCCGGGCGGGGCCGGGTAAGAGAGAAATACTCTCGCTATTTCGGCTGGGAAAACCGGCGCGTAGATACCAACACCTCTGGCCTGCGCAAGGAAATTTTATCATGGCTGAACTGGGCTGGAGCCTTCAGCTAGCACATTTCAATACCAAAATCTTTAGGGGTAAGCGGGGCAAATTTATTTCATGGCCCGCCGGGGGGAATCGTCAGGTAGGTGGTGACGAATTGGTAAACCACCGGCGGAAACACAAACGCCCAGCGCTCGCCATCCAAGGTCACGGCGGCCAGTGCCGTCTGCGCTTTAGGCAATTCCGCGCCGAAATCAACGCTCAATTTTTCGCCGGATTTTAAATCAACGGCAATCGAGAGGTTGCCCGGGTTCAGGCCATAATTTTTTTCCGGCTCGGTGAGGTTGCGGCCCATCCAATAAAAGGCCCTCAACTCGCCAAGGCGGTGCGCCGTTTCCTCAATGGCAGGCGGATTGATGATGCCCTGCGAATTGGGGCCCAGCGACCATTTGTTCTCGCCGGTGCGGATCAACTGCCGCGTTTTGCCGTTTTGCCGCAACGTGATCTGCGCGACGTTGGTCTCGCTAAAATTCCAGATGCGGCGGTCGCGAAACTCCCATTTTTCACCATACATTGCCACTAAGTTGCTGAAATCTGCCGGCGCCAGCGCATAGACAAAATCTTCGTCGCTCCGTTTCACCAGCACACGATTCGGCTCATTGGTGCCAAAAACCAACTGCGCCAGCACACTGTTCGAGTCGCCCGCCGTGCCGCGCAGGATGATCTGCCGCGATGACGTCGCAAAACCAAAGTCCTGTAAATCCTTGGCCGAGGCAAAATCCTTCACAAATTCCGCCGCGCGGAGGCTGGTGAGCGATTTGAGGAAGCCCTGCACATTCTCCGTGTCAGCGGGGAATTTTTCACCCGTCACCGTCCAGTTACCCGGACTGCCTTGTTGCAGCGTGAAATTGCTTTCCCCGCGCACCTCGATTTCCGCCACCGGCGCGGTGAGCGCGAGCAAATGCGGGTCGCGGAAATCATTCACCGCGCCGCGCCACGGCGCGAAGTTTTCCCGGGCGGCAGTCACGACGGAATTCCAGCCTTCGCGCCGGGCGAAGAGTTGCGAGGGCGTTTCCGTTAGATTTTTCCCGGCGTGAACCGCGGTGTTGAAATTTGTCCCGCGCCCAAGCCAGACATCCAGTTCGGCGGGTTGCAGCCCGTAACTGCTTAAATCCGCGCGGGGATCGTCCGTGATGAACTGCGTGACGCGCCCCGACTGAAGCTGCTGCAAGGCGGTGGCAAGGCGGGCGCTATCCGCCCGCGCCTGCAAGGGACGAATCATGCGCCAAAGCTGGTTGGTCGGGTCGCGCCGGAATTCCATCACCTTGGTGCCATTGGTGATGACAATCCAGTCGACCATGCCGGCGGCGTTTACAAGCGCGGTGTCGCGCCATTCGTTCGCCGTGCGGGGGATCAGTTGCAACCAACTTGCTTCCGTCACGAACGCACCATCGAGGCCAACGACGCGGATGAACACCTGATCGCCTGGAGCGGTTTTTTTCCCGATGAGCAACTGCTTGTGTTGTGCGCCTGCCGTTATGACAAGCGAATACGCCGGGTTATCGAAGCCCAAATCCGAATCGGCATTTTTGTAACTGCGAAGTTCATCGGCGGAAAGGCGGATGGCTGGCACCAGTTTTTCCAGCGCGTCCGTGAGTGCCTCGATTGCGGCGGCCTGCGCGGGATACGCCAGCGGTTTTTCCAGCACCCAGGCTTTGCCTGTGCGGGTGGCGGCGATTTCAAGCGCGCCAGCAGGACTGATTTGAATCGCAGTCACGTCGGCGGCGCGCAGGCCGGGCAGCAAAGCGGATGTTCCCGACGCGGCGGGCTGAAGAAATTTGTGATAGAGCCAGATACCCGCGAATAGCGAGGCCGCGAGGACAAACCAAAGGCTGGTGGTGCGTGATTTCATTGGCGGCGCACAAGCCAGACAAGCCAGCCGAGGAAAAGCGCGCCGCCAGGCAGCACGCCGAGCAGCAACCAGTCGAGCTGCTGCGATTGTTTTTGCGTGAGCATCAGGCGGAATTCCGTGACGGGGCGCGGGCTGATACCCGCGAGGAGTTCCTGCCGTTCCAGCAGCCAGTTTGCCGCGCAATTGAGAAAGTCGCGGTTACTGCCACCTTCGATGTAATAGTTACCGAGAAAAATCGAGTCACCTGCCACTACGATGCGCGTATTGCCGCGACGGTTGATGATGCCAGCCACGGGTTTTTGCTCGACCGCCGCCATCACCGGGTAACGGCGCGGCGCGGCCGCCGGGTCGCCCGCGAGGGTCGCGGATTCGCCGGTAAGCGCGAGTTCGTTCACGTGCGGCGCGTTGGCGGGCGGATTCTGCCATATCACCTTTGCGACCGGGCGCGGCAAAATCATTTGCAGGGAAAGTTGCGTGAGCGGCGCGACAAAAGTCTTGGGATTGAAATCGCGGATTTTCACATCCTGACCCGTGATAGAATTTTGCGGATCCTTGATGTAGTCGGCCATGACGTTGACGCCCCAGTGTTGCAAAATCGGTTCCAGCCCGGTCGGTCGCGTGATGGAGGCGTAATTGAGCAGCACCAGCAGCCTTCCGCCTTCCGCGAGATACTTGCCAATCTGTTGCAGCTCGGTGTCGGCCAGCGCCGCGGTCGGCGCGGCGATAATAAGCAGGTTGCAATCCATCGGCACGGATCCGCCGGCGGTCAGTTCCAGATTGGTCAGCGAGACATAGTTCTGCGCCAGTTCAAGGCCGAACTTGGCAAAACCAAATTGACCGTTGTCGGTGAGCGACGATTCGCCGTGGCCCTGGAGAAAATACGCTTTGAACGGCTGCGCGTTCGCCAGCGCGAGCAGCTTGGAAGTGAACATGATTTCGCCGTTGAATGCGACGGCCCGGTTACGAAACTGCAATTCCTTTTGCTTAGGATCGTCCTTCGCGGTCTGTTCCAGCTTGTGCGACACGATGGCCTCACCAGGAATCACGATGACCTTGCCGCCGCAGTCGAAGATGACCAAATCCTTCGCCGGCGGCGCGTTCGGACTGTCCGTCGCAGAGGGCAGGTTGTATTGCAACTTCGTTTTTTCTGCCGCGCCCGCGTCGCGCACGTAGTCCACCGTGCGGATGGAAATATTTTTGTTCGCCGCACGGTATTCGTTCAGCAGCGCGAGAATGTTCGGATAAAAATTTTGCGGGTCGCGCGTGTCGTAGTAAAGCGTGACATCCACGTGGTTCGTCAACGTGGACAATACCGCCAGCGTGCGTGACGACAGCGCCACGCGGGTCTGCGAACTCAAATAGAACCGATGGAAAAATTGCGCGCCGAGGTAATTGAGCATCACCACCACCAGCAGCACCAGCGCCGTGCGCAGCACCATGTCGAAGCCGATTTTCCAACGGCTGGCGGGCGAAAAACTGGGGCGCGGTTTGCTCATTTTATTTCCAGCGGCGGCTTTCCACCACGCGCAGCGTCAGGAACAAAAACAGGAACGTCGCGCTCACATTAAAAATCACCGCGCGCGTGTCCACCGCGCCGCGCGCAAAATCGTGCATCTGGTCGAACAAGTTGAAATACGCCAGCACCTGCGTCTGCCAGTGCGTGTTCCCCGTCACGGACTTCGCCAGATACGCCAGCGAAAACAAACTCACACCCAGCACAAAGCTGATCATCGCCGCCGTCATCTGGCTAGATGAAATCGCCGACGCAAGACAACCCATCGCGAGGAACACGCTGCCGACCAAAAAAATTCCCAGATACATCCCGCCCATCGTTCCGGCGTCCAGCGCACCGGATTGATTCGCAAAATGCTGCACGATGGACAGGCACGCCAGCAGGGGGAGCCACGCGACCATGTAAAAAATAATTGCCGCTGTAAATTTCGCCGCGACCACCTGCATATCGCCCACCGGCGTGGTCATCAACGTTTCGAACGTGCCGCTGGCTTTTTCCAGAGCGAATAATCGCATCGTGATCACCGGCGCCGCCAGCAGCAGGATAAGCCAGAAATAAAACGTGCCGTAAAACATCTCCGTCACCGGCGCAATGAACGGATCATTACCCACGCCCGCGATCAGCACCACAAAGCTCAAACCGACCAGCAGCGTCACCGCCGCGATGATGACATAGCCCGTGAGCGAAAGAAAAAACGACGACAGTTCGCGCCGCAGCAGCGTCCAGAAAATTCTCATTCAATGTCCTCCGGGGTCGGCCGCGTGACCTGCATGTAAACATCCTCCAGCGAATGCCGGCTCCGCGTCAATTCCCGCAACATCCAGCCGTTTTCCTGCGCCAGCGCAAAGACCACCGGGCGCAGATCCCAACCGTCGCGCGGCGTCAAGGCGCAACGATGATACGCGCCTTCGCCCATCGAAATGTCAAACTGCTCCACTTCCGGCAAATTTTCCAAGACCTTGCGCAACGCCTCCACCGGCGCGGCGATCTCCGCGATAATCTGGCTGCCGCCCGCCATCCGGCGCTGCAAGTTTTCCGGCGTGTCCGACGCCAGCACCCGGCCATCAAACATGATCAGCACCCGGCCGCACATCATCTCGACTTCCGGCAGAATGTGGGTTGAGATCAGCACCGTATGTTTACCCGCAAGACTTTTGATCAGCGCGCGGACGGAACGGATTTGCTGCGGATCAAGACCAATCGTCGGCTCATCCAAGATGATCAACTCCGGCTCATGCACCAGCGCATCCGCCAGGCCGACGCGCTGTTTATAACCTTTGGAAAGCTGCCCGATGATGCGACGACCAACATCAGTCAAACCGCATTGCTCCATCACGGTCGTCACGCGATCGCGTGATTTTTTCCAGCCGAGACCTTTCAGACGCGCGCGAAATTTCAGGTATTCGCGGACCCGCATTTCAGGATGCAGCGGATTGTTTTCCGGCATGTACCCGATGCGCCGCCGAGATTCGTCCGCATCATGAAACACATCGAAGCCCGCCACACGCACCGTGCCGCTGGTGGCCGGCATGAAGCTGGAGAGGACGCGCATCGTGGTGCTCTTGCCCGCGCCGTTCGGACCGAGCAAGCCGACGATTTCGCCGCGCGCGACCGTGAACGAAATATCGTCCACCGCCGTGCGTCCTGCGTAGCGCTTCGTCAAATTGGAAACTTCAATCATCACTGCCTGAACGGTAAAAAATCCTGCGCCAATGTAGCCGAAAAATCCCGGCGGCGGCGAATAAAATTTCACCGGCTCCAGCATTAAACAGCCAAGAAAGCACTTGGTTGCGTTTAAAATAAATTGACTTCACCGGCCGCCGCGCAAAAAAATGCGCCGTGCATTTCAGCGCAGACAATTTCTACGCCGCCTGGCGCGAGCGCTGCCGCGCCATCAACGTGTTGCATGATGGGGCCTCCACGCCGCCGGAAAAATTGCTGCAAGCCGTCTGGCAGCACCAGCGCCTCCAGCGTGAACGGCTCAAGCTGAGTGACGGCCGGAGCATCCGCGTGCTCCATCCCGGTTTTGCCAGTGCGGAAGGCGGGCCGGATTTTAGGGGCGCGGTTTTGCAGTTGGGAGATGAAAAACCCATTGCTGGCGATGTGGAAGTTGACCTGCAGACCGGCGGCTGGCGGGCGCACGGCCATGACCGAAATCCCACTTTCAAAAACGTCATCCTGCACGTTGTCTGGGACGAAACACCCGTCACAAGCCCGGCTCGGACCACCCCATTTTTCACGCTGGCATTGGCGCATTTCCTCGACGCGCCGCTCAAGGAACTGGCGCTGGCGCTGGAAAGCGAATCCACCCTGCCGGAAGCCTTGCGCGGCAAATGCTCCGCACCGCTGCGGGAACTTTCCGAACCGAGACTGGCAGAACTGCTGCACGCCGCCGCCAAAGTCCGTTTTCAAAACAAGGCCGCGGCGATCCTGGCACGCGCGAAAACCGCCGGCTGGGAGCAGGCATTGTGGGAAAATCTGTTTCGCGCGCTTGGCTACAAGCACAATGTCTGGCCAATGCAGAACCTTGCCGAAACGAGGGCGCGCTGGCTACACGGCGCGCATTCCACGTTTCAAATCCAGGCGCGCCTGCTGGGCGCCAGCGGACTGCTGCCGGACGAATTAACCCGTTCCCAAAAAAGTTCCGACACGTTTCTGCGCCGCGCATGGGATTTTTGGTGGCGCGACCGCGATGAACTTGATGACTGCCGGCTGCCGCGCGGGGTCTGGAAATTTCACGGCCTGCGTCCGGCCAATCATCCGCAGCGGCGGCTCGCACTGGCGGCGCACTGGCTGGCCACAGACAATCTGATTTCGAAAATTGAAACCTGGTGCGCCACGGAATTGCCGGAAAGAAAATTCCCGGCGGCGCTCCAGAAAATTTTTCAAGTCGAGCGTGATGAATTCTGGTCATGGCACTGGACTTTCAAGTCGGCGCGCCTGACAGCCGCACAGCCGTTGCTCGGGGAGGCACGCCTGACCGACCTGGCGATCAACGTCGTTTTGCCGTGGCTCTGGATTCGCGGCGCCTCCGCACGGCCGCCGGGTGGCCATGAAAAAATCCTGCGGGAAATCGAACGGCGATTTTTAGCGTGGCCAGCAGCGGAGGATAATTCGGTTTTAAAACTCGCGCGCCAGCGCTTGCTGGGAACTGCCAACGCGAGAATTTTGAAAGGCGCGGCGGAGCAGCAGGGCTTAATGCAAATCGTCCGTGATTTTTGCGATCACTCCAACGCCGTTTGCGCCGAGTGCCGGTTTCCGGATTTGGTGCGCGGCGGGCAGACGCCGGCGCTTACTTGATTTCCAAGCCGGAGAACGGACTATTCAGGCCACCGGGCTGCGGTTGCTCGCTGACGGGCACTTTGGCTTTTGCGGGAGCCGGCGGCGACTTTTCCGACGCGGAGGTTTCTTCGTCATCCGCCTCGTCAGCTTCGTGCAGCTCGGCCACCTCATGCCGTGGATTCTTGGCGCGCTTGTTGCGGGGCAGCGGACTGATCATCAGGTTGATGGCGCGGCCCACGAGCTTGGGCGTGAAATCGGGATGACCGAACGGCGCGATTTCGGCGATAAACTTATTGATGACCTCGAAGCCGATCTCGGTGTGCGCCATTTCGCGGCCGCGAAATTTCAAGGCGACCTTCACCTTCATGTCTTCGCAGAGGAAATTCACCGCGTGCTGCACCTTGATACCAAGATCATGCGGGTCGATGCGCGGGCTCAACTGAACTTCCTTGACCGTCGAAGCGTGCTGATGCTTGCGGGATTCCTTTTCCTTCTTGGCGAGTTCATAGCGGAACTTGCCAATCTCGATGATGCGGCAGACGGGCGGCACCGCGTTCGGCGAAATCTCGACCAGATCCACGCCATGCTGGCGGGCAAGGTTCAGCGCATCGTTCAGGAGAAACACACCAAGCTGCTTGCCATCCGGTCCGATAACGCGCACCTCGCGGGAACGGATCTTGCCGTTGACGCGCATGTTCGAGGCGGAGGAGGAATTACGTTGGGGGGGAAAAGGGCGACTCAAGCGACCCTCTCTGGTTGGAGCTGATTGGTGATGTGCATCAAAACTGTCGTCTGGCTAATTCTTACGATACGCTTTTTTAAGCAATGCGCCGGACCGCCGCAAGCAAATAATCGCAATAAAATCAGGGCGAATTGCGAAACGCCGGCACGCTGGCGACGAAATCATCCGGCACGCCAAAGTCAAACCGCTGCGCGTTCGCCATCTCCAGCGCAAGATAGCCGTGGCGCTGGCGCTGGATTTCCTGGGCGCGGGTGAGCTGGAACTCGCCATGGTCGCGGAGGTTATCGCGGATCATTTCACCCAGGATATCGTAGATGCCCGGCGCGAGCAGATGCATGCCGAACCAGCCCAGCCACGTCTGTGGCGGCAAACCATCCACATGCAACTTTTCCTGCGCCACGGTAACGCCCGGTTTTTCGATAATGAGCGAAATATCAATCAGGCGCGGATTCTCCACGCGGCGTGTGCCGGCGATAGTGCCGTAGCCTTTCAGCTCACCGGCCGAAATGCGGTTCACGGCGGAAACGCTTTTACCACCGGATATTTTCGCCATATCCGCCAGCTCACGATACGGCGAAATGGGCCGGCCGCGGAACAGATGGTCGCCGAGACCAAGCAAAACCATTTCACCACCCGCAAAGGCTTTCGTCTGGAAAACCGCATGGCCATAGCCTTCCTGCTCACGTTGCACGGCGAAACTAACGCGTTTGGCAAAGCCGCGCATCTGCTCAGCCTCACGGAGCAGCGCGGGATGTTTTTCCAGCCGCTTCAGATAGGCGTCGTCCGGGCCGCGCAGATATTCGCACACCATGGCATCCTCGCCGGGCTGAACGATGAGGCAGATTTCCTCGATGCCGGCCGCTTCGAGTTCCAGCAGGTGATAATGAAACAGCGCGCGGGCGATGCCGTCCGGGCCGACAACAGGAAACATTTCCTTTTTCACCGCGTGCGAGGCGGGAAAATGACGCGTGCCGAGGCCGGCGATGGGAATAACGGCTTTGCGAACTTTCATGGTCAAACATCAAATCGTTTCCAGCCGTTCGCGCCGAAGGCGTAGCGCTTGGCGCCAAATTCAATCGCGCCGGGCGACGTACCCTCAAAGATGTCCGGCGCCACCCCGACACGCCGGGAAAATTCCATCGCGATCTGCGGAATATGTTCCTTTAGGGCGGCGATTTTACCGAACACGGCCACCGTGCCGCCGGTGCCGCCGCCCGTGATTTTCGCGCCGTAAAGCCCGGCCTTCGCGCCGCGTTTACGGACGGCTTCCACGAGAAAATTGACGTCGGGAACCGAAAGATGGCAATTATCGCGGTAGCTCTCATGCGCGCCATACATCAATTCCCCGGCGGTCGCGAGCGCGCTTTCGTCGCCGGATTTGGCAGCGGCCAGCGCGGCGATGAATTTTAACACTCGCTCGTTTTCGCCGATAGGATGGCGCGTCGGGCCCACGACGCGATAGGTCGCATCCGGCTGGATAGTGGTCACGGGGTCATCGTGCGTTTTGTATTGGGCGAGAAAGTCGGAACCGAGCATCGTTTCGGGAATCCGCGATTGATACTCGGACGCAAACTCGGCGCTGGAAATTTCGGTCAGGTAGCTCAGCGCGCTGCGACCGGTTTGGGCGCGGAGTTCATTGATGATTTTTTTCCCCATGAACGCACCGATGCGGACATGCCCATACGCGTTGCCGGCGACGGAGTGACGGACCATGGAGCTGATGCCGACGAAACCGGTGCCGGGCGGAATCTCCACCTCGCCCACCACGGCGCCGGGCCGGCAGAGGATGTGCGTGAGCTTGTCCCGCCGCCCGCTCGCAACGGCGATTTGATCCATGATGCCGCAGGGCGCACCGACCACGTGATTTTCCGCCATCTGGCCCAGGCGGGCGATGCGGGCGCCATCCAGCTTGAGGCCGAGGTAGGCATTCAAACAGGACAGCGTGCCGATTTCCACGGCGGCGGAACTGCCGATGCCGACGTTCATCGGCACCGCGCTTAACAGCAGGAAGCTGAAGCCGTAAGGCAGTTCAACCGATTCCTCTTTCAGCAATGTGAAAATACTGCCGCCGATGTAGGCCGCCCACGCGGCGATGGGATTCGCGTGGCACAGTTCACGGACTTGCGCGTAATTGCCCACGGCGTCGCCGGACGAGAAATAATCCAGCGGAATACGCGTCTCGACGGGCAGGCTGCGCGCCCCGACCTGCGCGGAGCGGATGCGCAAGGTGCGGTCGGTGCGCGCCTGCAAGGCCATCAGCATGCCGCGACCCAACACGGCTTCGCAGACGTTCGCGCCGGAGTAATCGGCGATGCCGCCCATCACGTCGAGGCGGGCGGGCACGCGGGCAACCCAGACTTCGCCGCTGTTGAAGAAGCCAGCGAAGCCCGTGGGATCGCTGTTCGGCTTGCGCAGGAGTTGTTCGAACTCGGAGATTTCGACCGGGAGCGGATGGTTCATTTGGGGAAAAGCTTGGTTCTGATTCAGGGAAAGATGGCCCAAAAGCTTCCGCCGGTCACGCCGGAAAATTCATTGGTGATGCCGGAACAGGCGCTCACGGTTCTTGAAAAGATACCAGACGATGAAAACGTTCACGGCCAGCAATAGGGCGAGGGCTATTTTGGGATGCTCAAACATGCGGTGGGCGTCGATTTCCGGCGCGCGTCGGCGCACGAGCTCGTAAACTTCAATCGGGATAAAAAAGGCGGATTCACCGATGGACAGCCAGATCGCCCATTTGGCCCGCACCGCCAGACCGGTGCCGCAAGTCAGCAAAAACAGCCCGAACAGCATTGTGCCAGAAGCTACAGCCTTCACGTTCGCCGGAGTGATAGTGTCAAGCCAGTCGCCGATGTTGGTGAAGAAATGCTTTTCCGGGTCGAGATGAACCCAGCGCAGAAAAGAGTCAAAGGCGTCTGACAAATCCTTGCCCGCCAGCGCAAAAATCCCCAACGCCGCCAGCAGCAGGAGCAGACCTTTGCCAATCTTTATGGCGGCGATGATATAAAGCGTCGGCGCCCGTTTTGGCTTGGGCTCCGGTGCGGGATTGTCCGGCAAGTCAATCATCAGCGAATCCTCGCCAGCAACCAGTCGCGCAGCTCGGAGATTTTCAGGCGCTCCTGCTTGCCGTCGTCGCGATAACGCAGCGTCACCGTGTCGAGCAACTCGGGTTTCTCGCCGAGCGTGTCGAAGTCGATCGTCACGCAGAACGGCGTCCCCGCCTCGTCCTGGCGGGCGTAGCGTTTGCCAATGGAGCCGGTCTCATCGTAATAGACATTGAGCCACGGCCGCAGCAAATCGCGAACCTCCTGCGCCTTCTTGAGCAATTCCGGCTTGTTTTTCAGCAGCGGGAAAATGCCCACCTTGACCGGCGCGACGCGCGGATGAAACCTCATCGTGTAGGTCGTCTCGCTCTTGCCTTTATCATCCGTCTTGACGGTTTCGGAGTAGGCATTCGCGATCAACGCAAGAATCAACCGGTCCACTCCCGCGCTCGGCTCGATGACGTGCGGGATGTATTGGCCCTTGGCAAACCCATTCGCGTCTTCCGTCGCCTGCTTCTGGATTTGCTCCGCCGTCTCGTCCGGCTTGGCGGACTTCGTCAGATAATTCTTCCGGTTTTCGTAGTAACGACGCCACAGGTCGTCCTGCTTTTCCTTCGGCAGCTTTCCCCAAGCCTGACGCAATTCGTCGTCAAACACGCCCATCGGCTTGCCGGAGAAGCGCTGGTGCTGCGATAAATCAAAATCGCTGCGCGCGGCGATGCCTTCCAGCTCGTCGCCCTTCACATTGCCCTGCTCGTCCTTCTTGCTAAACGGGAACTTGAACAAAATATCCGTGCAGGCGCGGGCGTAGTGCGCCAGTTCCTCCGGTGTCTGATGGTGGAAGCCCAACGTGTCGCGCGCGAGCCCGATGCCTTCGTAGAAACGAACGCGCTCTTCGACCCAGTATTGATGCCATGCCTGCCAGCCCCAATCGGGCTGGGGAGTTGAGAGCTCGGAGTCGGGAGTTGGGACGGCAACCGAGCCATGAATCGCCTCGATGACTTCATCCGGCTTGATGAAAAATTCCAGCTCCATCTGCTCGAACTCACGCGAGCGAAAAGTGTAATTGCGCGGCGTGACTTCATTGCGGAACGCCTTGCCGATCTGCCCGATGCCGAACGGCACTTTCTGGCGCGAGGTTTCCAAGACGTTCTTGAACTGCGCGAAAATCGCCTGCGCGGTTTCCGGGCGAAGATAGGCGACATTGTCTTCGCTCTCGACCGGGCCGACGTAGGTCTTGAACATCAGGTTGAACGGACGCGGCTCCGTCAATTCCTTGGAATCGCAGCTCGTGCATTTCGTGCCGGCGGGCAGTTCAAATTTCCCGGCGGCATTCTTGATGAGCGTCAGTCCCTGATCTTCGCATAGCTGATCGGCGCGATGGCGCTTCTTGCACTTTTTGCAATCGCACATCGGGTCGCTGAAGGTATCCACGTGGCCGCTTGCCTTCCAGATGGCGGGCGACATGATGATGGTGGCCTCGAGGCCGGCGACGTCGTCGCGCTGGCGGGTCATGGTGTTCCACCAGAGCTCCTTGACGTTGCGCTTGAGTTCCGCGCCGAGCGGGCCGTAATCCCAAAAACCGTTGATGCCGCCGTAAATCTCCGACGACTGAAAAATAAAGCCGCGCCGCTTGCACAGCGACACGATTTTTTCCATCTGCAAATTTTCTTTAGGTTCGGCCATAAGGTCTGACAGTTTTCGCCAAGTGTGCAACGGTGTCAATGCTGCGACGCTGTGGTTTTAGGTCGCGCGGAGGACGCGAAGACGGCGAAGGTAGGCCATGCTCCCCGCTTCGCCGCCTTCGCGTCCTTCGCGCGACCCTTTCCAACCGAGTTGTGAATAACATTTCGCTGCCGCGCGTGAAACTCACGCGCCTTGCGTGAATTTTTCACTCTTTTGACCTTACCGGCGAAACGGATAACGTCGATTCATTGGCCTTTTGCAATTTTTCACCTTGGCACCGGCATTGCTAAAGTAAATCCAACACTCCGTGACCATCGTGACCATCGCGCGCGAAACCTCGTGCGATAACCGGAACAACAACAAAATAATTATGAAACAACAAACCAAAAAAGCGTTTACGCTCATCGAACTCCTAGTCGTCATCGCGATCATCGCGATTCTCGCCGCCATGCTCTTGCCTGCGCTCGCCGCCGCCAAGAAAAAGGCCCAGAAAATCAACTGCGTCAACAACCTCAAGCAGGTCGGCCTCGCCTTCCGCATCTGGTCCGGTGACAACAGTGACAAGTATCCCCAAGCCCTCACCTACAGCTCCGGTGGCGCCAATGAATATGTGGGCCACGGCACGGCTGCGGCCAACACGCTGAACCCCGGCATGGTGTTCATTGTGATGTCCAACGAACTCTCCACCGCCAAAATCATTTATTGCCCGTCGGACAACCTCCACACGGCCGGCAACGGTTACGGCACCAACTTTGTTGACGCTTTGGGCCAGACGATTTTGGCTCCGGGCACCAAGCAGGGCGCCGGTTCGCTCACCAAAATCAGCTACTTCGTCAACGGTGACGCCTTGGAAGCGGATCCGCAGATGATCCTGAGCGGCGACTTAAACATCGGCACCGTGGGCGCGACCGCGACCACGCCTGCCTCGTATGCTTTGGGCAACACCGCTGCCAGCACCCGCAGCAGCCAAACGTCCTTTGCCTTTAACAACAACGCGAACAGCATGTCCTGGGACAGTAACTTCCACTCCAAGAGCGGCAACATCGGCCTGGCCGACGGCAGCGTGCAATCTGTCACTGTCAGCGGTCTACATACCGCCCTGTTGAACAGCACCAACACCACGGCGCAGCAGTCTTTCAACTTCCCCTTCTGATTTTTTTAAGCAAACACTCAAGGCGCTCCGCAAGGAGCGCCTTTTTTGTTGGCCAACACCAACTGGCCCGTTTTTCATCCGGTGTGATAGGGCGCGCAGTCCCCTGCGCGCCGTCGCCTGCCAACGAACCCGCTCAGGCTCACCATGCCGGCGCGCACGGAGTGACGCGCCCTACCTCCGGGCTCTTTTTAGGCGGCAGTTTTAGCATGAGAGCCGGATATAAAACCTCCGAAACCAAGCCATAGTCGGGTTATGACTCTTGGGGGGGGGCTATTGGTTTACCCGCGACCCGCGATGTTACGTTTTGATACTTTTTGTGTCGTTTTGATACCCCGTTTTGAAAATGCCAAAAATTGACAAAAGGTATTAAAACGTCTTCGAATACGACCGGACGCCCGCCGGACGGGCCAGCAGGGTCGCAACTGCCCACCCATGAGAAAACAGACAACCCTAAAGCGGCGCTAACAATTGGACCGAGGTATGCCGGTAAACGAAGCCGATTTACGTAAGTGCTTGATAGAGCATCCAAAATTAGGCCGTTTCTAGGCCAAAAAGAGCGGTTTTTTCCGGCGGTCCCATTTTAAGATTTTGATCCCCCCACCCGCTACTAACCCCATCCCCGATAGCTGACCTAAAAGCTTTACCAGTTTCTTCACCAGTTTTACGGTTTTTGACGGCAGCCAGTGATTGTCATATGACGATTTGTTACTTTTTGATACGATTTGATACCCCGTTTTGAAAATGCCGAAAACGAACAAAAGGTATCAACATCGTCCGAACCATACAAATCACGGCCCCAACTACTTTACCAGCCAGACCCGTTTTCTTTACCAGCACCCGAGGTAACTTGCGTAAGTGGTTGATAGAGCACTTAAAACTTTACCATTTCTTTACCCCTTTTCATTTTTGAGGGGGTAAAATTTCCAAAGGAATCAGGGCCAAACCGAGGGAGGCGGCATGATCCAACGACGGGTGCAGGTTACCAGGGATTACCAAAGATTACCAAAGGTGACCGGAAATGAAGTTTTTCGGATTCTGGGGTGGCCGGGCGAAGCCAGACCAGCTTCACCCGGGCAACCCAAGACGGAAGCGCGATAAAATCCCGATGTCAAAGAACGACTACGCCCGCCGCGTAAACGCGGAACCCCTCAGTGACCGCTGCGCGGTCAGGTCAAGCCGCAGCGCGACTTGACCCACCAGCCGGCAAACGACATAGGTGTATTGTATTTTATGGATACATCCTTGTCCAGTAAAAATAAATATTGTAGACCCTAACCCGCAGTTGAACCCACCGCGAACCACGCAAAATACGCGAAATCATCAGGGACGAACAGGAAGCCTCAGCGAGACGGAACATTTCAAGCATCAGAGGGATGGCCACGCGTCCGGGTGCCCGCAGGCGGGCAAGCAGGGTCGCAGCGCGACGCCTCCCCACCTCAAAAAAATTACCGGCGGCTCCTGCCAACGGACGCATTCGGGTTCACCACGCCGGCGCGCACGGATTGGCGCACCCCTCCTTATTCCGCCGCCGGCTTATCCCCGACCGGCTTGGCCGCGCGCTGCTCGGCAAAAAAACTGCGCAGCAAATCCCGACATTCCTCCAGCCGCACCCCGGCCGTGATCGCACAGCGGTGGTTGAGCGTGGGGAATTGCAGCAGGTTCAGCGCGCCGCCCGCCGCGCCGCCCTTGGGGTCGCCCGCGCCGAACACCACCCGCAGCAGCCGCGTATGCACCACCGCCCCCGCGCACATCGGGCAGGGTTCCTTGGTGACGTAAAGCGTGCAGTCGGTCAGCCGCCAGTCGCCCACGGCATTTTCCGCCTGCGTCAGCGCCAGCATCTCCGCGTGCGCCGTGGCGTCCTTGAGCGTCTCCACCTGATTGTAAGCCCGCGCGATGATGCGCCCCTCGCGCACGACCACGGCCCCGACCGGCACCTCGCCGCGCTCGTAGGCCCGCGCCGCCTGCCGCAAGGCTTCGCCCATGAAATACTCGTCGCTGTGCAAATCAATGATGGGATCGCTCATGTTTCAAATGCAGAAGGAAGAATGCAGAATGCAGAAGTAAAACACAAACGCACCGCGAAAAATTTTCTGCCTTCTGCCTTCTTCATTCTGCCTTGGCTTCTTCCAGCCCCCACTCGTTCCGCCCGTCCGCGTGGCAATGGCAGTGCGCCGCAAAGAAGCCGCCGCGATACTGCCAGAACCACGGCCAGATCTGCTCGCGGTCGGTCTGCGGGATGTTGAGCGCGGAAATTTTTTCGCGCTGGAAAAATTCAAACCGGCCCTCGCTCATCGCCGGCGGCAGCACATTCAATTTCACTTTCACTTCAAACAGAAACATCAGCCAGTGCGTCTGGCCCTGGTAGCCGTGCTCGCTGATGAGCCCGGCCAGGTGCAAATCCGACGGCGCGAGCGCGAGGCCGATTTCCTCGTGCGCCTCGCGGCAGGCGCAGGCGTAGGGCGATTCGCCCCGGTCCATCTTCAACTTGCCGCCGCACGGGCTCCAGAGACCGCGGTTCGGTTCCTGCGCACGTTCGAGCAGCAGGATGTCGTCGCGCTCGTTGAACACGTAGAGCAGCGTGGCGATTTTGTAGGGCAAAGACATTTACGATTTTGGATATACGATTTACGTGCGCTTGATTTAACCCGGCCCATCGTAAATCGTAAATCGCCCATCGTAAATTCTTCATTCTTCCTTCTGCCTGGCGGTTCAAATAGACTCTTCGCCCGCTTAAAGTAAAATCATGTCGCGTCCGCGTCTCATCGCATTGCTGCTGGCCCTGGTCACGGTGGCGGTATTCCTGCCCACCGCGCGGTTCGGCTTCGTGAACTTCGACGACAACGACTACATCGTCAGCAATCCCATCGTCAAAAGCGGGCTGACGTGGGCGGGAGCGCACTGGGCGTTCACGACCTTTTACGAGGCGAACTGGCATCCGGTCACCTGGCTGTCGCACATGGCCGACTGCGAAGTCTTCGGCCTGCACGCCGGCGCGCATCACGTCATCAATGTGCTCATCCATTCGGCCAACACCGCGCTGCTGTTCCTGCTGCTCTGGCGGCTCACGCGGCGGCTCTGGCCTTCCGCGTTCGTCGCGGCGCTGTTTGCCTGGCATCCGCTCCACGTCGAATCCGTGGCGTGGATCGCGGAGCGCAAGGATGTGTTGAGCACGTTCTTCGCGCTGCTGACGCTGCTGAGCTACGCACAGTTCGTCAAAGAAAATTCCCGCCGCCATTACTGGCTGGCTTTGGGGTTTTTCGCGCTCGGCCTGATGGCCAAACCCATGGTGGTCACGCTGCCGTGCGTGCTGCTGCTGCTGGACTATTGGCCGCTGCAGCGGTTTTCCCCGGCCACGCGCCGGGCGCTGGTGCGGGAGAAAGCCCCGTTCTTCCTGCTCACCGCCGCCGCCTGCATCGTCACGCTGAGCGCGCAGCGCGCCGGCCACGCGGTGGCCTCGCTGACGCAAATTTCCCTGGGGGCCCGGCTGGAAAACGCGGTGGCGGGGGTGCTGACCTACCTCCAAAAGATTGTCTGGCCAGCGGATTTGTGCGCCCTCTACCGGCTGCCGGAAACCGTTCCGGCGAGCCGGCTGATGCTCGCAGCCACAGTTTTGATTTTAATTTCAACCGCCGCCTGGCAGTGGCGCAAAACCCGGCCGTATGTTCTGGTCGGCTGGCTGTGGTTTCTGGGCACGCTCGTGCCAGTCATCGGCCTGGTGCAAGTCGGTGACCAGGCAATCGCCGACCGTTACACCTACATACCAGCCATAGGGTTATTCATCGCGCTGGTCTTTCTGGGCAGCGAACTCGCGGCGCGGATGCAAATACCTAGAAGCATACGTTTCGCACTGGCGGGACTGATAGCCGCCGCGTGCATTTTGGCCACGGAAAACCAGCTCCCCTCCTGGCAGAACGGGGAAGCGTTGTTCCGCCGCGCCGTGGCCGTGAATCCCGCCAACGACATCGCCCTGGTGGATCTGGGCGTGGCGCTGGGAGCGCAGGGCCGTTTGGAAGAAGCCGTTGAGGTTTATCAGCAAGCGATAAAAACCGGCAGCAGCCGCGTCGAGGTTCACAACAATCTCGGCAACATGCTCGGCCGGCTGGGGCGGCACGCGGAATCGCTCGCCGAATATCGCGAAGCCATCCGGCTCGCGCCCGGCCTGCCCGCCCTCCATTGCGCCGCCGGCAGCCAGCTCGCCGCCCTCGGCCAATTTGACGCGGCCCTGGCGGAATTCGGGGAAGCGATAAAACTCAATCCGAACTTCGCCAAGCCCCACTTTGAAGCCGCGAAAGTGCTGTTCAAGCTCGGCCGCGATCCCGCCGGCCTGAACGAATTCAGCATCGCCCTGCGGCTTGAACCGGATAATTACCAAAGCCTCGCCACCGTCGCGCATTATCTCGCCGCCAATGATAATGCCGACGCCCGCGACGGCAAAAACGCCCTGGCCATCGCCCGCAAAGCCAGCGAACTCTCGCACCAGACCCAGCCCATGGTGTTTGACATATTGGGCATGGCGTTCGCCGAAAATGGTGATTTTTCCAACGCCGTCGTCTGCGCCGAAAATGCGCTCACCCTGGCCGGCGCGGCGCAGATGGAAAATACCGAGCCGCTGCAAACCCGGCTGAATCTTTACAAAAACCGGCAGCCGTGGCGGGAATCTTTCCGGACGGCCGCCGCGCCGATGAAACAGTAGCGTCTGCCGGGCGGAGGCCGGGAAAGGCCACCGGTAAAATTCCATTGTCAGTTCGCGCCAAAAACTTAAACTGTCGGCTCGCTTTCATGAAAAATTACAACATCGCCGCGCTCGCGGGTGACGGCATCGGCAACGAAGTCATGCGCGAGGCCATCAAGGTGCTTCGCGTCACCGAGAAGAAATTCGGCTTCCAGCTCAACATCACCGAAGCACCCGTCGGCTGGGCGGGCATTGACGCCGCCGGCAAGGCGCTGCCGGACGCCACGCTCGCGCTCTGCAAAAAAAGCGATTCCATTTTGTTCGGCTCCGTCGGCCTGCCCGACCGCGACCCGACGATTCCGAAAGAGGAGCGGCCCGAGCGCGCCGCGCTGCTGCGCCTGCGCAAGGAATTCGGCCTGTTCGCCAATCTGCGTCCGGTATCGCTGCCAAAAGTGCTGGCGCACGCGTGTCCGCTGGCGAAGGAACGGCAGGGCGATGGCATTGATATCCTCGTCGTGCGCGAACTGACCGGCGGCATGTATTTCGGCCAGCCGAAGAAGACGGAAGATTTGGGCGGCGGCAATTTCCGCGCGATCGACACGATGGTATACACCACGCCCGAGATCGAGCGCATCGCCCACGTGGCGTTCAAGGCCGCGCAGTTGCGCCGCAAGAAATTGACGAGCATCGACAAGGCGAACGTGCTGGAGAACGGCATCCTGTGGCGCGAAGTCGTCACGCGCGTCGGCAAGAATTATCCCGACGTGGCGCTGGACCACATGTTCGTGGACAACGGCGCGATGCAACTCATGCTCAAGCCCACGCAGTTCGACGTGATGCTGTGCGAAAACATGTTTGGCGACATCCTGAGCGACGAGGCAGCGGCGCTGGGCGGTTCGCTCGGCATGTTGCCGAGCGCCAGCCTGGGCGCGACGAACGGCAATCAGACGTTTGGTTTCTATGAACCCGCCGGCGGCACCGCGCCGGACATCGCCGGGAAGAATCTGGCGAACCCCATCGCACAAATCCTGTCGAGCGCGCTGATGCTGCGGCACAGCTTCGGCCTGAACGAGGCGGCGGCGGCGATTGAGAAGGCTGTGGCCACCGCCATCGGAGCGGGCAACCGCACCGGCGACATCTTCAGCGCGAGCGAGACCGGCGCCCAGCGCGTCGGCACCCGCGAGATGGGCGACGCGATTGCGGCGGCGGTTTAGAGCCGGTGGTTATAGCAGTTCCGGTTAACGTTGGCACAGTTGAGTCGGCCCAACGGGGAAAATGCGCGACATGTCGCGCCGGGCAAAAGCGGTGACGTGTCACCGCACTCCACGACGCTACCGCGCGGCGCTGAAACCAACGTAAACGCGCAGCGTCCGGGAGTCCTCCAGTCCCCTCCCGGAGCTGTGGCGCAGGAACCGATCGTGCCTATGTCTATATGAAGTGATATAGCAACTCGTTACCCCGTCTCCGACAACTCCTACAAAAAAAGGGCGGCCATTGCTGGCCGCCCTTGATGTTTTCAGATCAGTTTACTGCACAAGGCGGAAGAAGCCTGCCGCGTTGGTGGTGGTGTTATTGGTGAAGGGGCTGGTTGCACCTGATATCGGCAGGTAAGGTCCGGTAACATTGGTGGCCGTTTGCAGGGTAAACGCAGGATTACTCCAAGAGAGAATCAAATTGCCGGCGGAATACGTGGAAGTCAGCGGGATGGGGGTGACATCCACCACCGTAACTGAGATGACGGAAGTGTTGGTCCCGCCAATGTTATCCGTGATGGTATAGCCGATGGTGGTCCCGCCGACAAAGTTGCTGGCGGGAGTGAAGAGGACGTTGGTCCCGCTGATGGTGGCCGTGCCGGTGGCCGGGCTGACGCTGACGAGGCTCAAGGTGCCGCCCGCGGTTTGCACCAGATCGTTGGTCAGCGGGCTAAACCGGTTGGTGACGCTGTTTTTATTAACCGAGTAAGCATCGGGATTGGCCACCGGCGGGTTGTTGGTAACCGTTACCGTGATGGTGGAACTGTTGGTGCCGCCGATGCCGTCCGTGGCGGTATAGCCAATGGTGGCGATGCCGGCAAAGTTGGTGGCGGGCGTGAAGAACACGTTAGTGCCGCTAATGGCCGCCGTGCCGCTGGACGGACTGACGCTGACCAGGCTCAAGGTGCCGCCGGCGGTGTTCACCACGTCGTTGAGTAGCGGATTGAACTGGTTGCTGACGCTGTTTTCCATGACGGTGTAGGCATCCGGATTAATTTGCGGTGGATTGTTGGTAACCGTCACCGTGATGAGGGCGGTGCTCAAGCCGCCGAAGCCGTCCGTGATGGTGTAACCAATCGTGGCGGTGCCGACATAATTGGTGGCAGGCGTGAAGAGGATGTTGGTACCGCTGATAGTCGCCGTGCCATTCGTCGGGCTGACGCCGGCGAGGCTGAGGGAGCCCTGCGGCAGGTTCAACACGTCATTGAGGAGCGGACTGAACGCGTTCGTGCGGGTGTTCTCGCCGACACTATAGGAATCGGCATTGGCCTGCGGCGGCACGTCCACGATGTTGGTGATGACGCTGAGGAAATTCAGACCTACCTTCAAGTTGTCAATGGTCCGGGACCCCTCGCCGCCGCTTTCGCGGAAAGCGTAGCTGATAATGGGACTGGGCGCACCGGCGGCGGTGGTGTCAGTCATGCTGGGCGAGGATTCGTCGGTGGGATCTATCCAGATGGTGCAGAAACCGTTGGTCATGACCAAACGGGTAACCACGGTGTAGTTGACCCCAAGCGTCAAATCCTGCGCGATTTGAGCAGTAGTATTATTCGCACTCTGATTGCCAATGCCGATCCGGTAGGTTCCGGGGGCGGCATTAGTGGTGGAGGCAAAGACGCGGCCATAAAAACCGCCGGAAGTATTATCCTTGAAGTGGGCGAAGTAGTTGCCCGTTGCGGTTGGCAACACGGTGCAATTCATCGTGAAGCTGGAATATAATACCTGTTTGTTGGTGGAACTGTAGGGCTGGCCAATCAATGGCGCATTGATATCCTCACTGCTGGCATCCGACAAGGTGGCCACCCCAGACCCAACCTGGATCTGGCCGGCAGTGCCGCTGTGGGTCTGCCAATAGCCGGCGGAAACATTGATGATAGCACCACTGGCATCATAATCAAAGCCCTCGTCCACCAGCGTGACGGTGTTGGGGCGAACCACCAGGACAAAAGTCGCCGGGGTGGTCTTCTCGCCGTCATTGACATTTACGGTAATGGTGGCGGTGCCGTATTGATCGGCCGCAGAGGAAACAATGAGGGTGCGGTTGCTGCCGCTGCCGCCCACGGAAAGGTGGCTGGCATCATTCGGCACCAGGGTGGAATTGCCCGAAACTGCCGTGACGGTCAGACTGCCGGCGGGGGTGGTATCGTCGCCGACGGTGAAGGCATAGATATTGGTGATATTGCCCAAGGTATTGGTGTTCACCAAACCGCTAAGGGTGGGAGGCTGATTGCCCGGATTAACCGTGACGTAAAACCACGTTTTGGTGAGATCGCCATTACCATCCGTCACCGTAACCAGAATGGGGGCCACACCCAGCCCACCAGACACGGGGGTGAGGGTCAACGTGCGATTAGTGCCAACACCACCTGGGATGAGGTTGCCGTCAGGCATAACCGTCTGATCATAAGAAACGGCGGTAACCACAAGATCCGTGACAGAAGTTGAATCATCACCCACGGTAAAATTCAGGACCGTGGGAACACTGGTGTCCGTGGTGATGACATTGGTGAAACTGGAGATGGTCGGGGCCAAATTGGCATTGGTAATGGCATCGCCAACGAAATTGACGATGTCGTAACTCACCGTGCCGCTGGTGGCGTAGCTGGAAGTGATGCCGACATACTGGGCATTGTTGGTGGCGCCATACTTGGCGGTGCTTTCAAATTCCGTCACGATGCGGGCGGCAAAATTGGTGTTGTTAGCAACTCCGGGAAAACCCGCGAGATTGAAGGCACGCGATTCCCAAGTTGTGCCGCTCGTGAAACGAGAGCTGGTCGGGTAATCCAGAAAATCAACACCGTTGGTGGTGTATTGCAGGCGCTCATATTTACTGCCGGTGGCACTGCCCCGGGTATCATAGGTGACGGTGAGGTTCTTGGCGCCAAGCGTGCTCACATTAAACCGCACGCCGGCGGTCTTGTTGGAAGCGCCAACGGCGGGATAAGTGTCCGTGCCCCAGGAGCGAGGGTCAGCGCTAAAGTCAAAGTCCAAGCCGCTGCTTGCATTGGTAAAACCCCGGGTATTCACCACGGCAGCCGAGCCGAATCCCGAAGTGGGTGCCGGATTGGTGACGTTCGGACTGCCATTGAAATTCCAATAAGCCAGCGACGTGGAGTTCGACACCGTGAGGGCGACCACCGAACTTGTCACCGAGCCACTACTGTTGGAAGCAATGACAAACAAATTCGTGGCGTCCGCAAAGGCCAGATTCGTGACGGTGAGCACATTCGTATTGGCCCCGATAATCCGGCCCCCATTGCTTAGGGGAGCCATGCCCGAGAAGTCCGCATCCGCCGTGGGCTTGACATACCACTGATAGGCGACCGGCTGCGTGCCCTTGATGCCCACAGTGAAAGCGGCCGAGCCATTCAGCAACCCGTTATAGTTGGCCGGCTGGGAAGCAATGTATGGATCCATGACCGTTAATGTCACCACCGAACTGGTCGCCATGGGTGGGGTGGCGTTGGACAACACCACAAAATAACCGGCGGTATTTGCCGCCAGAACATTGGTCAGGGTCAGCGTCGTGCCGGTGGCAGAGGGAATTAAATTCGTGCTGACGGCGGTGGCTTTATACCAATAATAGGTTGCGGGGTCGCCCGTAGAGGCCACGGTGAATGCAGCGGTATCACCGGCGTTGGCGGTGATGCTGGACGGGGTGATGCTGGTGATTACAGGCGGCGCACCACTTGCGCCAGTGGAAGTGACCGCAACATTATCAATACTGATTTTTGGCTGTGATCCATTGGCTCCGGCAGCGGTGAACGTGGTGCTGCGTTCATAAAACCTTAACCGAACGCCTGAAGCGCCGCTCAAGCCACTAGGCAAACTAACGCTGATATGCGCACTTCTGGCGAGGTTGTTGGTTGCGTTAAACGGAAGACTGGTTCCCGTCAATTCTGTGAAAGTTGTTCCGTCGGTGGTATAAAACAGTTGCAATATAGACACGCGATCCCCTGTGGAATTATTTATTTCCGCGGCGTCAAAACTAACAGTCCCGGCATTTCTTCCGGTAAAATCTAAATACAAATCCATAGCGCATGAATTGGCTGTGGATGTAGAAAGCATCACAATGTTCCCAGTGCCTTTTTGAATACCACCAGAACTACCTGAGCTGAAAGTGGCTGCACTCGTAATTTTAACCCCATCTCCCAACGTTCCGCTGGCATTCACTGGAACAGGGCCCCAATTGGTTGAGCCAATCCCCGCAGTGAAGTTAGTTTGCCAATTAGCAATGTCAGCAAAATCCAACGAATAATTCCCCGTAGACATCACATAGGGTGTCGCAGCCAGGGCGGGCTTGCTGAGGAGGACGGCGCCAAGAAACGTGGCGGCGGCCAGTGTTCTGATTGATTTTATCGGGTTCATTGTGTGTCTAGCGTGTGTTGTTTATGTTTTAGAGGTTGATCAAATTAATAAAAAAGAAGGTGCGCCAAAAGGATCAGTCGGGGGTCGAAGCCGAGGGATACCAGTATATCGTTCGCTCAACATTCCACTCGTTCTGCCCGCCACCGCTCGATTCCACGGGGGTGCGCATGAATTCATTGGTGCGCACGCCCCGCGCACTGCCATCGCACATGGAGAAATTTCCCATCTTGCCATTGCCGTGGCGGCCCACGGCATAGCGACCAATCACGTTGGACTGGGCGGCGCCAGTGTTGTTGGGCGAATTAGGATCGACCTCGGCCATAAAAATGGTGTCCGATGGCTTTGGAATCTGGGAGAGCTTGGTCTGGGCCCCGCCAGCGTTGACGCAGAGGCGCCCGTTTTCGCCATACATGAAGAAGGCTTTGTTCATATTTGGCGGAGAATTGTAAGGACTGGCGGGGTTGTTCGGGTCTGGACACCCGGGGCAGGAATAGATGCTGGCAGTGCCGGGCAGGGGCGGCGTGCCGGCCATATATAAATTCACCAGCGTCGGCTGGTTGACAGTCACAGAAACCACGTTATACCACGCATAGGTATTGGCAGGATTATTGAGGGTCATGATGGTATTCCCCTCCTCGGGAACCTTGTCACTGTTCTCATCCGCATACATCCGAAACGCGAGCCCCCACTGCTTCAGATTGTTGAGGCACTTGATTGTCTGCGCCTTTTTCTTGGCGGCGGACAGCGCGGGCAGCAGCATCGCCGCGAGAATCGCGATGATGGCGATCACGACCAGCAACTCAATGAGCGTAAAAGCGCGCCGGCGGGGCAGCCGGGAAACATCGGCGCTTTCAGTGGTCGGGCAGGCGCTGGCTTTAGTCATGATATTAAATTTGAAGTTGAAATTTAGCACGGATCGGGCTTGTTGAATGTAAACTTATAGTGACAATTCGGCGACTGATTGATGGCTGGAGACACCCCTAAACCTGCCTGTCCCGTCTCCCTTTCGCCTTGGCGGATGCCAGAACTAAACGCAAAAAACCGATACTGAATTTTTTGCTGCATTGGTCTCCTTCTTAAACCGCCGTGATGTTTCCAGAAAGAAATCGGCGGGGCAAGGAATTCGTAAAAAAGTTATCCACAATCTTCACCGCTATTCACAAACGGGAACTTATGGAGCTTAAATATCGGCCCAAACCCGGGCGGGATAAGCCAAGGGCAAAGGCGATAAAACCGCGCCCCGGAAAATTTCCATGGCGTGTGAACGCGGAGCCGCTAACCTGCGTCCAACTGAACCAATGCATCATAACATGAAAACGTTTTTTACCCTGTGCCTGCTCGCTGCCGCGCTTCCCCTCCACGCCGCCGGCACCAACGCACCCGCCGCACCGGACAAAGCCGCGCTCGCCCAAATCCCCGACGCCTCGCACGCGCCAGTGCGCGTGACGAACACCGTCACCATCGCCGGCGAACGCGTCACCTACGCGGCCGAGACCGGCATGCTACCGCTGCTCAAGCCGGACGGCACCGCGCGCGCGTCGGTTTTTTACGTCGCCTACACGCGGATTGAAAAACCGGAAACGAAACAGCGGCCCGTCACATTTTCCTTCAACGGCGGCCCCGGGTCCGCCTCGGTCTGGCTGCACCTCGGCGCGCTCGGCCCGCGCCGGGTGAAGATGAACGAGGACGGCTCGCTGCCCGCACCGCCCTTCGCGCTGATGGACAATGACTATTCCATCCTGAACACCAGCGACCTGGTGTTCATCGACCCGGTGGCAACCGGTTTCAGCCGGCCGGCGAAAGACGAGAAGGCCGAACAGTTTTTCGGCGACGCGGCAGACCTGGATTCCGTCGGCGAATTCATCCGGCTCTGGACGACGCGCCACGACCGCTGGCTCGCGCCCAAATTTGTCTGCGGCGAAAGCTACGGCGTCTTCCGCGCCGCCGGCCTGGCGGATTATCTGCGCGGCCGATACGGACTGTATCTCAACGGCCTCATCCTGGTTTCCGGCGTGCTGGACTTCGGCACCCTCGGCGGCGGCCCGGGCAACGATTTGCCCTATCCGCTGATCTTGCCGGCTTACACGGCGGCGGCCCATTTCCACCAGAAATTACCCGCGGATCTGCAGGCGGATTTAACCAAGGCGCTGGCGGAGGCGCGTACCTTTGCCAAGGGGGAATTCACCTCGGCCTTGCAGCAGGGCGCGGCGCTACCGCCGGACGAACGAACCAAGGTCGTGGCCGAACTCGAGCGGCTCACCGGCTTGAAAGCATCGGTCATCGAAAATCACGATTTGCGCGTGGATGGCTCGGTCTTTCGCAAGCAACTCCTCCACGACGACGGCTTGATTCTCGGCGCCTATGACGCGCGGCTGACCGGGCGCGACGGCGACGCGGCGGCGCCGGGCGCGGGCTTTGACCCCGCCAGCGCGGCGGTGATGGGGCCGTTCTCGGCAGCGATGAATTCGTATGTCCGGAACGAGCTGAAGTTTGAAGATGATCTGCCCTATGAACTGATTGGCAGCGTGCAGCCGTGGAATTACGGCACGCGGAATAATTACGCAAACGCCAGCGACCGGCTCGCATCCGTGATGAACCAGAACCCGTATTTAAAAGTCCTCGTGCTCGGCGGCCGCTGCGACCTCGTCTGCCCGATTGACACCATGCGATATAGCGTCGGCCACATGGAACTGGCGCCGGCTTACCGGAAAAACATTACCTTCGCCGAATTTGACGCCGGCCACATGATGTATATCAACCGGCCCGACTTGAAAAAGATGCAGGCGGAAGTCGGAAAATTCATCCAGCCCTGACGGCGGAACCACCCCCAGATGATTGTTTCCGAACGCGGCGGCGCGGGCTAGACTGCGATTGCAAATGAAACGATTATTGGTCCTGACTGCCCTGGCTGCCACCGGCCTGCTCGCGCGGGCGCTGCCGGCGGACGACGTTTTGCCGCTGGATGGAAAATGGCGCTTTCAACTCGACCGCGCCGACGCGGGCCTTCAGGAAAACTGGGCGGCGAAGAAACTGGCCAACCGCATCCACCTGCCCGGCTCGCTGCCGGAACAAGGCATCGGCGACGACGTCACGATGAACACGGTTTGGACCGGCGG
The DNA here is from genome assembly GCA_903921455.1 of uncultured Verrucomicrobia subdivision 3 bacterium. Next base: position 111,103 of record CAIXPZ010000234.1, on the reverse strand, counting down.
CATCGTGGACCCTTCTTTTTTCACCGCGCCCGAATTTGAAAAATACCGCCAGCCGGGCAAGGTGAAGCTGCCCTTCTGGCTGACGCCGGAAAAATATTACGCCGGGGTGACGTGGTTTCAACGCGAGGTGACCATTCCGCACGCGTGGCAAAAGCAGCGCGTGACGCTGACGCTGGAACGGCCGCATTGGGAAACCCGCGTCTGGGTGGACGGGAAGATTTACGGCACCAACAATTCGCTCGGCACCCCGCACGATTACGACCTGGGCCAGCTGGCGCCCGGCAAGCATACGCTGACGATTCGCGTGGACAACCGCCGGATCGTGGACATCGGCGAAAATTCCCACAGCATCAGCGACCACACGCAGGGCAACTGGAACGGCGTGGTCGGGGACATTTCCCTGCGCGCCACGCCGCCGGTGTGGATCGAGGATTTACAGGTCTATCCGCACATCGCGACCCGGTCCGTGACGGTGACGGGAACCATCGGCAACGCCACCGGCCGGGACGGCGAGGCGGGCCTGATCTTCTATGTGGACGAAAAAATAGCGCACTCCATCGTCGTCAACTGGACGACAAACGGCGGCCGCTTCACCGGCGAGATTTATCTGGGCAACGACGCGCCGCTGTGGGACGAATTCCAGCCGGCGGTGCGGCAGCTGACGGCGAAGCTGGGCGAAGCAACGCGCAGCACAAGTTTTGGCCTGCGCGAAATCACGACGCAGGGCACGCAATTCCTGGTGAACGGCCGGAAGATCTTTTTTCGCGGCACGCTGGAGTGCTGTATATTTCCGCTCACGGGCCATCCGCCGACGGACGCGGCTGCCTGGAAGCGCATCATCGGCATCGCCAAGGCGCACGGGCTGAATCTGATTCGCTTTCACTCCTGGTGCCCGCCGGCAGCGGCCTTTCAAGCGGCGGACGAATTGGGATTTTATTTTCAAGTCGAGGCGTGCTCGTGGGCGAACGACAGCACCACGCTCGGCGACGGCAAGCCGGTGGACGCGTGGATTTACGCCGAGACGGAGCGCATCCTGAAAACTTACGGCAACCATCCGAGCTTGGTGCTGATGCCCTACGGCAACGAACCCGGCGGGAAAAATCACAAAGCCTTTCTGGCCCAATACGTGGCGCATTTCAAAGCGGCCGATCCGCGCCGGCTCTGGACGAGCGCGAGCGGCTGGCCGGAGCTGCCGGAAAACCAGTTTGACGTGACGCCGCGCCCGCGCATTCAGGGCTGGGGCGAGGGCATGAAGTCGCGCATCAACGCCAAACCGCCGGAGACGACGTCGGATTACCGAGACTACATTTCCCGGCGCAACGTGCCGGTCATCAGCCATGAGATCGGCCAATGGTGCGTGTATCCGAATTTTGCGGAGATTAAAAAATACCGGGGCTACTTGAAGGCGGGAAATTTTGAGATTTTTCGCGATTCGCTCGCCGCGCACCACATGGGCGAGGAGGCGGAACGATTTTTGTTTGCGTCCGGCAAATTACAGACCCTGTGCTACAAGGAAGAAATCGAGTCCGCCCTGCGCACGCCGGGCATGGGCGGCTTTGAACTGCTGGACCTGCATGATTTCCCCGGCCAGGGCACCGCGCTCGTCGGCGTGCTCGACGCGTTCTGGGATGACAAAGGGTATGTGACCGCCGGGCAGTTCAGGCGATTTAGCGGCGCGGTCGTGCCGCTGGCGCGATTGCCAAAACGCGTGTTCACCGCCGACGAGACGCTGACGGCGGATTTGGAAGCGGCCAACTTCAGCGCGGGCCCGCTCGCGAACGCGACGCCCTATTGCAAGCTGGTGGCGGACGATGGGCGCGTGGTGGCGTCGCAGATTTTTGACCAACGCGACGTGCCGGTGGACAACGGAATCAAGCTGGGGACGGCGAATTTCAGCTTGAAAAACCTTCCCGCACCGGCGCGCTACAAACTGGTGGCGGGCCTGGCCGGGAGCAACATCCAAAACGACTGGGACGTATGGGTCTATCCGGCGCAGTCCGCGCCGAAGGCGCCGGTGGATGCGACCATTTTTCACGAGCTGAATGCCGCCGCGCTGGCAGTGCTCAAATCCGGGGGAACCGTGCTGTGGCTGGTGCCGCCGGAAAATGTCCGGAATGACCCCACCCGGCCGGTCAAGCTGGGCTTCAGCAGCATTTTCTGGAACACGGCGTGGACGAAACGACAGCCGCCGACCACGCTGGGAATTCTTTGTGATTCACGGCAGCCATTGTTCGCGGAATTCCCGACGGATGATTTCAGCAACTGGCAATGGTGGTATTTAATCCACCACGCTCAGGCGATGATTCTGGACGAATTGCCGGCGGGCCTGATTCCCAGCGTGCAGGTCATTGATGACTGGACGACGAATCACAAGCTGGCGCTGGCGTTCGAGGCCAAAGTCGGCCCCGGAAAGATCTTCATCTGCAGCGTGGATTTGGAAAACAACCTGGACCACGACCCGGTGCGCCGGCAGTTCCGCACGAGCCTGCTCGATTATCTGGCGAGTCCGCAATTCCGGCCGAAGTGGCCGGTGACCATCGCAACCTTGCAAAAACTGGCTACGCCGGCCGCCCAGTAAGATCACGCCACACGCTAATTCGCCAGCACCGTGAACGGAATCGCCGGCAGCGTGGCCACGGCGTTGCGTTGCTGCATTTTACCGCCTTTTTTGGGCGTGCCCCCCTGATTTTTCGGCACGACATCACAAATCAGATTCCCCGTGGCCCCGGCCTTCACTTTTTCGGCATCGCATTGAAACGCCAGTTCCAGTCCGGCGGGAATGGTGGAAACCGTTGCCAGCGAAATCCCTTCCGGCGCGTTATACAATTCCAGCTTGAACCGCTCGGAAAAATTCCCCGGCGGCGCGCTCACCCGCACGCGCGTCGTCCCGCCGGGCGAAACGGTTACCGGCGTGGCGCTGATAAGCTTGAACGCATCGCGCAGGAACCAGCGCTGCTGTCCCGCCACCGCGACGGCCAGTTCCTTGGCCGGCACCAGATGCCGGTAGATGAACGCCTGCATCATGTCGTCGGCCGGCGCGGCCGCGTGCGCGACGGTTTTTCCCGCAATCAGGGCATGGCCTTCGATGGTCATGGCGGTGATTTTCCCCGGCGATTGCGGCGGCGCTTTCACGGTGAACTGGGCCTTGTCCTGGCCTGCCGCAACGCGGGAGCCGCTCAGGGAAAAACCTTCCGGGGCGGCTTTTAATTCCAGGTCAATCGCGTTGGTAAAACCGTCCCGCCGCAAGGCGAACACCGTCAGCGGGGCGCTCAGGCCGGCGCGCAGGCTCAGGCTCGAGGGCACCACGCGCAACGCGAAATCCGGCTGCGGCTCGCTGAGGCGCAAACGATAGGCAAACTCCGGTCCACCCTGGCCCTGCATGTCGGTGAGGTGGAGAAAATAGGTCCCGTCCGCCGGCAGCGTGGCCGTGAGATAGGAATCCGCATGGTGCGTGTTGAGGCCGGACCCTTTGTCCTCAAAATCATCGTTGAACGCGAGTTGTTTCCCGTCCGCATCCGTCAGCCGCAGAAAAGAATCCAGCGGCGAATCGAGCCGCCGCGCAAAAACTTCCGCAACGATGGACTGGCCGCGGTGGCCCGAAAATTTAAACACAGCGCGCTCGCCCGGCACGCCGACGCGGCCATTGACAATGACGGGCAGCGTCAACGCCTGCGCGGTTTCGGTGGAATGATTGGGCTGATGCTCAAAGCATTCCGGCAGCGGATCCACGGCGAAAGGAACCGAATTGATAAAATTCCCCGTCAGCGCAGCGATGCCGGTTTCAGAATTTTCCCGCACGATGGATTTCTCCGGCAAATTCCAGCCGGTCAACGCCACGGAAGTTTTTTGGCCGCCGCGGCCACCCAGCGGGAAAATACCCGTGACGAAGGGCAGTTCCCCGATGGCCACCCGATAAATAAAATCTTCGCGGCCGCGATAGATCGAGTCATGGATCTCCACGGTGTATTCGCCGTCGCGCGGCACTTCAAAATGAATCAGCGGGTCGGGCCGGAACCGGAACCGCTCGGCGCTCGCCAGCTCCCGGCCTTTGGCGTCGGAAACCGTCAGCACGGATTCGAACCAGCCGGGCACGGCATCGGCAAGATAGGGAATCAACGACCGGGCGCTCGCATCCATGATGAGCTGCTGGCCGCGCCGGGCGGAAAAGCGGTAGCGATCCACACCCCCGGGCATAATCTGCCCATTGATGACGGCGGGCAGGGAAATCCGCGCCTCATATTTCGGGGTGCCGACCGGCGCGGGCCGGCCGCCGATTTTTTCAATATATTTGTCGAAGTCGGGATTGGCCACCTTCGCAGCTGACTTGGAAATTTCCGGCAGCGTGCCCACGCAAAACCGCAGCGGATTGGACAGCGCATTCGGCGTCGCCAGACGAATTTCGCGGTCGCCCGGCGCGGCCCCGGCGGCGATGGAAATTTTGATAATCACCGTATCGATCATCGCCGGATTGGCCGTGCGGTTGGGCGGGTTCTTGAGAATTTTGGCTCGGAGCTGTTCCCGCTCCGCCAGGTCCGCCCCCGTCCAGACATTGGTGCCGGAGCTGCCCTTGCGGGTGGCCTGCCATTTATCCTGCAACTCTTTCAGCCGGTCGCGCAGCTCGTTGAAATCCTTTTGATTCATCGGCCGCTGGTGATCCAGCACGGTGGCGGTCACGCCGGCGCCGGTAATGAAGGCGTTGGAAGCCGTCATCAGAAATTGTCCGCCCACGGTGATCTGAAAAGAGGTGCCGACCTTTCCGCCCGCCGGATAAACGTAGGCCAGATGCGGCCCTTGCTGGGCAAACGCCACGCCGCCGAGAAAAAATACTACAGTAATGATGCGGAAAATTTTCATGCCGACATGATTTCCTTCAGCAGGCCGCCGGATTTAATGCCGTCGCCAGAACCTGGCAGAACCGCCGTTGGCAAGCCTTCGGGATTGGGGAGCTTCGTGGTCCCCTCAATGCCCATCTGCGCATAAATGCTGCCGATGAGATCCACCGGATACACCGGGCGCTCCTTGACTTCCTCGCCGCGCGCATCCGACGCACCGACAACATGACCGCCCTTAAATCCGCCGCCGGCGAGCACGGCGGAAAAGACTTTTCCGTAGTGATTGCGCCCGCCATTCCAAGGCGCTTCCCACAAGACTTTCGGCGTGCGGCCAAATTCGCCCCCCCACCAGACAATCGTGCTATCGAGCAATCCGCGGTCGGCCAAATCCTGCAACAACGTCGCGAATCCCTTGTCCAATTCCGGCAATTGGCGCTGCATCGCCTGGAAATTATTTTTGTGCGTGTCCCAGCCGCCGTAATTGATGGTGACATAGGGAATGCCGCGCTCCACCAACCGCCGAGCAACGAGGCACGACTGGCCGAACTTGCTTTTGCCGTAGCGGTCGCGCAGCTCCGGTTTTTCCTGCGAAAGATCAAACACCTTCGCGCCGTCGCCCAGAATCATATCGTAGGCCATATTCTCCGCCTGGGTGGCGGCGGCAACCTGCGGGTTTTCCGGCAGGGCTTGCGCCAGCGTGTCGAGGTGGTGGAGCAATTCGCGGCGATTTTTCTGGCGGGCTTCCGTGATACCCGGCGCCACCACGCCTTCGACGGCAAACGGGATTTGCGCGGGATTGCCGCCCGTGGCGAAGGGCTTGAAACGCGAACCCAGAAATCCCGCCTCATCAAATCTGCCCTGCGGTTCCGTCAGCACAACGTAAGGGGGAATCAGGCCTTTGTAGCCGGCATCGTAACCTTTGGTGAGCGACACCACCGAACCCACGCAGGGAAACACCAGGCGTCCGCCCGGCTGCCGGCCGGTCTGCACGATATAGGAAGCCGTCTCGTGGCCATTGTTACCATGCGTCATGCTGCGGATGATGGAATATTTATCCGCCTGTTTCGCAAGCGACGGCAACAGCTCGCCGATGCGGATGCCGGAAACATTCGTTTCAACCGGCGTTTTCAGCGGACCGCAATAGTCGTAGCCGGCTTCCGGCTTGGGATCAAAAATGTCGATGTGCGACGGCCCGCCCCACATCCAGATTTGAATCACCGCCTTAGCGCGGGCACTGCGCGGCGCGGCGTCGGCCTTGAATGACAAATGGTTCGCCAGCACCAATCCGCTGGCGGCGAACAGGGCGCGACGGATGGCCTCGCGACGGCTGAGGCGCGGACGCTGCTTATCAATATCAAAAAAGAATGCACTCATAGTTTTTTGGGGTCAGTGGCGGTAAAGAAATTCCGTGCTATTCATCAGCGCCCAGGCCAGATCCACGGCGGCCTGCCGCTTGCCGATGCCGGATTGAAAATATGCCTGGGCGGTCTTGATCTCCGCCGCGGTCGGATAGCGCGACAGGATTCCCAAATACATGCCCGCGGCGATGTCCGCCGGCGGACGATTGGAAGAAGTCTGAAATTCGATCATCCGGCTCGACTCAAGTTTTTTCTGCATCAGGCTGGAGTTGAGCAGGCACAGCTTTTGGGCGGCGGTGATGCGGTTGTTGCGCTCGGAGGCCATGCCGGTATCGCGCGAAGGCCGGCCGAACATTTCCAAAAACGAACTGGTGATGCTGCCGTCCGGCAGAGCAATGGAGCGCAGATTGTCGGGGATGAAGGTGTAGGGCTCGGGAATCGCGCTGGAATATTTTTCGGTGGCACCGGTGATCTGGTCGAGCGCATCAATCAAGACCTCCGCATCCAGCCGGCGCAAGGGATAAAAAGCAAAATTCGCCGCGGCTTCCGGACGATCACCCGTCGGCAGCGACGAAAGCTGATACGTTTGGGAATTCAAAATCAGCCGGTAGAGATGCTTGAAATCGTAGCCGGACGCGACCAGCTCCGTTTCTAAAAACGCCAGCAGCTGCGGGTTGCCCGGCGGATTGTCCGCGCGGAAATCATCCGGCTCCTGAACGATCCCGCGCCCCAGCAGCCACGTCCAGGCGCGGTTAGCCAGATTCCGCGCGAACTGCGGACTTTTCACGAGCCAGTCGGCAAACACGATCCGCGGGTCCTGATCCGGCAGAAGTTTTAGGGATGAGCCATCGGGAAACACCGCCTTAAGGGACGAGCCATTGAGAGCGCCGACGTTCGTCGAAGCGGGATTGAAATAAACAATCTCCTCCTTCCACTCGGCGGTGGTTTTATAACCGACATTGGCGAAAAATCCGGCGAGGCGGGCAAGATTGTCCGGCGACCAGTTCTCCGCACGTTCGCCCAGAAACGTCAGCGCCACGGTCTGCGCGATGCCGGACGGGGTGCGGTTCTGCATCGCGCGGTAAAAATTCACGGGAGGATTCTCAAAATTGCTGCCGCTGGCGGTGAGCAGTTCGCGGACAAATTTATTGCACGGCTGATTGTCACGGACCGCATCGTGAATCCAGCGATGGTAGGACTGCGCGGCGTTCGGCCAGAGATTGATGGGAAATTCGGCCTTGATGCGGAGGACGTCGCCCCATTTCAGCGCAAGGTAATCGGCATATTCGTCGCGCGCCAGCAGCCGGTCAATCAACCCGCGGCGCTTGTCCGGGTTGCGATCCAAAATAAACTGCTGGGCTTCCGTCGCCGTGGGCAAGGTGCCAATCACGTCCAAAAAAACGCGCCGGACAAATACCGCGTCCGAACACAAGGGCGCCGGCGGGACGTTCAGCGCAGACAGCTGAGCGAAAACCAGGTCGTCAATTCGATTCTGCGGCGTCAAGGCCGCCGGGCTTTCATACGGCGTGCCGGCAAACATGGTGTCCATGGCAAAAATCAGAATGGCCAGCAGTAAACAGCTTCCGGCAGCATTTGATTTTACGACACGCGGATTCATTGGAGCATTAGACGGCGGCGGGATTTTAAAAGCTTCACAAAAAACGACGCGTATTTTGTCATTCTGATGACAAGATATGATTAGTTAACGATGATTTGGTTTTTCCCATCAGCAGTTTGACTTGTAACCATTACGGGCGCGGCATCGTCGAATGGGAGGATGCCGCTATTAGTTTCAAATCCGGGCACGGCCCATTCACTGGAGTCAACCGCCCAGAACGGTGAATCATTCACATTCACCATTCAGCCAAAACCCGGCGAAGGTATCGAAAGCCTTGGTCGCCGACTGGCAGCCCAATTGGACGAGCGTGCCGCCACGCCATTACATTTAATGGTCTTCGGAAAAATTAGCACCCACGCAGCCGCCACGGACGCGCTGCAGAAAATATTGGGAGCCATTAACTGGCCGCTCACGTGGGTGGAAGGCGCCGCCTGCGATGGTGGTTCGCTGGCTGGCATACAGGTTCACGCTTTTACCGGCGACGTGAAACGCATCAGGCAAGGCGGCGGCGTTATCGGCTCGGTGTTCACGGAAGGCAACGCCCGGCAATGCATCGTCGGCGGACTCACGCCGCCGGACAAAACGCTTTCGCGGTCGGAGCAAACCCGCCACGCGCTGGAAATGCTACAAACCGTTTTGGCTCAGGCGGGATTTGATCTGGCCGACACGATCCGAACCTGGTTTTTTCTGGATGATATTTTGTCGTGGTATGACGACTTTAACCGGGCGCGAACCGAAATTTATTCCGGCGTGAAATTTCGCACCGGGTCGCTGCCGGCTAGCACCGGCGTGGGCGCAAAAAATCCGGAGGGCGCGGCGCTGGCGCTGGCAGCCTGGGCATACCATCCATTGGAAAATCATGCCCTGGCTGAAGAAATCGCTTCACCACTGCAATGTCCCGCGCCCGCCTACGGCAGCGCCTTCAGCCGGGCGATGGAAATCTCATCGGACACCAGCCGGCGGCTGCATATTTCCGGGACCGCGAGCATCGCTCCGGGAGGAAAAACCCTTTGGGTTGACGACGTGAACAAACAAGTGGAGTTGACGATGGACGTGGTCGAGGCAATCTTGCGGTCACGCGGATACGCGTTTGCGGATATCACCCGCGCCACCGCCTATTTTCGCCACCCCGGAGATGTGGGTGCCTTTATGAAATGGCTCGCCGTAAACCAGCTGATGCAAATGACCGTTGTGTCCGCTCAATGCGATGTCTGCCGCGACGACTTGCTGTTTGAACTCGAAGCCGAAGCCGAGCGAAAAATTTGAGCCTGCCAGCCAAGAACCCTGCGGCGGTTGATTCATGGAGAGCCGCCCGATGGTCCTGACTCATTGGCAATTAAAAAAGCCCCAAGCTGAAAACAGCCTGGGGCTTTTGAATTTAATAAGTTGGTTCAGTCGAACGCGTGGCCAGCGCAGCACAGCACGTCTTTGACCTTGTGCCGGACGAGGTCCTTGACCATCTGGCGGGCGGGGCCCATGTATTTGCGCGGATCAAATTCCTTCGGGTTCGTCGCAAACACCTTGCGGATGCCGGCAGTCATGGCCATACGCAGGTCGGTGTCGATATTCACCTTGGTGCAACCCACGCGGCGCGCGACCTCGATGTCGGCTTCCGGCACGCCCTGCGAGTCGGGCATATTGCCGCCGTATTTATTGATCTCGTCGGCGAGATACTTCGGCACGCTGGACGCGCCGTGGAGCACGAGCGGATAATCGCCGAGGTTCGCTTCCATGAGCGCCTGCTTGATGAGCTTGAGGCGTTCGAGGTCAAGGTGCTGTTCGCCCTTGAATTTAAAAGCTCCGTGGGAATTGCCGATGGCGACGGCCAGCGAGTCGCAGCCGGTTTCCTTGACAAATTTGACGGCCTCGGCGGGATCGGTGTAATGGCCGCTGGAGGAGTGGGCACCGCCTTCTTCGCCTTCGTCGAACTGCGCGCCGACGAGGTGGCCGAGTTCGGATTCCACGGAGCAATTATGTTTGTGCGCGTATTCGACGACCTTCTTGGTGATCTCAACATTCTTGTCGAACGGCTCGTGCGAGGCATCAATCATCACGCTGGTGAAGCCCTCATCAATGCACTGTTTGCACAGCTCGAACGTGTCGCCGTGGTCCAGATGGACGGCGATCGGGATATTGGACAGGCTGACGGCGGCCTCGATGAGCTTCTTGAGGTAAACCGGGTTGGCGTATTGGCGCGCGCCCTTGGAAATCTGGAGGATCAGCGGGGCTTTTTCCTCTTCACAGGCTTCAACGATCGCCTGAATGAGTTCCATGTTGTTGACGTTGAAAGCGCCGAGGGCATATTTGCCTTTCAGGGCTTTAGCGAACAGGTCTTTGGTATGTGTCAGTGGCATAAATTAAATTTTGGTTTTTGGTTGGAGGGCAACCCGCCCAGTTTACTCCAACAGTTGCGGAGTATAAAAAACTTTCGCCGAAAGAAAATACAAATTTATTAACAACAATTGTGCAAAGCTGGTGGAAAATTGCCCTGGCTTAAGGCCGGAAAAACTCCTTTACCACCGTCGCCACGCGCTGAATCTGCGCGTCCGTCAGTTCCGGAAACATCGGCAGGCTCAAGACTTCGCGGCTCGCCCGCTCCGCCACCGGGAAATCGCCCGGCTGGTAGCCGAGGTGGGCGTAAACTTTTTGCAAATGCAGCGGCAGCGGATAATGCACCGCGTTGCCAATCTTATTTTCGTCCAGAAATTTCTTCAATTCATCACGGCGCGGCGAGCGCACCGTGTAAAGATGCCAGGCACTTTCGTTGCCCGCCGTGACCGTCGGCAATTGCAGCGGCGTATCCGCGAGCAACTCGGCATAGCGGCTCGCCACGCGCTGACGTTCGCGCGTCCAATGCGCCAGATGCTTGAGCTTTATGCCCAACACCGCACCCTGAAGGCCTTCGAGCCGGTAATTATAGCCCACCTCGTCGTGGTGATAACGCACGGTGGAGCCATGTTCGCGCAAAGACTTCGCGCGGGCGGCGAGCGCCGCATCATTGGTGACCAGCGCGCCGCCTTCGCCGCAGGCGCCAAGATTCTTGGCCGGATAAAAGCTAAAGCAGGAAACCGCGCCAAATGTGCCGATGCTTTTGCCCTTATATTTCGCGCCATGCGCCTGCGCCGCGTCCTCGACGAACGGCAGATGGTGTTTTTTACAAACCGCCGCCACCGCGTCCACATCGAACGGCTGGCCATAAAGATGCACGGGCAAAATGGCTTTCGTTTTTGGCGTGATGGCGCGCTCAATCAACTTCGGGTCGAGATTGAAGGTCGCCTCGTCAATGTCCACATAGACGGGCCTGGCGCCGCAATAGGAAATCGCCCAGCTCGTCGCAATGAACGTGTAGGGGGTAGTGATGACCTCGTCGCCCGGTCCGACGCCGAGCAGCAACATCGCGACGTGCAGCGCGGAAGTGCCGCTGTTGAAACCGAGCGCGTGCGACGCGCCGCAAAACGCGGCGAAATCCTTTTCAAATTGCGCCACATCCGGGCCGAGGCAGAAGGAGCAGTTGTCGAGCGTGCGGGCGATGGCGGCATCCAGTTCCGCACGCAACGGCTTGAGTTGGGCGCGCAGATCAAGGTAGGGGACCGGTTCAGACATCCGCAAAACTTATCCGCATCGGGTCGGTTTGTGAACAACTAAAATACTGCCGGATGGGATCAAAAGAAGGGATTGTGTTCCATTTCCTCCGCCACCGTCGTCAGCGGACCGTGGCCGGGGCAAAGCAGGGTTTCGGCGGGCAGCGATAATATCTGTTCATTCACCTTTTGTTTTGCCAGCTCCCAGGCGCCGTTGCCATTACCCATAGAGCCGGCAAAAATCGTATCGCCCACCACGGCAACCGGCGGCGCGGCGTCCGGCCAATCGCCGATGAGATAGGTCACACCATCCGCCGCGTGGCCGGGTGTCGGGCGGTGCGTCACGCGCAAGTCCCCGAGCGGAATGGTTGCACCCGCTTGGAGGCGTTGATCCGCCGGCGCCTGGGGGGAACCGCTGTGCAATTGTGCCAGGGGCCACGCCGCGCGGAATTGCGGCAGCGCCTCGACGTGGTCCCAATGCGAATGCGTGATGAAAATGTGCCGTAAAACCAAGCCTTCCGCCGCGATGACGGCCAGAACCGGCGACGCATCCAGCCCGGTGTCGAACAGCGCGGCGGCGCGCGTGTCTGCGTCCCAGACGAGAAAACAATTCGCGGTCAATCCTTCGCCCGCCGTGGTAAACCCACGCAGGTTGCGCCACCGGCCAAGAGCTTTTTCCGTCGGCAACCAGCCATTCGCGATGGTTTCAAGCTTGGCCGGATTCAGACCAGCGAGTTTGCCGAGAGCGGCATAATTTATCCGCTTTGGGCACCGGCCGGTTTCACATAACGACGCAAATTCGCCATCGGAAAGTCCAGCCACACCAGCGGCAACCTCGCGGGGAATGCGATTGGCCGCGCAGGCTTTACGGATAATGTCCCCCAAATGATCTTCCAGTTGCATGGGCGAAACGTAGCGAAAAATTCTCCGGCGGCAAGCGCGCGGCTTGTGGCCATGGGCGGCTTGTGGTAAAACGGACGCGTGTTCGGCTTTAAATCCAACAAACCGAGAGAGCGCTTCTACCTGCTGCCGGGCCAGGGCGGAAGCAATTACCGGCGCAAGCAGCAGTTGTTCATGCGGTGGACGATTTCGGTGGCGGTGGTTTTGGGCCTGATTTTGGGAATCGTGATGTGGATGCAGGCGCGGCCGCATCCGTGAGCAGCGCTTGACCGCGCGACCGAGGTTGTTACCATGCGAAAAATTTGATGAAGCGTTTTCATTGCATTCTGGGCCTGATTGTCGGCGCCGCCATTTCGGCCGGGGCGGAACCGGCGGTAATTGACGGGGTCAAAAGCGTGGTCAGCAGCCGCGTGGTCACATTTTCCGAAGTGGAGGATTATTCCCGCCCCGCCGCCGACGCACTCCGCCGGCAATACTCCGCGCAGCCGGAAATTTTCCAACAAAAGCTCAACGAAACGCTCAATGACAGCTTGGAGCAACTCGTCGAACGCTCGCTGATCCTGCGCAGCTTCGACACGGACGGCTACAAGCTGCCCGAGTCCGTCGTGACGGAACTGGTGCAGGAACGCATCCGCGAACGCTTTGGCGACCGCGTCACGTTCATGAAAACGCTACAGGCACAGGGCATGACGGTGGAGCAGTTCCGCAAGCAGGTGCGCGACCAATACATCGAATCCGCCCTCCGCAACCAGAACGTGCAGCGCGAAATCTTCGTCTCGCCCTACAAGATTGAAAATTATTACCTGGCGAATCAGGATGAATTCCGCCTGGAGGACCAGATCAAGCTCCGCATGATCGTCCTGACCAAAGCCAGCCCCGACGACACCAACGCCCTCAAGCTCGCCCGCGAAATCCAGGCCAAAATCAAGGACGGCACGCCCTTCACCGAGATGGCCGCCATCTATTCGCAAGGCTCCCAACAGCATCAGGGCGGCGACTGGGGCTGGGTGCAACGCTCCGTGCTCCGCAAGGAGCTGGCCGACGTCGCCTTCACCCTGAAACCCGGCGTGGTCAGCGACTTGGTGGACACGCCCGACACCTGCTACCTCATGCTCGTCGAAGAAAAGCGCGGCAACCACGTCCGCCCGCTGACCGAAGTCGCCATTGATATCGAAAAGAACCTCCGGCTCAAGCAACAGGCCAAATTGCAAAAGCAGTGGATCGACGGGCTCAAGAAGAAAACCTTCATCCGCTACTTCTGAAATCGCCGTGTCGCGCGACACGATGAATAACTGGATTGGAATTTCCCTCGGCGACGTCACCGGCATCGGGCCCGAAGTCGCCCTCAAAGCCATCGCCGCTGAAGCTCAGTCGGACGAAACCAGATACCTGCTGATCGGCGACGAAGCTTGCGTCCGCCGTTTGAATGCCTCGCTGGGCCTGAATCTACCGCTCAAAAAATTTCCAGATCAAAGCGACGGCGGAAAGTTTTTTATCTCCAACCCGCTGGCACAACCTTTGCCGGAGCCCTTGCCGGCCGGCGCACCGCTGGCGGCCCATGCCGCCATCGCCGCGCTGCACGATGGCGGACAACGCTGTCTGCGCGGCGAGCTTGATGCGCTCGTCACCGCGCCGGTCAACAAGGCAGCCATCATCCGCGCCGGGCATAAATTCATCGGCCAGACGGAATTTCTCTCCGAACTCGCCGGCACCCGGCGCACCGCCATGATGCTACTGGGTACGGATGAGCGCGGCCGCTGGCTGCGCGTGGCATTGGCCACGGTGCATATTGCGATCAAGTCGGTTCCAGAACAATTAACAGCGGAAAAAATCACGCTCGCCATCGAGCTCGCCGCCCAAGCCTGCCGCGACCTGGGTGTGGCGCGGGCAAAAATTGCCGTCGCCGGGCTGAATCCACACGCGGGCGAAGGCGGAGAATTTGGCGATGAAGAAATCACGACGATTACGCCGACGATTTTCGCCGCGCAGAAACGGGGCATGGATGTGGTCGGGCCATTGAGCGGCGACACGGTTTTTCACTACGCGCTGAGGGGGGATTTCGATGCCGTGGTGGCGATGTATCACGACCAGGGGCTGGCGCCGCTGAAGGCCGTCGCTTTCGACAGCGGCATCAACTGGACGCTCGGCCTACCGTTCATCCGCACCTCACCCGATCACGGCACGGCTTACGACATCGCGGGGAAAGGCATGGCAAATCCGGGAAGCATGATTACGGCGATACGGCTAGCGAAGCAGCTGGCGAGAAGTAGAAAATAAATTTCGCCGGGTTGCAATGGCATTACGGGTGATGGCATCCGATATCCCTTCAACCAAAACGGAATGCCCGCCGTTAGCTGTTCTGGCAAACTAGAGGGTTGAAGATCAGATTACCCTTAGCGGTGTTGCTGTAGACGCTGATATTCTTGGACTGCCTGTTGAGCTCGCACATCCCCTTTGGCAGCGCGGGCATAAATATCGCTCATCACGGCGGCCATGGCATTATTTAAGGCCATAAGTTCCTCACCGGACATCGCAGCGTGAGCGCGCATGGTCTGGAAGCGGGTCACGGCATCCTCAAGGTTTCCGCTTTTATAGGCCACCAACGCCTCATTCATTTGCCGGGCAGGCGTCGGTGACGGTGCGCCGGCTGACGCTGGTGGTTGAAATGCCTCAGCCTTGGCCATGGCTTGTGCAGCTTGGTCAATTTGCGTTTTAGTATCGACTGATTTACGACCGCATCCGGCAGTTCCCAAAATTAGGACTAAGCTAAAAACCGTGGCGCAGGGAATATTTCTTTTCATGTTAAAATAGTTTTGCCTGATTTAGGATTTTTTAATGACCAGTGGTGCTGCCAGGATTGCACCAAACCTGATTGGGAACGGTCGTGACGGCGGCCATGTTAGCAAAGGCCACTGTCTTTATGTATTGGACAGAGCCATCCACAATCCCGACGGTGGTTCCTTTGTTATGGATCGTGGTTATGCCTTCGGTCGGGTAGCTCGAACCGTCATTCCAATCGGCTGGATTATTCTCGGCCGCCTGCCAAAAAATGATGGCATCCTGCTTGAAAGCCATTTGCTTATAGGTGCTGGGAGCAATAGTGCCATAACCAACCAAAGCGCCATTCATCAAATAGCTGCTCAATCTCATCGTGCGTGATAAAAAAGTGGGTATGGTGTTGGAAAGCACAGATGGACACCAAAAAATATTGGGGTTTTTGAGGTAATCCCAAAGTTGGCCACCCTGATAGGGCAATTGCGGATTTGCCACCGTGCCGACAGGAATTGATCCTCCAGAAGCGTCATAAAGCCAGCCACGAGTCGTCCACGGTGGGTTCCAGTTCGGGTTCGGCATATACGACTGAAAATCGTTCGCATACATGTGTGTCGCCAGCATCATCTGCTTGACACTACCTTCACATTGAATGGCCTGAGCCTTTTTCTTGGCACTAGACAGAGCAGGCAACAGCATCGCCGCCAGAATGGCGATGATAGCAATGACGACCAGTAATTCGATCAGGGTAAAGCCCGAACGCCGGGCGGGAAGCAAGTTGGTTTTCATAGATTGCGGGACGCGAGACGTGTTGTTCATGTTCTAAGGCATGTTACCGTGGGTTTATATGGAAGTTATGACAGCCATATCTCATTTGCAACCTCACACTGGGGGGATTGGTCCAGCCAATCACCCGAGAAGTTCGCGCACCTTCGCGCCGATATCGCCTTGTTTGACCAGCGATTCGCCGACAAGGATCGCACCGGCACCGCATTTCTGCACGCGTTCCACGTCCGCTCGGGTGTGGATGCCGCTCTCGGCGACCAGTAAAGCCGAGGATGGCACGGTTGTTTTTGCCATCTTCAGTCGGTTATCTTCCAACTTCGCCGCCAGCCGCTCCGTGGTGGCCAAGTCCACCTTGAAGGTTTTCAGGTTGCGATTGTTCACGCCGACCAGCTTGGGGGAAAGCTTGAGAGCGCGTTCCAATTCTTCCTCGTCGTGGACTTCCACCAAAACCGCGAGGCCGGCTTCGGACGCCAGCGAATGGAATTTAGCCAGCTGCTCATCCGTCAAAATCGCAACGATCAGCAAGATGGCGTCCGCACCCCACTCGATGGCTTCGAGAATCTGGCGTTCGTCGATGATGAAATCCTTGCGCAGCAGCGGCAGCTTCACGCCGGCGCGAATCTGGCGCAAATAATCCAGCGAGCCTTGGAAAAACTTCTCGTCGGTCAAAACGGAAAGGCAGCTGGCGCCCGCCGCCTCGTATTCCTTGGCGATGCGGACCGGATCAAAGTTCGGGCAAATCACGCCCATCGAAGGCGACGCCTTCTTCACTTCGGCAATCAAGCCGATGTCGCCGCAGCGCGGTTTTTTCAAAGCGGCGATGAAATCGCGGCGCTCGCCACGCTCCAGCATCGCATCACGCAAATCACCGGCGGCAATGAGGCGCGCGGGCAGTTGCGCGATTTCGCGTTTTTTTTGTTCAACAATTTTGTCGAGAATGTTCATTCCTCGTCATCCTTCACACCCTGCATCCGCTTGAGCGGACAGCCGGCGCGAAGCCAGGCATTCACGAAGGGATCCAGCCGCCCGTCCATGACCGCCTGCACATCGCTGGCTTGTTCGCCCGTGCGCAAATCTTTCACCATGCGATACGGTTGGAAAACGTAGCTGCGAATCTGGTTGCCCCAGGAGATGCTGCCCTTGTCGCCATAGAACCGCTCCATCTCGCTTTTGGCCTGATCCAGCTTGAGCGCATAAAGCTTGGAGATCAACATCGCCATCGCCGTGGCTTCGTTTTGCACCTGACTGCGTTGCGCCTGCGAGGCGGCGACGAGGCCGGTCGGAAGGTGCGTGAGGCGCACAGCGGTTTCCACCTTGTTCACGTTCTGGCCGCCTTTGCCGCCGGAGCGGAACGTGTCGCGCAAAATTTCAGTTTTGGGAATCACGATGTCCGTCTCCAGCAAATCGCTCAGTTCCGCGACGGTGTCCACGCTGGAAAAACTCGTGTGCCGCCGCTTGTTGGAATCAAACGGCGAGATGCGCACCAGCCGGTGCACGCCGCGTTCCGCCTTGCAAAAGCCGTAGGCGTTTTCCCCCTCGACGCGGAAGGTGACGCTTTTCACGCCGGCAGAGTCGCCCTGCAGCGCGTCGGTCACCTCCCATTTCCAGCCGCGCGAATCGAACCAGCGGCCATACATGCGCGAGAGCATTTCCGCCCAGTCCTGCGCCTCGGTGCCGCCGGCGCCGGCGTTGATGGTGAAGATGCAATTGCACTTGTCGTGCGGGCCGCTTAAGAACGTCTTCAGCTCAAACGTGTCGAGGTCGGCGAATAATTTTTGGACGTCCGCCGCCATCTCGGCTTCGAGCTTTAGCTGGGAGGCTTCCGGCTCGGCCGCGGCGAGTTCCAGCATGACTTGCAAATCCTCAACCTGCTTGGCGAAGCGGCCGAGGGGATCGATTTTGCCACGGATGTCGTTGGTCTCGGTGATGACCTTCTGGGCGGCTTCCTGGTTGTTCCAGAAGGTTTCCCCGGTCATCTGGGCCTCGAGTTCGGCGAGGCGGAGGTTCAATCTGGCAACGTCAAAGAAACCTCCGCAAGTGCGTAAGCTTGTCGGCGGCGGTGGCAATCTGCGGGCGAACGATGTCGAACATCCGAAGAGGGTAGCCGAACGAGGACGGAGAATGGAAGATGGAAAATTTCCGAGGCGGCGATGCCCTTCTCAAAGCTCGTCCGCGCGCTCGGCATAGAAAAGCTGGTAGGCCCGGTCGTAATCCGCCGCCGGGACGAAAACCCGGGCCAGCCGGTTCAAATCACCGTCGTCCGGCGCAGCGGGGTCCACGAACGCCTGGGTGGCGGCGATGCCGTGCTTCTCCAGCATCATGACCAAGAGCTCGGCGTTAACGACCGGGCCGGTGTAAAACAGTTTCAATGCGAAACGAGCCTTTATTTGGCCGGCACGGCAGCGGCTTGATATTTTTTAAGCGTGGCCGCTAATTCGCTCTTCTCGGAATCGTCCGAACAGGCAGCAACCGCCTGCTTCTGAAACGCGACCGCGTCGGCCACTTTGCCGGAATCAAACAGCGCGCGGGCGTAAGTGTCGAGGAAAGCCGCCTCTTTGCCTTCGGAAATCTCCACGGAAGCCTTGGCAAATTTGGTGGCCAGGGTGAGGTCGCGCTGCTTGATGCTCTCATCGGTAAGAATGGTCCAGGCAAATTCATTCAATGACTGCGCGTCGTCGATTTTCAGCCCGGCGAGCTGTTTGGCGAGGTCGGCGGCTTTGGCCTGGTCGCCATTCGCCCCGACGGCGGCGGTGTATTTTTGGAAAAGATCGGCGGCGGTCTGGCTGGACCGGGTGTGGCTGGCCGCCTGCTGCAATTGTTTCTTGAGCGCGGCAAAATCCATTTTTTCGGGAGCCAGGGCTTGGGCCGCCGCTTCGAGCGGTTCAATTTCGGCGGCGGTTTTGCCGGCAATAACCGCCTGTTCGTAAGCCATGAGGGCCTTTTGAAACTTCACCTGTTTGAGCACCTCCTGAGTGTCGAATTTTTTGCCGGGATTGATGCCGCCGAGCTGGGCGTCCAGCGCCTCCAGCGCCCGGCCATCCTTGAGCAACTCAGCCTCGTCGCCGCCATTCATGGCTTTCCGGTAAAACGCCTGCACCTGTTTCTTGGCCTCGGACCGTTGCTTGGCCTTTTCAATGTCGAATTTCCCCGCGAGAACCTCGGTGAGAGATTCTTCCAGCCCGCTCATCGGATGGCCAATCCACACAATCTTGCCCCCCTGCACCAGAAATGCCGCGGGAATGCCGTTCTGACCGGCAGCCCGCATCCAGTTTGTCGCCATGAATTGGTCTTCCGTGTCCATGGCGACGTTATAATCCATCTGGTCGGCCATCTTGGTGACGAACTTCTTCACCGTTGTCGCCTTGTCCTCGCCCTGTTCCCAGACGTCCACGCCGATGAACGTCACCGCCGTGAATTTGTGCGCCATTTCTGTGAGATGGGGGATGCTGGCGCGGCACGGCCCGCACCAGGTCGCCCAAAATTCCACGACATATAGTTTATTGGTGTCCAAACCGGCCACGGCGTCGCCCTTGACCCATTGGGAAACCTTCAGGGGCGGGGCGGCGTCGCCGATGGAAAGCGAGGCGGCGGGCAGGTTGAGCGCGGCCAGCATGGCCAGCGCGAGAAGAAAGAATTTTTTCATGGTGTCAGCTTGGTTGCAGGTTGACCGGACGAGACCGGTGTGTGAAACGATTTACGGAAGTTTCTGTCAAAAACCAAGGTTGTGGCAAGCCCGCAATTGCTTTCTTGGCAGGCAACGCCTAAATGGGGAAATGGCGATTCGGCAGAGAATCAACGCCACCACGCGGAAGACTTGAGCGCCAAAGAGCGCAGGCAAGCCCCACCCCAGCACCACAAATAAAAAACCCGCCGGAATGATCCAGCGGGTTTTCATTGAAACTGGCAGGTGGACTAGGCGCCGTTGTCGCCGATGGCTTCCACGGGGCAGCCTTCCTTGGCTTCGTTGCAGCGCTTTTCCTCGTCGGGCGTGGTGGGCTGTTTGTAGACGAAGGTGTAACCGCCGTCTTCGTTGCGCTTGAAATTGTCCGGGGCCGTCTCGCGGCACAGGTCACAGTCAATGCATTGGTTGTCCACGTAGAATTTACCCGCCACGTTTTCGGAGTATTTGTTTGCAGCGTCAGCCATAATTTTAGTTAAAAGTTTAAGCCGCATAATGGCTGGCCGGAGCCGCCAACGCAAGCCCGTTTTGTCGATGACGGCGGATAAAAAGCTTTTTAATCCGCTCCAGTAGCATTAATTTTTCCGCCATGCAACGAGGCACGCTACGCCGGACAAAAATTGTTTCCACCCTGGGCCCCGCCACGGATTCCGCCCAGATGATCGGCAAGCTGATCGACGCGGGCGTGAATGTTTTCCGGCTCAACATGTCCCACGCCCCGCACGATTGGGTGCGGCGCGTGTTCGCCGATATCCGCGCGGAATCCGCCCAACGCGGGCGCTTTAGCGGCATCCTGATGGACACCCAAGGCCCGGCCATCCGCACCGGCGATATCGCCTCCCCGCTGGACCTCAAACCCGGCCAGAAGTTCACCCTCACCGTACGCGGCGAAAAGAGCGAGGAGGAACACTCCGTGGATGTGAACTACGAGAATTTCGTCAATGACATCAGCGTCGGGGACGTGGTGCTGCTGGACAATGGCACCATCGAAATGAAGGTGCTCGCCAAGGTCGGCAACAAGGTGGAATGCGAAGTTCTCACCGCCGGCACGCTCGGCAGCCGCCGGCACATCAACCTGCCCGGCGTCAAGGTCAGCCTGCCGGCGCTCACGGCCAAGGACATCAAGGATGTGAAGCTCGGCTTGGAACTGGGCGTTGATTTCATCGCCTTGTCGTTCGTGCGCGAGGCGCGCGACCTGTTGCAACTCCGCGAATTGTTTGAGGAGGGCAAGCCCGCGCCATTCGTCATCGCCAAAATCGAGGATCAACAGGCGGTATTGAATCTTGAGGCCATCGTGCGCGAAGCCGACGGCATCATGGTGGCCCGCGGGGATCTGGGCATTGAAATCCCGTATTACGATCTGCCCATCGTCCAGCGCCGCATCGTCAAAACCTGCCTGCGCCACGGCAAACCCGTCATTGTCGCAACGCACATGCTCGAAAGCATGATTGAATCCCCGATGCCCACGCGCGCCGAGGTGACCGACGTGGCCAATGCGATTTACGAAGAAGCCGACGCCATCATGTTAAGCGGCGAGACAACCGTCGGCAAATATCCGCTCAAGTGCATCGAGGTGTTCGACAAGATCGCCACGCGCATCGAGCGCAGCGGCAACGCGCAATTTCACGACCTCGCCGAACTCACCAGCGCCCGCCAGAAGCTGGTGAAAAGCGCCGTCGTCATGGCCAACGAACTCAAGGCGGCGGCGATCCTGTCCTTCACCCGCCACGGCCACATGGCGCGCTATGCCGGCTGGATGCGTCCGCGCTATTCACCGATTTTTGCGATGTGCGACAATAATCGCTCGGCCAGCGAACTCACCTTGAGCTGGGGCGTCACGCCCTTCGTCATGGAATTTGATTTCATCCAGCCGCAGAACACCATTGAAAGCGGGCTAAAAAAGCTGGTGGAACTGGGCCATCTGTCCACCGGCGAGACCGTGGTCATCATCGGCGCCATTTCCGTCGGCACCGAAATCGTAGACGCCGTTCAGATGCGGACGGTGTAAGTTCGAAGCGCGCGCATGGTAAAAGCGCGCCAGTCGTTCCGGCGCGCTTTTGCTTGGTTAACCTACTTTTGGTCAAACTCAGAGTGACTTGACGGCGGCCAGCGCGAGATTCAAAACGGTATTCGGGAACAGCCCCAGCCAGAAGATGCCAGCGATACAAACCCAGATGAACAATTTTGCCGGCGAGGATAGCTCAACCGGCGATAGATCCGCAGGTGCTTTGCTCCAGTAAATCGCGCGAATGACTCCAAAATAGTAGTAGAGCGAGATCACCACGCCCGCCAGCGCCGCGAACGCGAGGCAATAATAACCGGGATGGGCCGGCGCTTGCTCGATGACGGCTTTTAGCAGGAGAAACTTCCCAAAGAATCCCGCCAGCGGCGGAATGCCCCCCAGCGACACCATCGCAATGGTCATGGTCGCCGCGAGCAACGGCGAACGCTGATTCAAACCAGCGAGACTGGAGATGTCTTCGGCATCCAGATTCTTCATCACAATGGCGATGACCGCAAATGCCGCCAGCACGGTGAACAGATAGCCGGCCAGATAATACAAAACCGCAGCCTGGCCGCTCGCGCTCAACGCCGCCACACCGAGCAGCAGATAGCCCGCGTGCGAAATGCTGGAATAGCCGAGCAGCCGCTTGAGATTGCGCTGCGGGAGCGCGCAAAGGTTGCCATAGAGAATGGTGATGGCGGAAATGACGATGAGCAGGTTCGCCCATTGGGCCGTCACGCCGGGCACGGCGGTGAACAGCACGCGCAGGAGCAAAACAAAGCCGGCGGCCTTGGAACCGATGGCAAGAAACGCCGTCGTGGGCGTGGGCGCGCCCTGATAAACGTCCGGCGCCCAGATCTGAAACGGAAAGGCGGCAATCTTGAAACCCAGACCCACCAGAACCAGCAGGACGCCGAGCAGAAAGAGCTGGCTGTGGGCAACCTCCGGGGTTTGGGCGAGGAATTCAGCCAGCTTGGTGAAATTGAGTTCCCCGGTCATGCCCCAGATCAACGCGATGCCGAAGACCATGAAGGCCGAAGACAGCGCACCCAGGATCAGATATTTCACGCCCGCTTCGAGCGAGGCAAGCTTGCCGCGCTGAAAACTGACCAGGACGTAAAACGTGATCGTGATGAGTTCAATGGAGACGAACAGCATCGCGAAGTCATTGGAAGAAGCGGCAAACAGCATGCCGGCCAGCGCGAACAGGATCAGCGAGTAAAATTCACTGATGGCCGCCGACATCCGGCTGGAAAATTCCGCCGCAATGAACAGAACGAGAATCGCCGCCAGCAGAAAGAAACGTTTGAAAAAGACCGCCAACGCATCATTGACGAACGAACCATTGAAAGCCGAACCCCCAAGACTGCAAACGCCCTGGCCGCTGAAACTGATGACCAGCAGTCCGCCCAGCGCCGCGATGGCGGCGTAGGCGAGGAATTTCTTCCGCTCAGCCGGCACCCAGAAATCGGCCAGCAGCAACACCACGCCGAGGGCGATCACGCAAAATTCAAGTGTCATCAAGGAAGCGTTCATCAGTGGCGGGCTCCAGAAATATCGGTTTGCGCGACCAGTTTCACCGGCGCGGGCTGGTTTAAAATCTTTTCCGCGTCGGGATTAATTTTTTCCGTCAGTAATTTCGGCCAAAAACCAAACACCAGCAGACACACCAGCAACAAGGCGTAAGGCAGTTTGCGCCAGGCGCTCGAGGCATCGGAAAGGGCATACCATTTTTCCGGCAGCGGACCGTGCAGAATATTGCGAATGGCGCGCGTCATGTATATGCCGCCGATGACCAACGCACCCCAGAGCGCGATGACCGTGATGGCCGGAAACGCTTTCCAGGCGCCAAAGAACACCGTGGCTTCGCCGACGAAATTCGCGAAGCCGGGCAAACCGCAGCCCGCCATCGCGGCCATCAACAATGCGGTGCCAATGAACGGCAGCTTGCGGCAGAGACCACCGAGTTCGCTGATCTGCAACGTACCAGTCTGCTGGTAAATGTAGCCGCTCAGCGCAAAGGTCAGCGCCGCGAGGAAGCCGTGCGCAATCATGATCAGCACCGCCCCGGTCACGCCGATGAGGTTCAGACTGGCGATGCCGAGGAAAATAAAGCCCATGTGCGCCACGCTCGAATTACCGATGAGCAGGTTCAAATCTTTCTGGCGCATCGCGACCCAGCCGACATACAAAATATTTCCGACGCAGAGCCACGCGATGACGTGCGCCCAGCTTTGCGCGGCCTGCGGCAGCAACGGCAGCGCGATGCGGATCAAACCGTAGAGACCGAATTTCTTCAACACACCCGCGTGGAGCATCGCGGTCGGCGACGGCGCGACGCCATAACCGAGCGGCGCCCAAGAGTGGAACGGCCAGAGTGAAACCAGAATGCCGAAACCGAACAGCAGCAGCGGGAAAATAAAATTCTGCGCGTTGAGCGCGAGCGGATTGGTCTTGGCGTGTTCGATGAGTTTGGGGATGTCGAACGTGTTCGCGCCGGATTGCAGATAGAGCGCGACAAGTCCGATGAGCGCGATGAGCGCGCCGATGCTCAAATACAGCGTGATCTGGAACGTCGCGTAGGTCTTCTTTTCACCACGACCCCAGACGCCGATCATGATGAAGGTCGGCACCAGCGCGAGTTCGTGCAGGAAGTAAAAGAAGAACAAATCCAGCGAAGCGAACGCTCCGAGGATGCCGCCGGTCATCACCAGCAGCAGGATGTAAAATTCTTTTTCGCGGGTCTGGATTTCAAACGAGCAGAGCGCGGCGGCAAACGCCACGATGGCACCCATGAGGATGAGGCCCACATTGATGCCGTCCACGCCGACGTGATAGCTGATGCCGAGCGATTCGACCCACGGGATCTGTTGTTCGAACTGGAAGCCGTTCGCGCCGGGCACGAACTGCGCAAACATCTTCACCGCGAGCACGGCGGAAACCAGCGTGGCCAGCACCGCGATGGCGCGGATGATGACGCGATAATTGCGCGGCACGACGATGAGCGCCAACGCCGCCAGCAGCGGCCAACCTGCGATGTAAGTCAGTATGGACATTTTATTTTCCCAAAACGAAATAAAGCAACAGCGCCACGCCGAGCACGAACAGGAAGGCGTAGGTTTGAAGGTTGCCGGTCTGGGCCAGACGCAACGCGCGTCCGCTCAAATCCGTGCCGCCACGGATCGCACCGATGATCGCGCCTTCCAGAACCCAGCGGTCAATCCAGTCGGCCACCGCGGCGAGGAAATCGTGCGCGCGGATGAACGTGGCCTCATAAAGCTCGTCGAAGTAGAATTTGTTTTTCATCGCCGTCGCCAGACCGCCGAGTTTCGCGGGCAACGGATCAGTCGCGGCGTTGCCGTAAAGCGATTTAGCCAGGAGAAAGCCGACGAGCACAGCCCCCAGGCCACAGAACATGGCGAATTTGTTGCCCAACGGTTCGAGCGCCTGCTGCCAAACCGTAAGCATTTCGTGCTCATGCGCGAGTTGCGAGCCGTAGTTATTTGAAATGCCGATAAAACCGCCAGCGAACGAGAACACCGCGAGCGCGATCAACGGCAGCGTCATCACCAGCGGCGATTCGTGCGCGTGCGAGGCGGCTTCGGATTTTTCCTTACCCATGAAAACGACGAAGAACAAACGGAACGTGTAGAACGTCGTCAGCGCAGCCACGAACACGCCGACGCCGAAGAGAATGTAATTATGCTGCGCCAACGCCTGCGCGAGAATGGCGTCCTTGGAATAGAACCCGCTGAACGGCGGAACCCCGCACAAAGCCAGCGTGCCGATGGTGAACGTCAGGAACGTGACCGGCATTTTCTTCCGCAGATTGCCCATCTGCCAGATGTCCTGCTCATGGTGCATGCCGATAATGACGGAGCCGGCAGCCAGAAACAGGAGCGCCTTGAAGAAGGCGTGCGTGGTGAGATGGAACATCGCCGGCGTCGGGCCGTTCAAACCGACCGTCATCACCATGTAGCCGAGCTGCGAAAGCGTCGAGTAGGCGATGATGCGCTTGATGTCATTTTGCTGGACGGCCATGAGCGCGGCGAGCAGCGCGGTGAAGCCGCCGATGTAAGCAATGATATGGAGCGAGGCCGGGTTGAAGAGGAACAGCGTGCGGCAAAGCATGTAAACACCGGCGGCCACCATCGTCGCGGCGTGGATCAAGGCGGAGACGGGCGTAGGGCCCTCCATCGCGTCGGGCAACCAGACGTGCAGCGGAAATTGAGCGGACTTGCCCATGCAGCCGCAGAAGATCAGCAGGCCGGCAAGCGTGGCGCAACAGCCAAGGGCGGCGGGGTTGGCGGCCATGATGGATTGCAGCGCGCCGAAGCTCAACGACCCGAGCAGCCCCCAAACCATCAGGATGCCGAACAGGAAACCGAAGTCGCCGAGGCGATTGGTGATAAACGCTTTTTTTGCGGCATCGCCGGCACTGGGTTTTTCAAACCAGAAACCGATGAGCAGGTAACTGGACACCCCGACGAGTTCCCAAAAGATGAACATCATCACGAAATTGTTCGCCAACACGATGCCGAGCATGGAGAAGGTGAACAGGCTCAAGCAGGCGAAGAAGCGCGCCATGCTATCGTCCTCATGCATGTAGCCGTAGGAATAAATGTGGATCAGCCCGCCGACGCCGGTGACGACCAGAAGCATCATCATGCTCAAGGCGTCGAGCTTCAGGCCAAAATCAATCTGCAGTCCGCCGATGGACAGCCAGTTGGTGGAAGTTTCACCGCAGAACTGCATTCCGTTGGCCTGGACGAAAAGGACGGAAAGGATGAAGCCGGCGGCTACCGCGCCGATGGAAATGAAGCTGCTGACGGTTTTATTGCGGAGAAAAAACAGGGTTATCACCGCCGCTGAGAGCAGCGGCAGGAACAAGATCAGCCAAGGAAAAAGTTCGTTTTTCATCCGTCAGAGTTTCATCGAGGTCAAATCTTCAACGTGCGCGGACTGACGTTTGCGGTAGAGGGCCACGATCAGCGCGAGGCCGACCGCAACTTCCGCCGCCGCCACGGTGATGATGAAAAAAACCAGCACCTGGCCGTCGAGTTTGTGGTTGAACCGCGAAAAAGAGACGAGCGCCAGATTGGCGGCGTTGAGCATCAACTCCAGCGACATATACATTACCAGCAGGTTGCGGCGCATGATGACGCCGAGCAGCCCCAGGCTGAACAGCATAAAGCTCACGAACAAATAATGATGGAGGCCGACGTGCATGTTATTCGAGTTTCTTTTTGCTCAGGAGAATAACGCCGACCATCGCCACGAGCAGTAGCACGGAGACGATTTCAAACGGGAGCGTGTATTGCGTGAACAACAGTTTGCCGAGCGCATAGGTTTCGCCTTCGAGCGTGGGCGGAGCGGCGCTGGGTTGGATGGACGCGAGCGACTTGATAAAAATACTCACGACGAGGCCCACGGAAACCAAACCGGCGGCGAGGCCGAAGAATTTAATCCGGCGCCGCTGTTCTTCCTTCAAATCGAGCAACATGATGACGAACAGGAACAGCACCATGACGGCACCGGCGTATACGAGGATCTGCACCGCGGCGAGGAAGAACGCATGCAGCAGCAGGAACAAACCGGACATGGAGATGATCGTCAGCACGAGAAACATCGCGCTCGTGACCGGATTGCGGCTGAACGGGTTCGCGACGACGAGGATGGCGCACAGCAGCGTCAACGCCGCGAAGACGTAAAACAAAACGCCTTCCACCGCGCCGCCGCCGACCAAGTTGTTGATTTGTTCCATTGCTGATTAAAGCTTCACCGGAAAACTTTCCTGCGCCTTCGCTTCGTCCAGTTTCAGCTGCCATTTCTGGATGCCACCGACTTCACCACCAAGTGACAGGAGTTTTTCTTTGTTGTAAATCATCTCGCGGCGACTCAGACCGGTGAGGGAATAATCTTTTTGCAGGAAAATCGCTTCTTCCGGGCAGACTTCCTGGCAGAAGCCGCAAAAGATGCAGCGCAGCATGTTGATCTCAAATTCCGCCGGCATCTTCTCGGCATTCGTGCGATCCGCTTTCTGGCCGCCCTGACCCGGCGGCGTGATGCGGATGGCTTTCGGCGGGCAGACGAATTCGCAGAGCTGGCACGAAACGCATTTCGTGTTGCCGTCCTGATCCTTGACCAAATACGGCGCGCCGCGATAACCCGTCGGCAGCGTCCATTTCTGCTCGGGATATTCCATCGTCACGACCTTGCGGAGGATCAACGTGTTGTAAGCATGCTTGAACGTGACTTTTAATCCGCCGACAATGGCCGGCAGATAAAGCTTTTCCCAGAACGTCAGTTCTTTGCGATTTACAACAACGGCCATATCAACTCCTCAGCCACAGCCAGACAGCCGTGATTAAAATGTTTACCAACGCGAGCGGCAGGAAGCGGCGCCAGCCCAGATCCATCAACTGGTCATAGCGAAAACGCGGGAACATCCAGCGCACCCAGATGAAGACCACCATGAAAAATAGCATCTTTGCCAAAAACACCAGAACATGGGCGATGCCCATCCCCAGCGAATTCGCCGGATGATCCAACCCCCAGAACGGCAAGGTCCAGCCACCGAAGAACAACGTCACCATCATGGCCGAGGACGAAACCATGTTCGAATATTCCGCGAGAAAAAAGAGCGCGAACTTCATCGAGCCGTATTCCGTGTGATAACCGCCGACGAGTTCGGTTTCCGCTTCCGGCAAATCGAACGGCGTGCGGTTCGTCTCGGCAAATGACGCGACCATAAAAATGATGAACGAGATCGGTGCATACATGACCAGCCAGCCGTTGCCCGCCTGCCAGCCGATGATCTGGCCAAGGTTCAAATTGCCCACGATGAGCAGCACGGGGATGACCGACATGCCCATGGAAATCTCATACGAAATCATCTGCGCGCTCGAACGGATGCCGCCGAACATCGGATACTTGGAGTTCGCCGCGTAGCCCGCCAGCACGATGCCATACACGCCCATCGAAACGATGCCGAACGTGTAGAGAATGCCGACATTCAAATCCGCGATGACCATCTTCTGATCGCCGATGACCGAGCCGAAGGGAATCACCGCGACCGTCAGCATCGCCGGAATCACCGTGATGGCGGGGGCTAGCCAGAAATAAATCTTCTTTACACCGGCCGGCGTGAAATCCTCTTTGACCAAAAACTTCAAGCCGTCCGCCAAGGGTTGGAAAATTCCCAAGCGCGTCAGAAATTGTCCGCCGGGAATAAATTTCATGAACGGCGGCGCGGTGCGGTTCGGACCGACGCGGTCTTGGATCCACGCGGAAATTTTGCGCTCAGCCAGCACGGAATACATGACAATGCCCTGCACGACGCCGATGACCACGGCTACCTTGACCAAGCTGAAGATGATGAATTTCCAGTCCATTTTAGATTTGCACCGTCACGCCGGTATCGCCGAGAGCCTGCCACGTCACACCGTTGAACGCGGGCACTTCCTTCGCCATTTGATTGAACAGACCTTCGATGGTCACAAAGCCATTCTGGCCGGTGACGTGGTGGACGAGGTCATGCAAAAATTCCCATTCGGCGCGCGCGTCGCCGGGCGCCTCGACGGCCTTCATGAATTTCTGGACGCGGCCCTTGCCGTTGGTGAACGTGCCCCGCTTTTCCGCGTGCGCCGCACCCGGCAAAAGGAAATGCGCCAGCTCCGTAGTCTTGCTCGGCAAAATGTCGCTGACGATCAGCGTGTCGAGCTTGGCGAGCAATTCCGCCGTGAGGCCGTGTTCGTCCACGACTTCGCTGATGGTTTCGCGCTCGCGCAATTTCTCATTGCTGACCGCGCGCTTCACAATGTTTTCGCCGATGACAATCAACGTCTTGATCTTGCCCGACTCGATGCCGGAAGCGATCTTCGACAAATTGATGCCGACTTCCGTGAAACAAATTCCCGTGAGCCGCGCGCCGTTCGTGTTCGGATTTTTGTCCGCGCTGACGAGCAGCTTGTCGGCCTGACCTTCACGCGGAATCGCGTCACTGATCGCGCCCAGCTTAGCTTTCAATTTGGAAATCAGCCAAAGCTCTTCGTTCGTCTGCCGCGCCGAAGCGATGATGGCGACGGAACCGGCCGGAGCTTGCTTGAGCTTGTCGGTAATTTCGTTGAGCGCCGCCGTCCAGGTGGATTTCTGACCGCGGACCAAAACGTCTTTCAAGCGATCAGCGCGACCGATCCACTTGTAATTCAAACGACCGGCGTCGCACATCCACGAGGCGTTGACCGCGTCGTTATCGCGCGGCGTGTAGCGGTAAATCTTTTCCTCGCGCGAACCGATGAGCACGTTGCAGCCTGTCGCGCAGCTCGTGCAAACGCTCTTGGTTTCCTTGAGGAACCACGCGCGCATCTGGAAACGGAAATCCTTCGACGTGAGCGCGCCGACGGGGCAAACGTCCACGGTGTTCAGCGTGTAATTGTTGTCGAACGGCATGCCGGGGAATGTCGCAATCGTGTTGTAGCTGCCGCGGTTGATGATGCCGAGCGCGTCGTCGCCCGCGATGTCGCGCGTGAAACGGATGCAGCGCGTGCAAAGAATGCAGCGTTCCGCGTCGAGCATGATGCGCGGTCCAAGGTCAACGGCTTTCGGCTTGTGAACTTTCGCCTCAACAAAGCGGCTCGCGCTCTGACCGTAATCCACGGAATATTCCTGCAACTTGCATTCGCCGGCTTGATCACAAATCGGGCAATCGAGCGGATGGTTGATGAGCAGCGATTCGAGGACGCCTTCGCGCATCTGCTTCACGGCGGGCGTCTTCGTGTAAATTTCCATGCCCGGCGAAATCGGCGTGGCACAGGAAATCGCGGGACGCGGCGACTTGGCAATCTTGAACGAGCCGTCGGGATTGATCACCGGCTTGCGGTCGGGGCCGAGGGCAGGCGTGCCGAACTCGACAAGGCACATGCGGCAGTTGCCGACGACCGGCAATTTCGGATGCCAGCAATAATGCGGCACGTCGGTCTTGGCCAGCTCGCACGCCTGAATCATCGTGGTGGGCGTGAGCTTGCCCGACCAGTCGGCGGTGAAGCGCGGCACTTCGATTTCGCGCCCGTCCACCTTAACCTTGATCTTCTCGATCGCGGGTGCGGCGGGCTTCGTTTCAGTTGTGGCGGCGGTGGACATTGAAATCAGTGGTGCGCGGCTTCCATTTGTTTTGGTTCAGCGGGCGCGGCCTTTTCCTTCACGTGACGCGCCTCATCGGCGGCGCCTCTGGCGACAAATTCGTCTTTGAACTTCGCGAGAAAACTTTGCACCGGCCAGGAGCAGGCTTCACCGAACGCACAAATCGTGCGGCCGCCGGGAATGTTGTCGGCAATCTTGCCCAGATAATCGGCGTCGCTCGCGCGACCTTCGCCGTGTGTGAGACGATGCAGCGTCTTGTTCATCCAGAGCGAGCCTTCGCGGCACGGCGTGCACTGACCGCAGCTTTCGTGCGCGTAAAATTCAGACAAATTCGCGAGCGCTTTG
The DNA here is from genome assembly GCA_903921455.1 of uncultured Verrucomicrobia subdivision 3 bacterium. Next base: position 80,086 of record CAIXPZ010000234.1, on the reverse strand, counting down.
ACGATGTCCACGCTGTCGTCCATCACGATGATCGCGCTGGAACCCGACATCGTGCCCGCCTGGGCGAGCGAATCGAAATCGTAAGGCAAGTCGAGCATGTCGGTCTCGACCAAAATCTCTTTGCCCTCGGCGTCTTTTTTCTTGAGCTTGAACTTCTCGCCGGCCTTCAAAACTTTCGAGGAAGAGCCACCGGGAATGATGGCTTTCAACTGACGACCGTCGCGGAGACCGCCACCAAAATTCTTATCGTAAAGCAATTCGCGGAGCGTCGCCTTGCCGACTTCGATTTCGTAGTAACCAGGGCGTTTTACGTGACCGCTCAAGCTGACGATCCGTGTGCCGGTGTTGTTCGGCGTGCCGAGCTTCGCGAATTCCGCGCCGCCCATCGCCACGATGTGCTTCACGTTGCAAAGCGTCTCAACGTTGTTGACGATGGTCGGGCACATCCACAAACCGAGGATCGCCGGAAAATACGGCGGCTTGATGCGCGGATACGGACGCTTGCCTTCGAGCGATTCGATGAGGCCGGTTTCCTCGCCGCAGATATAAGCACCGGCGCCGCGATGCACATACATCTCCAGATCGTAGCCCGTGCCGAGAATGTTTTTGCCGAGGAAATTTTTCGCGCGAGCCTCCTTCAAGGCGCGATTCAAAATCTTCGCGCCTTCGGGCATTTCGCCGCGGATGTAGATGTAGGCCAGCTTGACGTCGTTCGCGAAGCAGGAGATGATCATGCCCTCGATCAACTGATGCGGATCCTTGTGGATGATCTGCCGATCCTTGAACGTGCCCGGCTCGGATTCGTCGGCGTTGCAAATCAAATAAATCGGCTTGCCGCTCTTACGATCAACAAAACTCCACTTGAGTCCGCAGGAGAAACCGGCACCGCCGCGACCGCGCAAACCGGAGACTTTTACATCCTCACGGATTTGTTCCTGAGGCGTAAGTTTTTTGCCATCGGGCAAATCTTTCGGGGCCATGGCCAGCGACTGCTTCAATTCCGCGTAGCCACCATGACGCAAATAACACTCGATGTCCGGGGCGTAACCCGGTTCATCGGCGTATTTCAATATCAATTTGTATTCTTGCGCCATATCAGCAATTGACTCTTATCAAAAATTCTCTAGCTTACTGCGTCCATCTTTGCCCGATGGTGTAACGGTAGCACAGCAGACTCTGAATCTGTTTGTCTAGGTTCAAATCCTAGTCGGGCAACCATTCACTTACATCCCGCAACAATCTCATCAGCCTGCTTATGGCTGACCCCTTCATAAAATTTTTCGCCGACCATCATCACCGGCGCGGTGCCACAACTCGCGAGGCATTCGACAAATTCCACGGTGAACTTGCCATCTTTCGTCGTCTGCGGTCCATGCTTGTGCGCGTCCAGACCGAGCTTCTCACAAAAGTGATGATGCAATTCATACGCGCCACCAAGCGCGCAGCTCAACGTGCGGCAAACTTTGATCGCGTATTTTCCCTGCGGCTCCTGCCGGAGCATCGGATAAAACGTCAGGATCTCAAAAACGTTGATTGGCTGGAGTTCCAGCTTTTTCGCGGTCCATTGCACGGCATCGGATGAAATCCAGCCGAACTTTTCCTGGATCGCATGCAGCACCATCAGCGAGGCAGCGCGCTTCACCGGATAGTGCGTGATCAACTCATTCACTTCCGCTTCCAGTTCAGGTGTCGGTTGAAAACTCATCGGTCAGATTCTCCCATGACAAAGTCGAGTGAACCCAGCACGACGGGCACGTCGCTGATCATGCAACCGGGCAGCAATTCACCAAGAATGCTCAAGTTGATAAATGAGGGGGCGCGAATCTTCAGGCGATTCGGGGTGCCGCCGCCCTTGCTATGGATGTAAAAACCCAGTTCGCCCTTCGGATTTTCATGGCCAAAATATGTTTCGCCGGGCGGGCAATTCACGCCTTCGGTCACGAGCATAAACTGATGGATCAACTCTTCCATGCTCGTCAAAACTTTCTGCTTGGAAGGGAGCGTGATCTTGCCGTCCTGAATACTGACCGGCTCGTGCGACTGGTTTTCGGCGCCACCGGGAAGCTGGTTACAGCATTGCTCCAAAATGCGCATGCTCTGCTTCATCTCTTCCATGCGCACGAGGTAGCGATCGTAACAATCACCAACGGAGCCAAGCGCCACGTCAAAATCCAAATCCTGGTAGCAAAGATACGGCTGGTTTTTGCGGAGATCGAAATTCACACCGCTGCCGCGCAAATTCGGGCCGCTCAAGGCGTAATCAATCGCCATTTCCTTCGAGACGACGCCGAGGTCCCGCAGACGATCCACCCAGATGCGATTGCGCGTGAGCAACGTGTTGGCCTCCGCGAGCGCCACCGCGAATTCTTTCAGGAACTGGCGAATCATATCGACCCAGTTGGGCGGCACATCCCGCATCAAGCCGCCGATGCGCGTGTAGCTGTTCGTCAAACGCGCACCGCTGGCCGCTTCGGCAATATTGTAAATTTTTTCGCGCTCCGTAAACGTGAGCAAGAAAACGGTGACCGCACCGGTGTCCATCGCGAATGCACCGAGACCCAGCAAGTGAGACGAAATACGCGCCAATTCTGCGCACATCACGCGGATGTATTGGCAGCGGGGCGGCAACTTGTCGTGAATACCGAGAAGTTTTTCGACGGCAAGGGCGTAAGCGACGTTGTTCGCGAGGGGGGCGAGGTAATCCAGACGATCCGTGTAAGGAATGAACTGGGTGTAGGTCATGTTCTCGGCGATTTTTTCGTCGCCGCGATGCAGATAACCCACGTCCGGATCAGCCTTGGTGATGACTTCGCCGTCCAATTCAAGCACGATGCGCAAAACGCCGTGCGTGGCCGGATGCGAAGGCCCCATGTTCAGCACCAGCTTCTCGCCTTGAACATCCTGCAATGCTTCCGCCGCCGCCGCCGTGAGGGCGGCGGAGTCGCGGATTTCAATGTCTTGAACTTGAGCCATGAAAATTATTTTAGCTTCCCACCAACCAGCCGCTGGTCGCTGATGCCTGGTTCGGCACCTTCCGGCGTCCGCACGCGCGGTTCGCGCGCAATCGAATCGCTGCTGCTCGGCAAAGTCACGAACGGTCCGCCTTCCATCGGTGTGACTTTCGTGAAAGCCACGCCCGGCAAATCCGTTGGCTTGCCCGCCAGCGGGAAATCTTTCCGCAACGGATGATACGGATAACCTTCCCACATCAAAATGCGGCGCAAATCAGGGTGACCGCTGAACCGGATGCCCATCAAATCGTAAACTTCGCGTTCGTGCCAGTTGGCGGTGCGCCAGACGGGCAAAACGCTCGGCAGTTCGGATTTTTCTTCGCTAACATCGGTTTTCAGGCGCAAATCCCGGCCGTTGGCCACGCCGCGCAAATGATAAATCAAGGTCCAGCGGGGATCTTCGCCGTAATTATCCACGCTGCAAATATCCACGAGATAATCGAAGCCAAGCGAACGCTTGGCAAACTGGCAGACGTCAAAAATCTTTTCCGCGTCGGCAAGTCTCAGGGTGATTTCGCCGCGAAACTCCGCCGGTTCGGAGATTAAATCACCGAACTTGGCCTTGATTTTATTGGCGGATTCGAGAGCGGACACAGCTTATTTTTCCTGAAGATTCAACAGTTTCGCCGCCACGGTCCCCTGCAGAATCGGCTGCGTGCCGATCTTATTCTGGATCTTGATCAGCGCATCGAGCACGGCTTCCGGGCGCGGCGGGCAACCCGCGACATAAACATCCACCGGGATGATGTTGTCCACGCCTTGCAACGTGGCGTAGCTGCGATACATCCCGCCCGTCGACGCGCAAGCGCCCATCGCGATGACCCATTTCGGCTCGGGCATTTGATCGTAAATTCTTTTGACGGAAGCGGCCATTTTGTAGGTGACCGTGCCCGCCACAATCATGCAATCAGACTGGCGGGGGGAAAAACGCATGACCTCCGACCCGAAGCGGGAAATATCGAACCGGCTCGCGCCGACGGCCATCAATTCAATGCCACAGCAAGCCAAGCCCATCGGCATCGGCCAGACGGAGTTTTTACGGAACCACGCGAGCGCGGCATCAACGGTTGTCAGGACGACGTCGCCTTCGATCTTCGAGTTGTAGCCGTATTCAGTTTGGGCCTGCATTTCCTTAAAAAATATGCGCTTTAAGAAAGCGCAAAGGAAGCCTAGCTGCCGCCAAAAATGGCGGCAAGTTCAAATTTGTGATTTTTTTCACAAGCAAAACTATTTAACCCGATTTTAACAATCAGATGCCAAAAAAGTGTTACAAACTTGGGCTTGTGACGGCGATAGATTTAATTAGATTTAACAAACGCGCCTGCCGCGAATCATGAAAACTTTTGCTGAATCCAATTTTCCGGGACGCTTGATTGCCGTCGAAGGTCTCGACGGGTCGGGCAAATCCACCCAGATTTACCTACTCAAGCGCTGGCTGGAGGCGGAGGGTATCAAGGTTTATTTCAGTGAATGGAACTCGTCCGAGTTGGTCAAATCGGCCACGAGCAAGGGTAAAAAGCGCGAGTTGCTCACGCCGACCACCTTCAGCCTCATCCACGCGACCGACTTTGCCGACCGCTATGAGCGCCATCTGGTGCCGCTGCTGCGGGCGGGCTATGTGGTGCTGTGCGATCGCTATATTTTCACGGCATTTGCGCGCGACGTAACGCGCGGCTGTCCACCGGACTGGGTGCGCGGCAACTACAGTTTCGCCTGCGCGCCGGACTTGACGATGTTTTTCAAGGCGGATTTGGATGTGTCTTTGAACCGGATTCTCGAAGGCCGCCCCAAACTGAAATTTTTCGAGGCGGGCATGGATTTGCGACTCTCCACCGACCCGTATGAAAGCTTCAAGATTTTTCAGGGCCGGATTCTCGACCAATACCTTGCGATGAGCAAAGAGTTCAATTTTGTCATCATGGATGCAAACGAAAATGTCGAGAAGCAACAGGTCATTGTCCGCAAACTGGTCAGTGAACGGATTGATTTGAAAAAATTCAAGCGCCGCAGCCCGCTGCCCCTGCCGCCATCGCTGGCAGGCGACCGTGAAACCACCGAAGTCGAGGAGGACAAAGCCGCATGAGTGCAAAGAAATCCCACAAATTTTACGGCCACGGCATCCCGCGCGTCAAAGCCGAGGATCTCGGCGGCAAATTGATCGTCGTTGAAGGCGCGGACGGCTCCGGCCGCTCCACGCAAATCGCTGAACTAGTCAATTGGCTGGAAACCAGCGGGCGGCCGACGGTGCAAGTCGGCCTGAAACGCTCCACACTCGTCAGCGAGGAACTAGAAAAGGCGCAAGACGGAAATGTTTTGAGCCGGACGACCCTAAGTCTTTTTTACGCGACCGACTTTGCCGACCAGCTGTCGAACATCATCATTCCCGCGCTAAAGGCAGGTTTCATCGTGCTGTCCGACCGCTACATTTACACGCTGATGGCGCGCGACCTGGTGCGCGGCATGGATGAAAAGTGGCTGAAAAATCTTTACGGCATCGCGCCGGTGCCGGATGCGGTGTTTTATCTTTCGGTGGAACCGGAAGAACTAGTTCAACGCAATCTCTCCAAAAACGCGACACTCGACTACTGGGAAAGTGGAATGGATCTCGGCCTTTCGCGTGACGTGTTCGACAGCTTTTTGAAATATCAAGGGGCGATGCAAAGCGCCTTCAAGGCGATGCAAAAAACCTACGGCTTCGACATTGTAGACGCCAATCGCTCTGCCAACGCGGTCAACAAGGAATTGAGGAAAAAAATCAGCTCCGTGCTGGACACGGACTGAAAACCTATATTGCGGGCGCGTTTGTCGCCGGTGAATTAATCACTGGCGGCATGGTCGGCGAAGAGTTGGTATTGGCGACGGTTTTGCGAAACTGGCGCTTCATCAAAGCGTCAAACTGTTTTTGCTGGGCCGGCGTGAGAATTTCGCGAATCTCCAACCGTGAATCCTGAATCGTCTTGCGAATCTGGTTCTGGCCATCGTTGATGATCTTTTGAACCGCCTCGTGTTGCTCTGGCGCAAGGTGCAAATCTTCGTCCAACCGCTGCAAAAATTGTTTGCTCAATATTTCCGGCGCCCGCAGCTTGCCGGTTTCGGAGGGATGCACCACCGGGTTGGTGACCGGCACCCGCACTTCCGCCACGGGTTTGCGAACAGCCTTGGGACGGGAATTATTAACGTAATTCACCAGCAATCCACCGGTAATCACCCCCGCGCCGAAAATGACCACGGTTGCGAAAATGACTTTCCAATTGTTCACGGGGTCGAAGAATTATCCGGCAGATCGGCCGAGGCCAGCAACGTGTTTTCAAAATCCTGCGACAAGTCATTGCCATTGTCCGGCGTCTCCGGCAGGAACAGTGAAACCGCGCCAATGACCACCGCCACCGCCACGCACGAAGCCGCCGCGCGCCACAGACCGCGCGCCCAAAACACCCAATGATCCGCACCCGCCCGCGCCGCCAACTGCGCCATGATGCGCTTTTCAAAAGCATACGGCACCCGGTCGTCCGGGGCTTGCAGCCGGGCGGCGGCGATCAACTTTTTTTCGAGTTCAGTCAGGTTCATATACGCTACATTACGTTTGACGCGCAAAATTTGCGCAGAGTTACAAATATTTGTCCTGGGTTATGCGCGCGAGAATTTTCCGCATCTCGCCGCGGGCGCGAAACGCCCGCACTTTCACCAGCGGCACCGACCAGCCGGTGATTTTTGCAATCTCCTTCACGGAACGATCTTCAATTTCCAGCAACTGGATGACCATCCGCGCCTCCGGCGAAAGCCGTTCCATCACGCGATCAATCAATATCTTCGCCGCCTCTGCATCCTCGGCCGCGTTACCCGGCTCGGCCACATAACGCTCCAGCCAATCCTCTTCCGGCTCGGAAATCTCACTGAAGGACGAGATACGGTTCCGCTGATGACCGCGTAGAAAATCATAGCATGTGCGCACGGCCATCCGCATCAGCCAATGCTCGAACGGCGCCTCGCCGCGAAAGGTTTTCAACTTATCAAACGCCTTGAGCCAGACCTCCTGAACAATGTCCTCAATCTCGCTTTCCCGCCGCGCATAACGGCGCGCGGTGGCGAACACGCGGGGGGAATATTTCACCACCAGCGGCTCGAAGCTAGCCGCGTCGCCTTTGAGCACGGCGGCAATCAGTTCAGCTTCGGACCGGTCTTCCATAGGGAAAAGCCCCACCGCGTCTCACCGGCGCGACAAACCAAGGACGCCTTCAAATGCGCGGGAAAATTCCGAGATGGATTCCGACGCCTTATGCGGCTGCTCCAGCAACAGCTTGAGCCGCTCCGCCACGGATTGATCCGGACGCAGGCGCATCAACTCGGCGGCGGCGACAATGTTGGCCAGCCGGCCGTTCACGTCATGGCGCATGTCCCGGAGCTTCTGGTGCAGCGCCAAAATTTGTTCTTCAGTCAATGTCACTGTTCCACTAGTTTTGTAATCCGCCGACATAACCAAATCATCGCGGAAACCCCCCGACGAAAGCAAGCGGCTTCACGCGTAAAAATACCCCAACTCCCGCAACGACGAATAATCCTTCGCCCGCTCTGCCGTCGTATGGCCGATGATGACGTGGTCCACCACCTCAATTTTCAACAGCTGGCCAGCGCGGATCAAGTCCCGCGTCACTTTGATGTCCGCCTCGCTCGGCGCCGGATCGCCGCTCGGATGATTATGGACGAGCACCACGCCCGCCGCATTCGCCGCGATCGCCGCGCGGAAAACTTCTCGCGGATGGACAAGCAACGTATCCAGCGTGCCTTCAGAAATCTCCTCGACCCGGATCAGTTTCTTGCGGGTGTTCAAGAGCAGCACCTGAAATGCCTCCACATTTTTCAGCCGGTTGGCCTCGCGCATAAAACTCACGACGGTCACCGGGTTATCCAGCACCGGCGATTCCTCGCGCCGCTCTTGTTCCATGCGCCGCGCCAGCGCAAACGCCGCCACCAGCGTCGCCGCCTTGTCGCGTCCGATGCCGGGAATTTTCTTCACTTCATCCACCGACGCCAACGCCAGCGCGTTCAGCGAACCAAATTTCTGCAACAAATTTTGCCCCACCTGCACCACGTTTACCCCCTTTAAGCCAGTGCGCAGCAAAATCGCAATCAACTCGGCGTGGGTTAAGGCATCCGGCCCGCGCGCCACGAGCCGTTCACGCGGCCGCTCGCTCACCGGCTGGTCTTTGAGACGCAAAGACTCGTTCATGGCTGATAAATTTATTCGGGTGACAGCGAAAGCTGGCTCTCGTTTTCCGCCGCTGCCGGAGCCGCTCCGGGTGCGTTCGCCTCACGCAAGCGCACCAGCGCGGGACGAATGAGCCGGCCTTGAAACGTCAGGCCCGGCGCCAGCGTCTCGGCGGCCACGGCATCGGCGGGCGGGTTTTCAACACCATGCACGCGGTGTTTCTGCACGTCAAACTTTTCATCCGGCTCCGCCGCAAACAGCGTCAGACCAACGCGCCGCGCGGCATCGCGACAGGCGTTCTGGAAATTGGTGATCTGCTCGGCAAGCTCCGGCTGCCCGGAGCGGGCGGCGGCATTATGCAACGCAAAAATGTGATCAAGGATGCGCACGACGACCTGCAACCATTCGGCCTCGGTGCGGCGCAGCTTTTCCACTTCGAGCCGCAGCGCGGCCTTCTCGCTGTCGTTGAGCTTGGCCTGAAATTCATTGAACTCGCGAATTTCCGCAGCCATGCGCTCGACAATTTCGCGGGCGGCGACGGCGGTTTTTTCGGCGCTGCCCTTCGTGGCGTCCTGCACCAGCGCCCACTGGTCGGTGGCGGTGGCAATCTGCGCGGAATATTTTTTCAAATCCTGCAACTGCTCCGCCACGGCACCGACCGCATTGACCTCAATGAGTTTGCCGACCGCGCGATATTCCAGAATGTACGGCAGACAGCCCAGCAGCGCGCCAAGCGCAACGCTGGCGGTGGCGAGGATAATTTCTGTCGGCGTGATCGCATGGGCGGGGCGGCAGGCCAGGATGGCGGCAACGATAAACAGCGCCAAGCCGAACGCCAGAAACGGCCATTTGGGAATTTTCCAATCGGAGGCTTCATTCATACGGTCAGTGTCTGAAAAATGTCGGGGCAGCGCAAGCCGGCGGCGCGTTTCGGCTCGACTATTGGCGCGAAAAGAAAATCATTCCCGCGTGCGAACCTGCGTCATCTTCAACCCCGCCGCGCGCGGCAACAAGGCCCGGCGCTTCCGCCGTTACCTCGGCGAGATGTCGCAGCAATGCGCATTCAAGGCCACGACCGGCCCCGGCGATGCAAGGCGCTTTGCGCAGGCGGCGGTTGCCACCGGCTACGACGTCATCGTGGCCGCCGGGGGAGACGGCACCGTGAACGAGGTGCTCAACGGCATCGGCGATGACCCGGACGGTTTTGCACGCGTGCGACTTGGCGTGCTGCCGCTTGGCACGGTGAACGTCTTCGCGCGCGAACTCCAAGTTCCCTTGAAGCTGGAGCGCGCGTGGCGGGTTTTGAAGCGCGGCCACGAAACAAAAATTGACCTGGGCCGTGCGGATTACTGCGAGGCTGGCCTACCGCAGCAACGGTATTTCATGCAACTGGGCGGCGCCGGCCTCGACGCGCGGGCGATTGAACTGGTGAGCTGGAAGCTGAAAAAAAACGCCGGGCCCATCGCCTATGTCGTGGCCGGCTTGCAGGCATTGGCGGAAAAACAGCCACGCATTGTCGTCAAGGCGGACGGCAACAAGCTGGAAGGCGAACTCGCACTCTTCGGCAACGGAAAATTTTACGGCGGGCCGTTCAACATTTTTCCCGGCGCCAACTTGAGCGATGGCCGGCTGGACCTTTGCGTTTTTCCCCGCGTCAATGTGCCGACGCTGCTGCGTCTCGTGCCCGGCTTTCTCGCACGCCGGAAATTATCCGAACACCGCGTCAGCCGCCTGCGCGCCGAGCGATTTGAAGCGACGAGCGACACCCCGGTTGCATTTGAACTAGACGGCGAGTGGATCGGCAGTCTGCCCGCCACTTTTTCCGTCGAGCGGCAAAAGCTCCGGGTGGTGGTCCCGTGAAACTTGAGTGCCCCGGCTCCCGTCATTATTCACGATGAAAGACCTAGACCGATTTCAGCTTGTTGGACTCTTCAGTTTCTTCCTGGCCACGGCTCACGGCGCGATCATTGGGACGAATGTTCCGGCCACGCCGTTGACGGCGGCGCGCGTGGCGGCACTCCCGGCCTGGAAAGTTTATTTTGAAAATTCCGCGCGGCAACGGCAGGCCGATCAGGACTTTTTGCGCGCAGAAATGAACACGCACGGCCAAAGGCACAGCCTTGAACCGAAAGAAGCCAGCAAGGCCACGGGCGTGACACTGAAAAACCAGCCGTCGTGGTATGCCGGCACGGTGGCACGGCAAATCGCAGACAATCTGGTTTCCTTTCAAACACCGGCGGGGGGCTGGTGCAAGAACACAGACTTCACCGAGCATCGCCGCGCGCCGGGTGAACTGTTCGGCGCGCAGACCGGTCCGCTGGTCCTCGGCACAAACACTTCCGCCCCGGCGCGCGAGGTGAGGTGGAATTACGTCGGCACGTTCGACAACGATGCCACCACGACAGAGTTGCGGTTTCTGGCGAAGACCATCTCGGCCACCGGCACGAACAACGCCGCGTATCGCAGCTCCTTCCAGCGCGGGCTGGACTACATTTCCGCCGCACAATTTCCGAACGGCGGCTGGCCACAGGTCTGGCCGCTGCAGGGCGGCTACCACGACGCCGTGACGTTCAACGACGACGCGGTGCTCCATGTCATTGAATTTTTGCGCGCGGTGGCAAGCGGAGAAAATGAATTTTCCTTCATCACCCCGGAAATCCGCGCCAGGGCCGGCACGTGTTGGCAGCGCGGATTGGATTGCATTCTTGCTGCGCAGATCGTGGCGAACGGCCAGCACACCGTCTGGTGCCAGCAACACGACGCCATCACATTGCAGCCTGCGTCGGCGCGAAATTATGAAATGCCGGCGGCAGCTTCCTGCGAGAGCGCGGCCATCGTTTTGTTCCTGATGCAATTGCCGGAACCGGATGCGAAAGTCGTGGCGGCAGTCCAAGCGGCGGCGGCGTGGTTTGAGCAAACAAAAATCATGGGCAAGGAATTTAAAATCGCGGGAAGCGCTGGGAAGAAATTGACAGATTCCCCAGGCAGTGGACCGATTTGGGCGCGGTATTACAGGATCGAAACTGACCGGCCCGTTTTCGGCGACCGCGACAAATCCATCCACGACGAAGTGAACGGAATCTCCCGCGAACGGCGGGGCGGCTACACGTGGTTCCGAGACGATGGCAGGCGGGTATTGGAACGTTACGCGACATGGGTAAAGAGCCATCCACCCCAACGGTGACCGCTTCTACTTCAAGGCGGAAAGTTCGAGGCCGGTGCCCTTGACGTTGTCGGTCAAAATCAGCGGCCCTTCAAACCCGGTGACGTGGATGCCGGAAATTTTCACATTGGTCATGTTAGAGAGAGCGATGCCGCGGGCGCAGTTTCCGGAAATATCCGCGAGCGTGAAGCCGTCCATTGGTCGCGCAGCGGGAATGTTTTTTCCGGCCACCAGCGTGGTGACATCCTGCACGCGCACTTTTTTGAAACTTAAGTTCTGCACACGCGCCCATTTGTCCACTTCACCAGCCACCGGATCAGTGGCTTGAATGCCTTTACCCAACAGGTCAATACCGATGAACGTGGGCGATTTCAGCACGGTGAGATTTTCGCCCGAGATGTTTTCCATGAAACCGCCCCGCCCGTCGCGGCTCTTGATGAAGATGGCGTTCTGCCGGCCGGAGATGATGCAGTTCTCAATCCTCACCTGCCGGATGCCGCCGGACATTTCGGTGCCAAGGCCAAGCGCGGCGTAAATGGAACTGTGCAGGCGGCAATCGCGGATGACGACGTTCTGCGTCGGGCGGGCCAGCTGTTGCGCGGCGAGCCCGCGGCCGGATTTGAGCGAGATGGCATCGTCGCCAGTGTTGATGTCACAGTGCTCGATGGTCACGCCGTCGCAGGAATCCACGTCAATGCCATCACCGTTGGCACCCACCGACCGGATGGTCAGGCCGCTGGCCGTGAGATTGTTGCAGAAGAGCAGGTGGACGGACCACAGTTGCTGGTATTGCGTGGTGATATTTTCCAGCACGGCGTTCGTGCAACCGGTCAATTCTATCAGCACCGGGCCGCGCGGAGTGCGTAATTTGCTCAAGGCGGGGGGGGCGCCGAATATTGCGCCGCCGCCGTTGATGGTGACATTCGCGGCGTTCACAGCGGAAAGCAGGGCGCGGTGGCCCTCGCGGAATTCACCCTCCCAGCGGATATTGACAACCGGGTAATCCGCGAGGTCCGCGCTGCCGACCAGGCTGGAGCGCGGGGCGATTTCCAGCGTCGTGTTCGCGCCGATGACCAGACTGCCGGTCAGAAAACTCCCCTCGCTGATCAAGACCGAGCCGCCGCCGGCGGTCGCGCAAGTATCGAGCGCTTTTTGAATCGCGGCCGTATCCTTGGTTACGCCATCGCCCTTCGCACCGAAATCACGCACGTCCAGCGCCGCCTTTTCAGCGGCGAAACCGGACGCGGCGACAGTGAGCGCCCCGAGGAAGGAAAGCCATCGTTTCATTGTATGAATAAAGTCTGCGCCGGGGCGAGGGCGGAGTCAAATCCGCCTTCCGCTTGCAGGCATCGCCAAAACTGGTTAGGCTCGCCGTCCATTTGCATGAGTGAAATTCTGGTCATCGGCCATCGAAACCCCGACACGGACGCGATTTGCTCCGCCATCGGCTACGCGGAATTCAAGCGCCGCACCGGCATGACCGAGGCCATCGCCGCGCGCTGCGGCGACACCAATGACCGGATTGATTTCGTGCTGAACACCTTTGGCATACCCGCGCCCAAGTTCGTCGCCGATGTTTCGCCGAAGATTTCCGACGTGATGCAGCGGCGTATCCTGAGCGTGCGCCCCGACTCCACGGCGGCGGAGGCGCTGCGGCTAATGGATGAAAAAAACCTCCGCATCCTGCCCGTGATGGACGCCGAGCAGAAATGCCGCGGTCTGCTTTCGCTGTTCAAGTTGAGCAAATTTCTGTTCCCCGCCGTTAGCCGCCATCCCGGCCAGCAAAATTCCCGCGAAGTCTTGTCATCGCTGACCAGTCTGGCGCGCACGCTCGACGGCCAACTGGTCGTCGGGTTTGATGCCGAGCACGAGGATGAATTGATTCTGATGATCGGCGCGATGGGTCTGGAATCTTTTGCCGCGCGACTGGACAAATTTCCGCCGGAGAAATGCTGCGTCATCGTCGGCGACCGCTGGGACATCCAGAACGTCGCCATCCGCGAAGGCGTCCGCGTCCTCATCGTCACCGGCGGCATTTCCGTCGAGCCGAAAACCATCGAGGCCGCGCAGAAGAAAAATGTCAGCGTCATCACCTCGCCGCACGACACCGCCACCACCGCGTCGCTCTGCCGCGCCGCCGTCGCCGTGCGCCATGTGCTGAATGAGGAATTTCTCTGCTTCCGCGAAAACGCGCCGCTCGCCGCCGTGCGCGAAGAGGCGACCGCGTCCGGCTACCTCGCGTTTCCGGTGCTGGACGGCGAGGGGCAGATGATTGGCATCCTGTCCAAAACGGATTTTCTAAAAACCGTCACGCGCAAATTGATCCTCGTGGATCACAATGAACTCTCGCAAGCGGTGCAAGGGGCGGACGAGGTGGAAATCATTGAGATCATTGACCACCACCGCATTGGCGCGCTGGCAACGCAGCAACCCATTTTATTCCGCAATGAGCCGGTCGGCTCCACCAGCACCATCGTCGCGGATTGTTTTTTCCGGCACGACGTCGAATTGCCGCGCCCCATCGCCGGACTGCTGCTGGCGGGCATCGTTTCCGACACGTTGAATTTGACCTCGCCGACGACCACCGCGCGCGACATGGAAATTCTGAAAAAACTCGAGCTGATTTCGCAGGTCAACGCACGGGAGTTCACGGAAAAGCTGTTTGCCTCCGGCTCGCTACTGACGCTCAAACCCGCGCCGCAGGCGGTTGCCACCGACTGCAAGGAATACCGCGAGAACGGCGCCACCTTCAGCGTCGCGCAGATCGAGGAGATCGGCTTCGAGCAATTTTGGAAACGCAAGGACGAGCTGCTCACCGCGCTGGAAGACTACCGGGCCAAGCACGCGTATCTTTTTTCCACGCTGCTGGTCACGGACGTGGCCACACAAAGCTCGCTGCTGCTCGTCGTCGGCGACGAGAAGTTCATCAAGCGCATTGACCATCCGCGCCTGGAGCCGGGCATCTACGAACTGCGCGACGTCGTCTCGCGCAAGAAACAATTGCTGCCCTACCTCACCCACTGTCTGCGCGAGAAGGAAAAAGGCGTGAAGGGCTGAACAGCCTCACGCCGTCCACGCCAGCACCATCTCAGTGATAGCGATACCGGCCAGTATCAGCGCCGCGAACCACAGCGGTTTTTTCTTCGTCACCAGGCAGATGGACGCCAACGCCACGGCCACCGAGAAAAACGAGATGGCCAACCCCATCCGGCCGCCCTTGCCACTGGCCATCGTCGCGGCCTGGCGGGCGGCATCGCGCCTGGCCTCCAAATCGTGCGCCTTGGTCTCGATGTCCTTCTGCTCCGCCTTGTATTTCGCCACCGTTTCCTCGTAGCTTTTGATGAGCTGCGCGGTGGCCGGGTCGGAGGCATTGGCGGAATGCGCCAGCTCGTCGCGGGCGATTTCGTAGGCTTTCAGCTTGATGGATTTGGCCTGGTAATACGCCCACTGGTCGGAGGCGAGCGTCTGGTTGAACGTGGCGTCGTTGAGCTGCGTGAGGACGCGGCTGCTGTATTTGCCGCCCCACTGCGCCGCGATGGCCGCAATGACGGCGATGATGACGATGGAGAGCGAAACGTATTTCGTCCACGCCTCGCGCTTCTCCTTGGCCTTGGTAGCCGCGCGGTCGGCCTTGAGGTCGGCGATGAATTCCTTCAGTTCCGCGATTTCTGTCTGTAATTCGTTCATGGTGGTTAAATAGTTGGTTGGCCCGGCTAAAACCGGGGCGAAGATTCTGCGAATCCGCGGGGGAAAATCAACTGCGAGTTATGGAAAATTCACCGGCGCGGCCGAAACCATTTGGCCGCCGCCGCGTGCGCCATCACCACGTCCGGGTCGCGCTGCAAGGCATCGAAATAGTGGCGCGGAAAACCTTCGCCGGTCTCGGACGCGACGAGGAGTTCGCCGGTGCGTTTCACCAGCGCCGCCGCCAAGTCGGCGGTCAGCGCGGTTTTGGCCTTCGCATCGAGCGCCTCGTCCAGCGTCACAATGAGCTGCGAGAGCGGATGCAGCCACGCGAACCACGGATCGTCAGTGAGCAGCTTGAGGAAATGATTCGCCGATGGAATGGTGCCGAGGTTCTGCTCGTAACTGACGCGCTCGGAATCCACGAGCGCCTTGTGCAGCGCCAGCAGCGCCACGCGCAGGTGCGTGAGTTGCCCGTGAAAATCCGGCGGTGAAACTGGTGGTGCCCCGTTCAAAAGCCTTACGCCTCCAGTTTGGCGGTGAGGGAAATCCGGGCATTGAGCAGCCGCGAAATGGGGCAGCCGGCCTTGGCGCCGTTCGCAATGGCGGTGAATTTCTCCGCGTCTATGCCGGGAATTTTTGCCGTCAGGTCCAGATGCGATTCCGTGACGGTGAAGCCCGCGTCGGTTTTTTCCATCGTGATTGTCGCGGTGGTGTGGATGGCGGCGGGCGTGAAGCCAGCCTTGCCAAGTTCCGCCGAGAACGCCATGGAGAAACAGCCGGCGTGCGCCGCCGCAATGAGTTCTTCGGGATTCGTGCCGACACCGTTCTCGAAGCGGGTGCCAAAGGAATATTGCGCGTCCTTGAGCGTGCCGCTTTCGGTGGAGATGCTACCTTTGCCGCTTTTCAAATCGCCCGACCAGACCGCCGATGCTTTGCGTTTCATAAATATGCTTTCATTGGCCGAAGCGGTCATTCGCTTCAGTGAGCCGACTCTACTGCGGGTCGCCTAAAATCACAAGTGGGGATAAATCCGGAGGGCGGACTCGCGCCGGGGTGGCTATTTTGTCTGGCTGGCCAACAGGAACACACGCGGCCCGCGCGGCGTCGCAAACTGATGCTTCACCTCTTCCGCCGTATGCGGCACAGCGAGTCCGTCGGCGTTTTTGTCATTCGCCGGACGGCCATTGATCAGCACCATGTAAGTATGCGTGCGGTTGCCGGGGATGCCATGCAGCGTTAGCTGCCAGACGCCGGAAACCCGGTCCCGTTTCAACGGCACCCGCAGCCACCCGTTGAACGTGCCGGCCACCTCGACACGCACCGGCATGGGACCGCCCGGCTTTTCCGGTTGCCAGCGAAACACCTTGCTGAACGTCGGTGTCAATTTGTCCGCCTCATCTTTGGCTAAACTGTGAATGTTCTGCGTCATGGTTAAATTATGCGCCGCAAAATACACTTGGATGGGCGAAGTTCAAGTGCGTTAGCCGTTGCCCCGTCACCGAGGCTGATCAGTGACGGGCCGCTGCCTTCACGCCACGCAACGATGCTTGTCTCGCCTTAGCATAAAGCCTAACCTCAGAAGGTTAACACCTGAAATACAGATCATCATCGGGTATCTAAAATTGATTCGGCCAACTAATCTATGTCGCTCTTCCCATCGCGTGGAACCACAGCTATCGGCTTATTGACCCTGTGGACCGGACTGGCATGGCTCGCCCCCACTAACTGTGGCCTTGGGCAGGAAGCCAAACCCGCCACCAAGACCTTCATTGATTATTTTCTGCCGACGCCGGTTGTCGGCGCGCTGACGACGAATATCTGGGGCGCGCCCGGCGTTTATCCGCGCGACCCGCAGAACGGCCTTGAAGACACCACCCTGCAGCATTGGTGCTATTGGGACGGACAAATCATCAAGGCGAAGGACGGCAAATACCACATGTTCGCCAGTCGCTGGGATCAGGCGCGCGGGCATGGCGGCTGGGGCGGTTCTAAAGCCGTGCATGCCGTCAGCGATAATCTCATCGGCCCTTACCTCGACAAAGGTCTGTGCTGGCCGACGAATCAAGACGGCAAAGGACACAATGTCACCGCGCTCGTCTTGCCCGACGGCCGTTACGCCGTCGTCATCAGCGAAACGCGACCGGGCGAGGTTTTTGTTTCCGAATCACTCGACGGCCCGTGGGAAACGCTCGGCAAAATTCAAGTCGCCACGAACGAGTTCGCCAAATTAGGCCGCATGTCGAACACCAGCACCCTGGTCCGGCCCGACGGCAACTTTGAGATCGTCCCGCGCTCCGGGGCCATTCTCATCAGCACCAACGGCATCCTCGGCCCCTACGTCGTGCAAGGTCCGAGCATTTATCCACACCTGGCCGGTTTGCCGCAAATTGATCTGCACAATTTTGAAGATCCCGTCGTTTGGTTCAGCGGCGGCCTGTATCACCTCGTCGTCAACAACTGGAGCCAGCGGAAAGCCTATCACCTCACCTCTGTCGACGGCATCAACCACTGGACTTATCGCGGCCCCGCCTACGACCCGGCGCGCAACTGCGTGCGCTATCCTGATGGCACGGTGAATCATTGGGAGAAAATGGAGCGCCCGAGCGTATACATCGAGAACGGCCACGTCGCCGCCATCACACTCGCGGTGCTGGATGTGCCGAAGGACCAGGAAAAAGGCAACGACACCCATGGCAGCAAAGTCATCGTCATCCCCTTCGACGGCGCCGCACTCGATCATGATTTGCAAAACGCACCCGCGCCGGCACAAGCCAAGTAACGCATGACGGCTTCAACCCTTCGCCTATGGGCCTGACCAAGCTGGGCTGGAACGCAGAGCGCGATGAACAATTCGCGCCACATCTCGCGAAGGGTTTCATCCCGGCGCGCGTGGCGGTGGAAGACAAACACTTCTACCGCGTCTGGACCGTGGAGGCAGAGCTCACCGCGCAAGTCACCGGCAAATTCATCCACGAATCGCGCCGCGACCCTTCCGTTCTTCCCAAGGTCGGCGATTGGGTCGCCATCAAACTTGTGCCCAAAGAGGAGAAGGCCATGATCCAGGCCATCCTGCCGCGCCGCACGCAAATTGTCCGCAAGACGAGCGGCCGCGAATCCGCCGCGCAAATCCTCGCCACGAATGTCGAAACCGTTTTTCTCGTCACCGCCGCCGACGCGACGTTTAATGCCGCGCGGCTGGAGCGCATGCTCGTCATGGCGCACGAAAGCGGCGCGCGGCCGGTCGTCCTTCTGAATAAAATTGATTTGTGCAAGAGCGAGGAACTCAACACCAAGCTCGCCGAGGCCGCGCGCGTGGCAGGCGATGCGTTGGTGCTCGCCGTTTGCGCGCTCACCGGCCGCGGCGTGAAAAAATTGGCCGCGCTGATCAAGCCCAATGACACCGTGGTATTCATCGGCACCTCCGGCGTCGGCAAATCGAGCCTCATTAACCGGCTCTACGGCGAAGACCTGATGCCAACCGTGGAAGTGCGCACACAGGATGCCAAGGGCCGGCATACGACCACGTGGCGCGAAATGATTTTTCTGCCGAACGGCGGCGTGGTCATTGACACCCCTGGCATGCGGGAGTTCCACATCTGGGATGCCACGCAAGGCGCGAAGGAAACGTTTCCCGAAATCGAAGCGCTCGCGCCGGGCTGCCATTTCCGCGATTGCACGCACACGCAGGAGAAAGATTGCGCCGTGCTCGCCGCCGTCGCCGCCGGCACGCTCCCGCGCGAACGGCATGACAGCTACGTCAAACTGCAGCGCGAAATCAGCTATCTCCGGGAGGCCGAAAAGCAAGCCGGCTGGCAAACCCGCCGCAAAAGCGACCGCGTGGCGCATCGCGCCTTCAACAAGCAGGATTGAGAATGGTGAACGGAGGCGCCGCTTGGCTCAAGTTGACCGCAAGCAAAGATAGGTTAGGTTGAGCAAAATCAATGGCGATGCGATTTCCAACCAACCGGAGCCGGCCAGTTCCCCTAGTCGCCATTCTCGCATTGCTGAACTTTACCAGTCCATTCGCAAACGCTTCCCAACCGACATCCACTTGGACCAAGGGGCATAAAAAAATCCTCGTCATCCCCGTGCGCTTCACCGATGCGAACGGGCCGACGAATGCCGACGGCAATGGCAGCACGGGTTGGGATAATTTCACGAACGGCACAACGCAGGCGCAGATCAATGAGTTCATGCTCAAACAATCCTACGGCCAGCTCTCGGTGGAGTTCACCATCCTGCCGCTGATCCATCTCGGCGTCTCGACGAATTACTACACGAACATCTGCCCCGGCACGACGGTGCAGAAGTGGGTGGAATGGGGCGCGCCGGGTTCGCTCGCAGATGACGCCCGCGCCAAAGCCCGCGCGATGGGCCTGACCAACGGCCAAGCGGCGAAATTTGAGAGCGCCAACTATGACCTTGATATCATCGCCACGGGATATTTACTCGGGCGGCAAGGCTCGGAGTCGGATGGCGGGCGGGGAGTGATGGCCTATGATTATTTCAACGCCCTGCCGCACGAGATTTGTCATTGCCTCGGTCTGCAGCACGCGAATGGTTATTCCCGCGCCACACTGAATTATCCCATGACGAACAACGGCACCGCGTTGTTTCACGCCTATGCGGACGTCTATTGCCTCATGGGCTGGAAAGAAAACACGCGGACACCCACGCCAGCGGCGGACAGGGACGCAAATGCCTATTTCAAATTCGAACTCGGCTGGCTCACGACGAATCACATCGACACGCCGAGCACATCCGGGGTCTATAGCGTTTACGCGTTTGATCAAGGCGCGGTGACGCCGGGAACGAATTACGCCCTGCGCATCCCGCGCGACGCGGGTCACACCTACTGGTTTGATTTCCGGCAGGCCATCACGAACCTGCCCGATGCCAAGTGGTCGCAGAACGGACTGGAGGTGCATTACGGCGCGGACAATCCGCAGACTTCCAGCGGCGCGACGATTCTCTGGGACACCACGCCGGGCACGCGCGGCCCGGTCGGCAGCAGCTTCGCCACGATGCACGACGCACCGCTCGCCATCGGACGCACGTGGACGGATCCCGGCGCGAATCTCCACGTCACCTCATTTCGCAAAGGCGGCACGACGCCTGAATCGCTGGACGTGCAAGTCAACTTCGGTCCGTTCCCCGGCAACCAGGCACCGACCCTTTCCATCTCACCCACAAACCTCACGCTCGGCGCGGGCGTCGGGCAGACGTTCACCACCACGGCGGCCGATCCCGATGGCGACACGCTGGCGTATTACTGGGAGTTCGATGACAACCAAACCCTCGGCGGAACGGATTTCGGCGGTGTGAATGACGACGCAAGATTCGCGACCAACGGCTTTCACGTCTGGACGCAGAACGGAACCAACTACGTCCGCTGCACGGTTTCCGACATGAAGGGCCACACCAAGACCGTTTCCGCCATCGTGAATATTACCAACGGCCTGCCCGCGCCGGTGACCATCAGTGGCATCGTGAAGGACGAACTCGGCAACCCGCTCGCCGGCGCCATCGTGAACAATTTTCTCTCCGGCGTGCCTTACGGGGCGACGAACTTCGCCGGATCCAGCATGACGGCGGCGGATGGCAAGTATCTCATCAACATTCCCGTCACGAACTTGGTTTACCGGAGCTCCGTCATGTGGCAGGGCTATACGTTCACGAACAACAACGGACACATCATCAGCACCAACACCGTTTTTGCCAGCAACATCGGCAACGTAAACTTCACCCGCAAGCGGATGACGCGCACCCTTTCCGGCCAGGTCTATCTCGCCGGGCACGGTTACCAAAGCGCCACCTATGGCGATCTCTGGGTGAGCGACGGCCATACCAATCTCCTCATCACCAACGGCGGCTGGCAGCTCGACGTGCCAGATGGAACCAACATTTCTCTCACCGCCACCGCGACCAATCCCCTTTGCCAAATCACCTCCGATTTTCCGAATCCTTATCCCGTGGTGAACGACTGCAACGTCCTCCACTTTTTTGTGAACGGGCCGGACCTGTTGCCGCTCGCCAGTTTTGCGACCGCCAGCACGATCAGCGACGACACTATCGGCACCGTCAACCTTCCAGTGAACCTCGCCATGCCGACCGGCTGGGTTAACTGGTTCAACAATCTCTCGTTTTATTTCACCATTGATCCGAGCAGCACCGCGCAATACGGCGTGGACTACAAGATGAACGGCGCTTCGCTCACGTTCTACGGCGGCCTCGCGCCCGTGCCGCTGAATCTTCCGCTCACCATCATTCACGACGGCGTGCCGAAAAACAAAACGCTCGTCCTAAAACTCACGCCCGGCACTTCCGTTTCCTACGTCACCGCGCCGGACACCTTCACCTACACCATCAGCAATCCGCCACCCGCCGTCAGCGCCGTCAGCGTGAGCAACGGCGTCTTCAATCTCACCTGGCCCGCCGTGAACGCGGCGCACTACACGATCGAATCCACGCCCACGCTGAACCCGCCCGCGTGGACCGCCCTGGCGCCGAACACGAATCTGACGGGCACCGACGGAACGATGACGCGCAGCATCAGTCTCGGTGGCGCGACCAGTGAATTCTTCCGCGTCAAGGTTGAATGAAAGATATGCCGGCCAGCAAAATCGCCAAATTATGTGTCCGCCTCCCGGCCGTTGATGAACATCACGGCGGCGCTGTAAACCGCCGCGCACCGGCGTTTGACATACTTGCCCGCCCAAGTTGCGTCATGTCCAAGTCCGCACGCACATAGATGGGGCTGGGTTGCGTTTTGACGACCCGCCTCACGGTTTCACCGCGGGCTTCTATCTGTCGCACCTCCGGCGCTTGGTTAGCCAAGCGCGGGTAAGGGGGCCGTGGTTCTTCCAGTTCGAAAAATCGGGGATTTGAGGTTAGCAGACGGCTGCCGTCAAATCAGAATTGCTCGAATCTTAACGTGTAATCATACCTGCTCGGAATCACATCGAATTTTTGTGCCTGCTGCTTGTAAAGTAATTCAACGATTTTGCCCCGAACTTTTGGTTCCATTCTGTGCCCTAAATAAACAGCTTTTATTCCGCCGCGAGGAAATTTCCAAAAATACATCGGTTGTCCTTCTTTGTTTTTTCTGGTGTGAATTCTGTAAGGTGACGGGGAACTCGGTGCTCTTGTTCATATTTGAGATAGTCTGGCTTATATCGGAAAACCTCCGGATTTTTTTCTATGTCTTCAAAGTATGGTGGCTTGTCCACATATTGAACGGGCCAAGGTTTACCTAGGCGTTTCACCGCTTCATGCTTGCAATCTAACTCTATTACAAAACCTTTGCGGCCATCTGCGTAGTGATACCACATAAGGTTGTTTTCGTTGGTTTCACAAAGACAAAGAATTCCAAGCTTCCAGTTGTGAATTTGAAGAGATTCGTGAAATGAATCTTCGGGTTTCTGAGTTGGGTTTTTATACCGGATAAGATTCTGCCTCTCTTTACGTAGTTGTCTGGGGCTTATTTTTCTATAGGCAGGATTTGCAAATTTAATTTTTCCCTCTGCTTGTTTAATAATTGCTCTTACTTGTTCACGAGCTGTTTTTTTCGTGATGCCCATTTTAAATTCAAATGGGTCTTTGAATCTGTCAGGTGGGGTGAATGCGATTTTCTCGTTTTCTAAAATATCAATGCGTTCAGCTGGAACAAACTTGAACAGCCGTAAGTTTACCGCCTGCGTTTCCATTGAATCACTTCGGCATCTGCAACCCCACCTTGTCCGCCACCTGCGCCACGTCTTTGTCGCCGCGGCCGGAGAGGTTCACGATGATGAGCGATTCCTTGCTCATCGTCGGCGCGCGCTGGATCACTTCGGCGATGGCGTGCGAGCTTTCCAGCGCGGGGATGATGCCTTCGAGCCGCGCGAGTTTCATGAAAGCCTCGAGCGCCTGGGCGTCGGTGGCGGAGGTGTATTCCACGCGCTTGGCGTCGTGCAGGAACGCGTGTTCCGGCCCCACCGCGGCGTAGTCCAGCCCGGCGCTGACGCTGTGGGTGGACTGGATCTGTCCGAAGCCGTCCTGCAAAATGTAGCTGCGCGTGCCTTGCAACACGCCAAGCGAGCCGCCGTGGAACCGCGCCGCGTGTTTCTCCGGGATGATGCCAAAACCGCCGGCTTCCACGCCGATCATGCGTACGGATTTGTCGTCGAGGAACGGATAGAACAGGCCGATGGCATTGGAGCCGCCGCCGACGCACGCGCAGAGCAGGTCGGGCAAACGGCCTTCCTTTTCCAAAATCTGCGCGCGGGCCTCGTCGCCGATGATGCGCTGGAAATTACGGACCATGAGCGGATACGGATGCGCGCCGTAAGCGGTGCCGAGGATGTAATGCGTGTGGCGGATGTTGGTCACCCAGTCGCGCATGGCTTCGTTGACGGCTTCTTTCAAGGTCTTTTGACCCGCCTGCACCGGCACGACTTCCGCGCCGAGCATTTTCATGCGATACACGTTAAGTTCCTGCCGATGGCAATACAGCGCGCCCATGTAGATGACGCCTTTCATGCCGAACATCGCAGCGACGCTGGCGGAGGCACCACCATGTTGCCCCGCGCCGGTCTCGGAGATGATGCGGGTCTTGCCCATGCGCTTGGCGAGGAGGATCTGGCCGAGGGCGTTGTTGATCTTGTGCGCGCCGGTGTGGTTCAGGTCCTCGCGCTTGAGATAAATCTTCGCGCCGCCGAGTTCCTGGGTGAGGCGTTCGGAAAAATACAGCGGCGAGGGGCGGCCGACAAATTCAGTGAGGTAGTAGGAGAGTTCCTTTTGAAATTCCGGGTCGTGCTGGGCGCGGAAGTATTCTTCCTCCAGCTCCTGCAGGGGGTGCATCAAGGTTTCCGGCACATAACGTCCGCCAAACGGACCGAAATGTCCGGTGGCGTCGGGTAAATTTTCGGCGACAACTGAACTCATGCGGCAATTCTCGTGCAAAGCCGTGAGGCGCGCAAAGAATTTTTCCGCCGCCGTCGCTTAAAAACGCTTGGTGATGGTCAGCACGATGGTCTGGCCTTGGGGACGGTTATTGGAGGTCACTTCGTAAGCGTAGCGCAGGGAGGTGAAGGTTCCGATCTTGGGCCAGAAAGCGCTGACTTCGGGGCCGACGCCCACGACATCGGAAAACGCGGTGGCCGCGCCCTTGCCGGTGTCCTTGGTGATGAGCTGCTGGTAATAGCCGATCAAGCCCACGTCCACGCCTGGCGTCACGGTCTTGCTCAGGCCCCATTCCATGGTGAGCATGTTGCCGGGAGTGATGTCGGTGTCGTCCTGCTGGGTGTTGATCTCATAGCGGTTCAGGAGCGAGACGGCCCAGGTTTTTTTCTCGTCGGCATACCAGGTGCCGCCCAGGGTGAACATGTGCGTCCAGTATCCGCTGCCGGGACTGGTCAGATATTTTGCGGGCGAGCTGGCGTCGAAATTTCCCGACGGGACCCAGAGGGCGTAGCCGAAGGCAAAATCAAACTGCTTGAGATGCCACGAGAGCAGGAGCGGTTCGACCTGGATGTCGGCGAGATTGAACTGGCCAGCCGTGCCAATATGCGAGGCCCAGACATTCTTGTAGGCGAACGGCACGATGACATCCATGCCGTAGGTTGCGCCGAGAATCGTCTGGTCCGTCATCCAGATCAAGCGCGGCGCCTGCACATAGGCAAAGAGGTTGGCGCCGGTCGGCAGGCCGTTCACGCGGTTCGCCGTGTAAAAAAAGTTGTAGTCGCGCAGATACACGCCGGGGGGCGGCAGGGACGCGCCTTTGATGCCTTCGGCCCCGACGGGATAATGGCTGCCCACGGGCAGCTGGGCGTGCAATGGCGTGGCAAGGCCGGCGGCGGCCACAAACAGACAGAGAAGTTTTTTCATGATCGGTTAGAGGTTAAGGTTTAAACGTCCTGAAGTTTTCCGTGCAGGTAGCTTTCAAAGGAACTCAAGTCGAGCAACCCGTGACCGGAAAGATTGAAGAGCAACACGCGCTTCTTGCCTTCCTCGCGCGCCTGGATGGCTTCGTCCACGACGGCGGCGATCGCATGGGAGGATTCCGGCGCGGGCACGATCCCTTCCTTGCGCGCGAAAAGCACGGCGGCCTCAAAGACTTTCGTCTGGTGATACGCCTTGGCCTCCATGAGCCCCAGCTTCAGCGCGTGGCTGACCATCGGCGACATGCCGTGATAACGCAGCCCGCCCGCGTGGATGCTCGGCGGCATGAAATTGTGGCCCAGCGTATACATCTTCATCAGCGGCGTGGTTTCCGCCGTGTCGCCGAAATCGTAGCGCAGTTCGCCTTCCGTCAACGTCGGACACGCCGACGGCTCGACACCGACGATGCGGTATTTTTTCCCGTCGCGGATCTTTCCCCGGATGAACGGGAAGGCCAGGCCGGCGAAATTGCTCCCGCCGCCGCAGCAGCCGAAAATCACATCCGGCTCCTCGCCGGCGCGTTCCATCTGCTTGATGCTTTCCTCGCCGATGACGCTCTGGTGATGGCAAACGTGATTCAGCACGCTGCCGAGGGAATATTTCGTGCCCGGCGTTTTGACGGTGTCCTCGATCGCCTCACTGATGGCGATGCCGAGGCTGCCGGAACAGTGCGGATCGGCCGCAAGCAGCTTGCGTCCGTATTCCGTCAGATTGCTCGGGCTCGCGTGCACCGACGCGCCCCAGGTGTGCATGAGCATCCGGCGATACGGCTTCTGGTCATAACTCACCTTGACCATATAAACATTGCATTCCAGGCCGAACAAACTGCAGGCGAAGGCGAGCGAGGACCCCCATTGGCCCGCGCCGGTTTCGGTGGCCAGCCGTTTGGTGCCGGCGACTTTGTTGTAATACGCCTGCGGCACGGAGGTGTTGACCTTGTGACTGCCGGCGGGGCTGGCCCCTTCGTATTTGTAATAGATGTGCGCGGGGGTGTTCAGCGCCTTTTCCAAGCGCACGGCGCGCAGCAACGGCGTGGGCCGCCAGAGCGCGTAGATTTCGCGCACGGGTTCGGGGATCTCGAAGTATTTCTCCGCGCTGATTTCCTGTTCAATGAGATTTTTCGGGAAGATGGCTTCCAGCGCGGCGGGCGGCATGGGCTCTTTGGTGCCCGGATGCAGCGGCGGCGGGAGCGGCTCGGGGAAATCGGCGTTGAGGTTATACCAGGCCGACGGAATGTCCGCCTGCGTCAGATCAAAACGGGTTTGCTGGCTCATGTGAAATGTGGATTACGTCCACATCTTCACCCCGGTGCCAAATCTTAACCAGCCGTGTGCTGCCAAATGTTAAGCAATTTTTGGCGGGTTTCTTAACTCGCTTTCACCGCCGCAACGAGGGCGTTCAAAGACGCCTTAGCATCGCCAAACAACATGCGGGTGTTATCCTTGTAAAAGAGATGATTTTCAATGCCGGCAAAGCCTGCGGCCATTGAGCGTTTCATTACGATCACCGTCTTGCAGCGGTCGGCTTCGATAATGGGCATGCCGTAAATCGGGCTGGTCTTCTCCTCGCGCGCGGCGGGATTCACCACGTCGTTCGCGCCGATGACGAGGCACACGTCCACGCGGTCCATCGAGGGATTGATGGTCTCCATCTCGATGAGCTGGTCGTAAGACACGTTCGCCTCGGCGAGCAACACATTCATATGGCCGGGCATGCGGCCGGCAACGGGATGAATGGCAAACTGCACTTCGACGCCGCGTTTGCCAAGTTCGTCGGAAAGTTCGCGCACGGAGTGTTGCGCCTGCGCCACCGCCATGCCGTAACCGGGAACGATCACCACGCGCTGCGCGTAAGCCAGCAGCAACGCCACTTCGTCGGCCTGAATGGGTTTGACGGTTCCGGCAACTCCGCCGGCCGCCGCGCCGCCGCCACCGCTGGAGCCAAACGCACCGAACAGGACATTCGTGACCGGGCGGTTCATCGCCTTGCACATGAGCAGCGTGAGCAGCGTGCCCGAGGAACCGACGAGCGTGCCGGCAACGACCATCGCGAGATTGTTGATGGCAAATCCATCCGCCGCCACCGCGAGGCCGGTGAAGGAATTTAACAAGGAGATGACGACCGGCATGTCCGCGCCGCCGATGGGCAAAACCATCGCCACGCCGAAAAACAAGGCGAGGCAGAACATGACGATGAAGGCGGTGGTGGCGTTGCCGCCCGACGCGTTGAAGGTGAGGAAGCCGCACAGGCCAAGAATGACGAGCAGGATGAGTCCGTTGAGAATGTTCTGGCCGGGAAATGTGTGCGGCTTCTCAAATTTTCCTTCGAGCTTGAGATACGCGATGATGCTGCCGGAGAAGGAGAGCGAACCAATGAGCGTGGCGAACAACATGGAACCGGCGATAAAGGCGGTGGATTGATGGACAGCCGGCAGTTCCATGCCGGCATGCTCGGTTCCATGCGCGCCCTTGATAAATTCCAAACTGGCGACCAGGGCGGCCGCGCCGCCGCCGAGGCCGTTGAAGAGCGCGACCATCTGCGGCATCGAGGTCATTTTCACCGAATACGCGCCGATCGCGCCGATGATGAGTCCGATCAGCGTGCCGATGACGATGAGCGTGTAATTAAAACTCCAGCCGTGCGACCACACGGAGGTGCCGTCGGTCTTGAGCAGCACACACAGCGCGATGCCCATGCCCGCGGCGGCGACGAGGTTGCCGGTCCGCGCGGTTTTCGGCGAACTCAAAAACTTGATGCCGAGGATGAATAAAACCGCGACGCCGATGACAATGAGGGCGATAAGATTCATGGCTATTTCTTTTTCTTGAACATTTGCAGCATCCGGTCCGTGACCATGAAACCGCCAAACACGTTGGCCGAACCGAAAACCACCGCGACAAATCCCAGCGCCTGCGCGAGCGGGGTGGCGGCGTCCGCCAGCACCAGGATGCCGCCAAACAGGATGATGCCGTGAATGGCGTTGGTGCCGGACATCAAAGGCGTGTGCAACATTGAAGGCACTTTGGAAATCACCTCAATGCCGACAAAGATGGCGAGGATGAAGATGAAGAGGACATTGGTATCCATAAAATGTTAGCTGGTTTTGGGGAGAAGTTTTTCGTTCACGATCCGGCCGCCATGCGTCACAAGGCAACCCTTGATGATTTCGTCGTCGAGCTTGAGCACGAAGGTCTTTTCCTTCTTGTCCCAGAATTCCTCCACGAGCGCCACCAGGTTGGCCGCATAAACCTGGCTGGCGTGCAGCGGCACGCGGCCAGGCAGATTGGCAATGCCAATCACTTTCACGCCGTTACGGTCAGTCACCTGATCATAAACGACGCCCTCGACGTTGCCGCCGGTCTCAACCGCGAGATCCACGACCACGCTGCCGGGCTTCATGGCATTGAGCATTTCGGCGGTGACGAGGATCGGCGCTTTGCGACCGAACACCTGCGCGGCGGAAATCACCACGTCGGAATCGCCGCAGGTTTTCTTCATCGCGTCGCGCTGCTTTTGAATCTGCTCTTCGGTCAGCGCCTTCGCGTAGCCGTCTTTCGTCTGACCGGTTTCACCGATATCAATCTTGAGAAATTGTGCGCCGAGCGATTTTACCTGCTCCTCGACCACGGGCCGCGTGTCGTAGGCGGTGACTTTCGCGCCAAGACGTTTTGCGGTGGCAATGGCCTGCAGACCAGCGACACCCACGCCGATGATGAATACTTTCGACGGCAGAATTGTTCCTGCCGCCGTAGTCATCATCGGAAAAATTTTGTTGGCATACCGCGCGGCGAGAATGACCGCTTCGTAACCACCAAGGTTCGCCTGTGAGGACAGCACGTCCATCTTTTGCGCCCGCGTCGTGCGCGGAATGAATTCCATGCTGATGGCGCTGACACCGCGTTCGGCAAATTTATTGACCAGTTCCTTTTCGTTGAAGGGATCCAGGAGACTAGCGTGGATACAGCCTGGTTTGAGCCACCCAATTTCCGCCAGCGGCGGTTTGCGCAGTCGCAACACGATGTCGCCGCCGCTGATGAGTTCTTTCCGGTCGGCGGTGATGATCGCGCCGGCCTTGAGATAGGCGTCGTCGGAAAAACCGGCGGTGAGGCCCAGCCCGGCCTCGACTTCGACCGGCGCACCGAGTTTGATGAGTTTGGCGGCGGAGTCCGGCGTCAAGGACGCGCGGGTTTCGCCCGGGTGAGTCTCGCGTGGAACGGCGATTTTCATGGCTGGGAGCTACCAGCACACTACCAGCCCAAACGGCGGTGGGAAGTTAAATTTAGCTTTTAACTTCGCTTAGATATTTATGAATTGCCTGCGCGGATTTTTTCCCATCGCCCATCGCTAAAATCACCGTGGCCGCCCCGCGCACAATATCGCCGCCGGCAAACACACCGGGGATGCTCGTGGCGCCGTTTTCATCGGCTACGATGTTACCCCACTTGTTCAATTTCAAATCCGGGCAGGTCGCGGTCAGCAGCGGATTCGCCTTGGTGCCGATGGCCACGACGACGGTGTCGCAGTCCAAAATAAATTCCGAGTCGGGAATGACTTCGGGCCGACGGCGACCGGAGCTGTCGGGTTCGCCGAGCTTCATTTTCTGGCATTTCATGCCCGTGACCCAGCGCTGGTCGTTGCCGATCACTTCGATCGGCGCCGTGAGAAATTCAAACTTGATCCCTTCCTGTTCGGCGTGGTGAACCTCCTCGGCGCGGGCCGGCAGCTCGTCGTGCGTGCGGCGATAAACAATCATCGCTTCCTTCGCGCCGAGCCGCTTGGCGGTGCGCACGGCATCCATCGCCACGTTGCCGCCGCCGACGACCGCGACGCGCTGGCCGTTCAGCACCGGGGTGTCGGAACGCGGAAAATCATACGCCGCCATCAGGTTGATGCGCGTGAGATATTCGTTGGCGGAATAAACGCCCTTGAAATTTTCGCCCGGCACATTCATGAACACGGGCAAACCCGCGCCGTTGGCGATGAAGATGGCGTCGAACTTTTCCTGCAATTCGGGAATCGTGTAGGTGCGGCCGATGATGACGTTGCATTCAATCTTTACGCCGGCTTCTTCGAGCCGCTCGACTTCCTGCGCGACGATTTTTTTCGGCAGGCGAAATTCCGGGATGCCGTAAATCAGCACGCCGCCCGCTTTGTGCAAGGCTTCGTAAATGGTCACGTCATGGCCGCGCTTGGCGAGTTCGCCAGCTGCGGTGAGTCCAGCCGGACCGGAACCGACGATGGCCACCTTTTTGCCGGTGGGCTGTGGTTTGACCTGCGGCAACTGGTCACGATGTTCGCGCGCCCAGTCGGCAACGTAGCGTTCCAAGTAGCCCACACCAACGGGCAATCCTTTTCCGGCGCGAACGCAGACCGCTTCACACTGTGTTTCCTGCGGGCAAACGCGGCCGGTGACGGCGGGCAGCGCGTTGTCGCAGAGCAGACTTTGCGCGGCTTCGGCGAGTTTGCCGGCGGTAAGCAGATCAAGAAATTTCGGAATATTCACGCCCACGGGACAACCATTCATGCAGCGCGGATCTTTGCATTGGAGGCAGCGGTCGGCTTCCAACAGCGCCAATCGTTCAGGCAGCCCGAGATTCACTTCGAGAAAATTCGCGGCCCGCGCGCCAGCTTCCTGTTCCGGCATGGCCTGCCGGGTGATTTGCATCCGCTGTTTGGTGGTAATTCTGGGCGTCATATTAAGCTTGGGATGCGGCAGCTTTTTCCATCCGGCAGGTGCCGTTGGCACAGGCGATGGACCGCTGTTCAAATTCGCGGTAGGTCGAAAGCCGGTCCTGTAATTCATCAAAATTGACGAGGTGACCGTCGAATTCCGGGCCGTCCACGCAGGCGAACTTGGTTTCATTGCCGAGCGATACGCGGCAGCCGCCGCACATGCCGGTGCCGTCAATCATCACCGGATTCAGCGAAACAATCGTGTGAACGCCGAGGGCGCGCGTAAGGTTGGCCACTGCGCGCATCATCGGCACCGGGCCGACGGCGTAGACAATGTTCACTTTACCCGCCGCGAGAATTTCCTTTGACGCGTCCGTCACAAAACCTTTGCGGCCGTAGCTGCCGTCGTCGGTGCAAACGACAACTTTGCCGTAGCGCTCCAGTTCCTTCTCAAAAATCACCCATTCCTTCGAGCGGCCGCCGATGACACTCGTCACTTGCACGCCACGCTGTTTCAAGCCTTGCGCAATGGGATGCACGACCGCCGTGCCGACGCCGCCGCCGATGCACAAGGCGTGGCCGCTCTCGATCATCTCCGTCGGATGGCCCAGCGGCCCGGCAACGTCGCGGATGAAATCGCCGACGTTGAGCGCCACCAGTTCGTTGGTGCTTTTACCCACCGCTTGAATCACCAGCGTGATGGCACCGGTTTCCGGATTGGAATCGGCGATCGTGAGCGGAATGCGCTCGGCATTTTCCGTAAGGTGAACGATGACAAATTGCCCGGCCTGCCGGATTTGGGCGATGCGCGGGGCGTGAACGTCCAGTCGCGTGACGTTCGGACTCAGGGTTTGCTTGGCCAGGATGCGATGCATTGCCGCAAATTTTAGCCTGCGGCCTCGGCCTCGCCATGCGCCTATTGTTTTATGCCTGCCATATTTTGTTTACCCGGACAGGGAGTCACGCCGACTTTGGGGATTTTAACGCTTTATTTCCCGCCTGATTATCTCACCCACTTGACCTCATTCGGCGGGTGAAATTGTCTTATCCGGTTTAACATTTTTTCCGGGCTGTCCTCCACCAAAACCAAGTCACGGTGCTGCGGCCGGATGAAGCCTTCTTGACGAGTGTGATCGAGAAAATCCTGCAACTGGCGATAAAACCCGGCGATATCCAGCAAACCAAAAGGCTTTTGATGCCAGCCAAGTTGGCTCCACGCGAGCACCTCAAATAACTCCTCAAACGTGCCGTAACCCCCCGGCAGCGCAATGAAACCGTCCGCCAGCTCTGCCATCAGGGCCTTGCGTTCGTGCATGGTCTTGACCACGCGTAAATCGGGTAATTTTTCATGGACCACCTCCTTGAGGACAAGTTTTTCGGGAATCACGCCGATGACATGGCCGCCGTGCTTCAAGGCGGCATCGGCGATGATGCCCATCAGGCCGACCATGCCGCCGCCATAGACGAGTTCGATCTTTTCACGCGCCAGCAAAGTGCCGAGTGCCTGTGCTGCCGCCGCGTATTCGGGGCGGACACCTTTGTTAGAGCCGCAATAGACAGCGATACGCTTCATTTTGGTTTTTATCCTACGGTTTTATTGCGACCAAAATAGGCTGGACAACATTTCGCAGCAAGCCCAGGCTCGGCTGACTGACTGTTCGAGCAAAAATTTTTCCTGATGAAATTTTATTTTTTGAATTGGTTTGTGAGTTTTATTTTGGTC
Source organism: uncultured Verrucomicrobia subdivision 3 bacterium (assembly GCA_903921455.1). Next base: position 47,702 of record CAIXPZ010000234.1, on the reverse strand, counting down.
GTGCAATCATTCTGTGCCCAAACGGCTACTTCGGTCACGAATGCGTCAGCAGGTGCTGGTGTTGCCTCCGCTACTGGAGTGTTTGTCCATCCCGGGTTGTTGCATGCAGAGGAGGATTTCAGGCGGATGCGGTCGCATCTGGATCGCGAGCCTTGGAAATCCGGCTGGGGAAAACTAACCTCCAACCCGATGGCCTCACTCGCTTACCAACCAAGACCGGTCGAGGTCGTAGTCCGGGGCCGGGACAAGCTGGCAACCGCGTCGGAAAATTACCGCTTGTTGTTTCGCGATATTGCCGCAGCCTATGCCTGCGCGCTCCGCTGGGGTATCTCTGGTGACCGGGACTATGGAGAAAAATCCATTGCCATCATGAATGCGTGGTCGGCGAAATTGAAGCATATCAGCGGTTCCACCGATGCGGATTTGGCGGCAGGCCTTTATGGATATGAGTTCGCCAACGCCGCTGAAATCATGCGCTCCAGCAAGGCTTGGAAGCCGGAAGATTTTGCACGCTTTCAAATGATGTTGCTGACGGTATTTCTCCCGGTAAATCAAGATTTCCTCAAGCGCCACAACAACACGAAGCTCAATCATTACTGGGCAAACTGGGATCTATGTAATATGGCATCCATGATGGCCATTGGCGTTCTCTGTGACCGCCGTGAGATCTATGACGAATCGGTCCGTTATTTCAAATTCGGCAAAGGCAATGGCGCCATTCAAAATACAGTCTATTATATCCATCCCGGCAACTTGGGCCAATGGCAGGAAAGCGGGCGCGACCAAGGACACACGGTCATGGGAATCGGGTTGGTTGGGGCAATTTGTGAGATGGCCTGGAAACAAGGTGATGGCCTCTACGGCTATGATAATAACCGCTTTCTCTCCGGGTGCGAGTATGTGGCAAAATATAATCTAGGCCAAGAGGTTCCATTTAAGCCTTACACAAACGACAAGGGCACGCAGACAGTGATAAGCCCCGTGGCAAGGGGAAATTTGCGCCCGGTTTGGGAATTGGTTTACAACCACTATGTTAAACGCAAAGGCCTGCCTGCTCCTTATACGACAGCGATGGCCGAGAAGGTGCGGCCGGAAGGCGGTGGCGGTAACTATGGACCAAACAGCGGCGGCTTTGATCAGCTCGGCTACGGAACGTTGACGGCCACCTTGGATTCACCAATAATCCGCTGAATGCGGATTGCGCATGCATTCCAAGGTTTTTTATGTTTTTACCGACTTCGCCGCCTGAATAAACGCGCGGACTTTGGCGGCGTCTTTTTTTCCGGGCGCAGCTTCCACGCCGCTGGAAACGTCCACGGCAAACGGCCGCACCTGCCGCACCGCGTCCGCCACGTTTTCCGGCGTAAGTCCGCCGGCGAGAAAAACCGGCTTGCCATACTGCTGCGCTGCCACCGCCAGGTTCCAGTTGAACTTTTCCCCGGTGCCGCCGAGGCCGGCCTTGGAATAGGCATCCAGCAAAAATGCGTCGGTATGATAATGCTCCAGTGTTTTCAGTGATTCTGCGTCGCGCACGCGCAGAGCTTTCATGCTCATCACTCCGAATTGCGTGCAGAAATCCGAATCCTCGTCGCCATGGAATTGCAGCAGACTCAAGCCGCAGTCGCCGATGGCCCGGGTGACGAAATCCGGATCAGGATTCACGAACACACCGACGCGCAGCACGAACGGCGGCAGGGCGCGGGCAATCCCCGCCGCCTGCGCGATCGTGATCTGCCGCGGACTGCCTTCATATAGCATCAGCCCGATCATGTCCGCGCCCGCTTCGGCAGCGGCAACACCATCGGCCACGCTGGTGATTCCACAAATTTTTACTCGGATACTCATGCGCCGACAACAGCATTCCACTTCAGAAGAAAAAGCTCAACTGTGTTTCCATTGCATTGACGGAATGCGCCCAGGATGGCATCACTCCGAAATCAAGGCACCACTTGAACGCGATAGAACCGTGCGCCGCCGGAGTTGGTGACGGGGTAATTCATCGTGGGGCTATTGGAAGCCTGCATCCAGGGCGTGTTCGTGACCCAGCTGGAAAAATTGCTGGAACTAAAGACCTGATACAGCCGGTTGGTGACCACGGTCCACTGCATCTGCACCAGGCGGTTGCTCTGGATGGTTTCGCCGGTGAAATAAAACCGCGAGGCGGCATTGGTTGGGTCGGTGCCGGCGATAAATTCCGCATAATCGGTCATGCCGTCGTGATCGGAATCGGACTGAACCGTGCGGTTGGTGGTGACGCCGCCAAATAATTCAATTTCCCAAGCGTCGGAAATTCCGTTGTGATTCACGTCGGGGAATGTGTAGTTGCCGGTGAAATTGATGGTCGCGTCCATCGCGAGCGTGTTCGTCTGATTGTCCGGCGTGAGGTAATACGGCACATCGCCGAATTGCACGACGTAGTTCGCGGGCGGCATATTTGTTAACGTGGTGGATGGCGCGACGCCCGTCGCAACCGGTGTGGGGCCCAGCGCCGAACGCGTGGCGAGCGTCCATCCACCCTGGCCGAGATTTTTCGTGATGGTGATGTTACCGCCAGCGACGACGCCGGTGATGGCAATGTCATCAATCGTCCAGCCATAAAGCGGCTCGCCGATGTTGACGCCCTCATAATAAAACACCACTTGAATGGTCTTGCCGACGAACGGCGTCAAATCCACGGTCTCGTTTTTCCAGCCAGCGGTGGCGTCGCCCTCGTAGTCGAGATAGATGGGAAGATTTTGCGGCGGTACGCTTCTGTTCGTGCTGATGTAAATGATGCCGTCCTCGCAGGGAATGCCAAAAGTGGGATCTGTGCGGCTGAAATCACAGACATGCCAGAAACTTAAGGTGGCGCTCGACAATCCCGCCAAATCAATGATCGGCGCATAAAGATACGAACTGACGAGGAACAAGGAGGAGCTGGTTTTAAGTGGGCAGCCCCAGGTGTTCGTGCCAGAGTGGGCGCTGCTGATCAACCCGTTGCTGGGCGTGCCAAATGTCCAGTTGGTTTCGGTGCCAGTCGAATTATCCGGCACGACCGTCCAGCCGCTGGTGTCGCCTTCAAGATTGTCGAACCAGGGGGGCTTCGGCGCGGTGAGCGTCGCAAACGTATAATAAATTCCGCCCTTGTCATCCACCGTCGTATTGCCGGCCTGATCGCGGCTGATGACGGCGTAATGATACGTGCGGTTCGGCAGCAGGCCGTTGAGAGTGACAACATGATTCGTGACCAACGCGGCAGCATACACGACGTTCGCGGGCGGCTGGCTGACTTCGTTGAATTGCACCGCCGAGTCGGATGGCTTGGAAGTTTTCCACGTGATCTGCGCGTTGTAATAATCCGTTACCGCCAGGACGTTCGTAATGGCAGGCGGCACGGTGTCCACCAGCGCGGTCACGACGACGTTGCTCGCGGGCGAGGCGTCGGTGTAAGTCGCGATGATGGTGTCGCCGTTCTGCACGCGCAATTGATTTGCCCCCGCAGTGCCGGCAACGAGCGTGAGATAGCCTGAGAACAAGCCCTGATGTGTCGTCTCGTAGAGTGTGATGGTGGTGCGGTTTGTGCGCGAACTCGTGCCGAACGTCACCGTCGTGGTGCCCGCGCCGGTGAGATCAGCGTCACCGACCTGCACCGTCACCAGCAGATTCGTCGTGTAAACGGAATTGTCGAGTAAGACCACGCCGCGTCCGTCCGCGCCTGGCGCCAGAAACGCGATGGCGTTTTTTAACAGCGCGGCGGCATTGTTGGAAGCGCCGCTCGTCGGCAGCGCATCAAACGGGAAGGAGAGAAACACGACCCGGCCCGGGCTGTCCACGCCCGGCGCGGGATAACTCACGCCACAGGGATTTCCTGTGTCCGTCGATAACGCCACGGTGAGCGCATCCGGTGACGGCGTGAAGGTGTCCGAAAAATCTGGGCCGAAGAAATCGCCGAGCCCGTCGTCGAAGCTCGGATAATTCGCGTAGTTCAGCGTCTGATAAATTCCGTTCGCTATTGTTCCCGCGCCGCCAAAAATACCGGACACGCCGGCGTCTTCATCGCAATCCGAACAGGGAAAGGGCGGCGAGGAATTTTGTCGGAAGCCGGCCACGCGCAACACATCATGGCGGAAAGGCACATCGCCGAGCTGCGTCAGGATTCCCATCGACGCCATGAAGAACGAACCGCCATCATTAAGATAGTTCTGAATCATTAACTGCTGTTGCGCGCTCAATGTGTTATTGGTTGCAGTCGGATCAGGCAAACTATCGGCATCCACTCCGTAATTCACCACGTCATCCGTCGTGCGCCACATCACCACCGGATACGGTTTCAAATCGGCGAGCTGCGGATAACCGCCGCGCGTATTCACTTTCCAAAAGCCGTAGCTGATGCCCGCCGCGTTGAGCGTGTTAGTATAAGTGCTGTCCGGAATCACTGTCGCTCCATTTGCCTCTTCGGCCGCGGTGTCATATGCGTCCACGAGCAAGACAGTCGGCGTCGCGATGCCGATGAAGGTGAAATTCACCCCACCATTGTTGTTCGTCGCCGCGTTGCCGGCAGCATCGGTGGAGCTCACCGAATAATAATAGGTTTTGCCGGGAATCAAATGGCTCAATTTCACCACATGGGTGGTGACGAGCGTATTATTGGAAACCGACAAATTGAGGTTGGCCGGGTTTGTTCCGTAGCGCACGAATGACGTCGCGGGTTCGCTGGTGGTCCAAGTGAGCGTCAACACGCCCAGATCCGTGGTGTCGGCGACTCCGCTGATGGTCGGTGCCGTCAAATCGCCCACGGCCGTCGCGCTGCGTTTGCTGCTGCCAGCGTCAAGATAATCCGCTTCGAGCGAATTTCCGTTCGCAATTTGGATTTGTCCCGCGCCCGCCGTGCCGGTCACCGTCGTCACCGCACCGGTGAACGCGCCATAACTTCCATGCGCGCTCAAAATTTTGGTGATCCCGGTGTGCAACGAAAGATTCGTGACGAGCACCGACACACTGTTGCTCGCCGCGCGCGCGGCGTCGAAAACAGTGAGCTGCATCACGCCGGGGGCGGTGTATGCCGGACGGTCGAGCAAGATCAAGCCTGTGCCCGTCCGTGCCAGATCGCCCGATACCACAAGCGCAAAATCCTGATCCGCCACCGCCGTGTTGGTGAGCGCGTCCGAAACTATTCTGGTGGCTCGCACGCGGACCTGCCAGTCGCCGGCGGCGGGCGTCGTGATAAAAACTCCCTCGACGTTATTCAACTTGTCGGTCGTGGGCGAGTTGGCCACGGATTCGCCCGCGCCGAATTGATTGCCGCGATACAGCGTGCCGTCCGGCGCGACGACTTCGAGATCGAGATCGTTCACCAGTGCCGGCAACGCGCCGGGAAATCCCGGGACATCGGTATAGTCCATCGTCACCTTCAGCGGCTGACCGGTGCCGCGCACAAAAATATGCTGCGTGAAAACCTGGCTGTTGGTGAGCAGTGTGGTTTGATCCACAAAAACATAGGCACGCGGCGCGGTGGCGATATTGGTGTTGATGATATTGGTCAGGGTGATGCGGCCCCAACCTTCGTCGTTGTTCGGTGCCGGAGCAGGCCCGCCGTTGCTTTGGTTGAGTTCTTCCGCCGAATTGATCAACGCGGCTTTGGTCAGCGCGGGCGATGGAATCGCATTCGTGTGCGTGAATTTGTAGAACTGCACGAAAATCGCCGCCGCGCCCGCGGCGTGCGGACCACTCATGCTCGTGCCGCCCATGAACACATACAGATCATCAATGACCGTCCACGAGGTGTTGGCGAGATTCAGCGCATTAGCCGAAGCGGCGGAAGCAATCCACGTTCCTGGCGCGACCACATCTGGCTTGATGCGACCATCCGCGCACGGTCCGCGACTGGAAAAATCCGCCATTGTGTCGCGGCCATCCGCATAGAGTCCGTAAGTTGAAGAGAGCGTGGCCGGGTCGTTATCCGAAGCGCCGGTGGCAATGACATTTTTCGCGCACGCCGGACTCCCAACCGTCTGCGAATTCGGTCCCGCGTTGCCGGCGGAAAATTCCAGGATGTATGGCTGATAACCGGCCGTGCCGGCATCCGCGTCGCGCACAAGTTCATCGAACTGCGCGCAATCCAAATCGTATTCGCCCTGCACGTCGTTGCCCCAACTATTCGAACCCACCTTCGCACCGGCGCGCACGGCGTCGTGGGTCAGCGTTTCATCCGCCGGAAATGGATTCGCCTCGCCGGCGTTGTCGTCGAAAATCCGTTCCACAAAAATGTTCGCTCCAGACGCGACGCCCAGCCCGTAAAATTGCAGCGTTTCCGGATCGGTCTCGCCCGACGCCGCATTGCCCGCCACGATGCCCGCGCAATGGGTTCCGTGACCATAGCCATCGGAGCCATCCGTTATGTTGCTGCCGTAATATTTGAAGCCCGTCACGCGCCCTTTCAAATCAGGATGCATCGTGTTCGTATTTCCAGTATCGAGGCCGGTGTCCGCCACGCAAACCGTCACGCCGGTGCCGTCGAAGCCAAGTTGCTGCGTCATCGTGCGCGTGGCGATATTGCCGTCGTCACCGCCCACAATTTTCGCCGCCGCCTCGTCCACGATTTTTCTTTTGGGCGCGCGCTCGACCCATAACACCACGCCGGATTGCGCGAGCGCGTCGAGTTGTCCCGGCGATAATTCCCCGCGCATGATGATGCCTTGACGCAATTTACTTTCATGCTGAACCCTCGCGACATGCGAGCGCACGGAGGATATTTCCGCCGTTGTTGCGGTTGGTGAAAGCAAGATGCTGACGCTGACCGGCTCATTCGTCTGCGCCGCCAGCTGCGCAACTTTAGCCAGCTGTGGATTTAGTTTGAATTCCTTCCGATACGGCCCGACCCATGTTACATAGCTCAATGTCCCGACGCTGGCCGGCGTCACGTTGTTGAGTTTGGCAATAAAAGCGTCATCTGGAACATATTTGATCAACTCCACGCCAGCCTTAAGTAACTCCGCGCGCTGGCCTGGTTCAAGTGCACCGCTGAACTGGATAAGATAAAGTCCGGAAACAACCGCTTGGGCGCGCTTTTGAACGGCCATCGCGGCGCGATTGGTGGGGGAATCGGTCTCAATATTCTCGTTACGCAGCCGGATGGTTTTAGCCTCAACCGATATTCCTACTTGGAAAAGGAGCAAGCCTGCCGTCAACAACAGGCCACTGGTTCGACTAACGCTGCGGGAATACACCTTAAACCGATACTCTTACTTCGCGCATTAGGCAATTCCGAAGTGGCTGCCGATTCTCGGGTTTTTGTTTTGAGCCATCCCGCGCCGTCTCCTACTTTACCACCGTGCCGCGCACGGTATATTTTGATTACAACGCCACGACCCCGCTGGATCCGGCGGTGCGCGAGGTGATGCTGCCTTTTCTTGGTGAAATCTGGGGCAATCCCTCTTCCGTCCACCACGTCGGCCGCAAGGCGCGGGCGCTGCTGGACGATGCCCGCGATCGGGCGGCAAAATTTCTAGGCACCAAACCGAGCGAGATCATTTTCACCAGCGGCGGCACGGAAGCCAACAATCTCGCCATCTTCGGCACGGCGCGGGCACTCAAGGCGAAGGGCAAACATCTCATTACCTCGGCCATCGAACATCATGCCGTGCTCCAGTGCTTTGATTATCTCGAAAAGAATGAGGGTTTTACGGTTTCTCGACTTCCTGTTGACGGCGATGGGCGCGTTTCCGTCGCGGAGCTGAACAAAGCCATCCGCCCCGACACCGTTTTGGTTTCTGTGATGGCGGCGAACAATGAAATCGGCACGCTTCAGCCCGTCGCGGAGCTCGGCGCGCTATGTCGCGAACGCGCCATCCTGTTTCATACCGACGCTGTGCAGTGGTTCGGCAAGGAACCCTTGGAAAACCTCAGCCAGTTCAACGCGGATTTGGTTACGGTCTGCGCCCACAAGTTTCATGGACCGAAAGGCGCGGGTTTGCTCTACATCAAGTCGCCGTTGCATCCGGACCCGATCCTATTCGGCGGCGGCCATGAAAATGAGCGCCGCGCCGGCACGGAAAACCTGCCGGCCATCATCGGTCTGGTCGCGGCGCTGGAATTATTTGTCAAACCGGCGGTTTTCGAACGGGCCAGACTGGCTTTGCTTTCCGATAAACTCATTTCCGCCATCGAAAAAATAGACGGCTGCGAGCTCATCAGTCCGCGCGCGCAGTGTCTGGCGAATACCGTGGCTTTCGTCGTGCGCGGCACGGATGGCATCGCGCTGATGGCGGGCTTGGACATGGAAGGCATTTGCGCTTCGAGCGGTTCGGCCTGTTCGGCGGGTTCATTGGAGCCGAGCCACGTCATTCTGGCGACGGGTAGAAAGGCAGCGGCCAATTCCCTCGTAAGATTTTCGCTCGGCCGGGATTCGACCGGGTCGGATGTGGATTATGTCTGCTCAGTTTTGCCCGAAGTCATCCGCCGCGCACAACTCGCCGGAAAAGCTGGCAGCCGTTTGTGAATGAATTGTGGATAGCACCAACAACTTTAACTTTTTATTTTTTCTGGCTAGTATAGCTTGAACTGGTCGCACTTGAAAACGTAACATTCGGCCGGTGATGATTAAGCCGTTGGAAGTTGTTAGGCTTGTTCACAGCTCTTAATAAGAATAGAATTTTTTAAAGAAGACAGAATATTATATCGCGCATGAACATCACGATTACCAAGGACCAGATCATCGCCGGGCTGCAGGCCGTGCAAAACGTCGTCAGCACCCGCACCACCTTGCCCATCCTTTCCAACGTCCTCATCCGCGCCGAGGGCAGTCACGTGGAATTCACCGCCACCGACCTCGATGTGACCGTCGCCTGCAAAGTCGAGGCCAAGATCATCAAGCCCGGCGCCACCACGCTGCCCGTGAAGAAGCTCTTCGGCATCGTGCGCGAACTCCAGGGAGAAATCGAAATCGAAGTGGACGACAAGAACCTCGCCAGCATCCGCAGCGGCTCCTCCTACTTCAAGATCCACGGCCTCGCCGCCGATGAATTCCCGCCGCTCCCGAAATTCAAAGACGACAAGAAAGTAGCCCAGCCGCAGGAAAACATCCGCTCGATGATCCGCAAGACCAGCTTTGCCGTCTCCACCGACGAGTCCCGCTACGTCCTGAACGGCATCTTCTTCAGCCTGAAGGAAGGCAAGATGACCCTCGTCGCCACCGACGGCCGCCGCCTCGCCCTCGTGGACGAGGAAGTGGAGATTTCCGAGAAGAGCGCCGGAGAATTCATCGTTCCCGCCAAGGCCATCAACGAACTCAACCGGCTCCTGCAGGACAAGGGCGACGTGGAACTTAAGTTCGGCGAAAACCAGGCCTCCTTCGCGCTCAAGAACGAAACCGGCTTCTCCGTCCTACTCATCACCAAGCTCATCGAAGGCAACTATCCCAACTACCGCCAGGTCATTCCCGGCGAGGCCAAGGAACGCATCGCCGTCGGCCGCGAGGAGCTCATGCAGGCCCTGCGCCGCGCGGAGATCATGACCAGCGAGAAAGCCAACTCCGTCAAACTTTCCTTTGGCAAGAACGTCCTCACCATCACCGCGAACTCCCCCGAAGTCGGCGAAGCCCGCGAAACCATGGCCATCAACTACAAAGGCAAGGAACTCGCCATCGCCTTCAATCCGCGCTATCTGATCGATCCGCTCAACGCGCTCACCGAAGACGAAGTGTTTATCGAGCTCATTGACGAGCTGAGCCCCGGCGTCATCAAGATCAACGGCCCGTTCCTTTACGTCGTGATGCCCATGCGGCTGAATTAAATAGGTTAAATGTCTTCTGAATCCGCCAACGGTGGACTTCACGACGAAGAGAAGACACAAACCATCCGTCTGTTTGGCAGCAACGAAGCTGCCGATCTGGCCGCCGCCAAGCTCAATGCCAACGGCATTCCTTGCTGGTTGAATGCCGATGATTGCGCGGGCATGTATCCCAATCTTACGTCAGCCGCCGACGTGCGTTTGAACGTCCGCACCGTCGACGCCGAGGCCGCCACCGCCCTTTTGGATTCCTTGCCCACGCCCGCCGAGATTAATCAGCTCGAAACCGAAGCCATTGCCTCAGTGCCGGAGGAAAAGAGCCCAGTGAAAAAGCTCGCCTGGGTGCAAATTATCATAGGTATCGGCATTGGTATATTTCTTGGCCTGATGTTGACAGCCAGGACAGAAAGGGGAGACAAGCCCTATTATTCCTACACCGCCGCCGGCAAATGCTATGAAGCGGTGGGATATTGGCATGGCCAAATCGTTAATGCGTGCAAAGACCGGAATTTGGATGGTAAATGGGATGCGTGGATTTATTACGAACGCGGGCATATGGCCAAGGTGGAATATGACAACAACTTCGATGGAAAGGCTGATGAGTTTGTCATTTATTCCAATGCCTCGCCGGTAACAGCCGAGGTGGATACTGATTTTAATGGGGTCCCTGATGTGTTCTGCACCTATACGAATGGCATTATCCAGCAGATTGACGTGAGGCCCAACGGATCAAAAATAACGACCACACGGGAAATTATTAAGAACGGCGTGGTGACCGAAGTGTGGCGCGGCGGCGACAGCAATGGTTTTTTCAACGTGGTGGAGAAATACGATCCCTTTTTCAATCTCATAGGCACCAAAAACCCGGAGGGATTCCGGCTGCTCTCGCCGGTGGACAAATAAGGGCTTCGCCCGATTCCGTAGTGTCGTCTAACAAAAAGGATGAGGTGACACGCCGTGCCGAGTGCTTTTCCTTTGCAAATAAGGTCTTCCGAATTTTAGCAGGCCATATCGGCTCGCTGAAATGGTCTTGCCCAATTTAGATAGCCATCAAAAATGTGGGATGCTGGGGTCGGCGCTGGATCCGGGAGTGCTGGTGCAAGCCGTGGCGCTGCGTGACCAATGGCGGCAGGTGAATACGGCGAGCGGAACGGCCAGCGGCCATAAAGCGGCCGCCGAAGTCGCGCGGTGGAAGGCGCGGCGGGCACTGGAACGGGAACTTTACCTCAATCTGCTGGCCCTCGCGCAGGGATATCCGCTACAGCCCGAGAAACTGGCGTTGTTCGCCCAAGTAAGCCTGCTCCTCCCGCACCGGCATCACCTTGCCCCACCGGCAACGCCGTCGGCCGCGTGAGACGGGGACGGCGTTATTGCAAAGCGTGCGCCGGCGTGGCGGTGCTCAAGGTGCAGGTGGGCGTGTCGCCAACTTTCTTGATGGAATAAAGGCCGCCGCCCGGACATCCGGGAATCTTGCCTTTGCTGTTAAGTTTGATGTAAGGCGTGAGGTCGTTGGGAAAGTTGATCGCTTCGCCGTTGGTCTTGCCCTTCTCCAATGCGAACTGGTTCGCCGCTGCATCAATTTGGCGCAGATTGTTGATGCAAGCGTTGCCGGCAGAAGCGGAGTGAAACTTGATGAAATTAGGCCCGGCAAAGATCACGCCGCCTACACACACTAACAGGCAAACAATTATCCAAAATTTAATGTTTGGCCCAGAATCTTTTTTTTCAGGTCCACTCATATCTTTGAAAGAACACCACGCCGCCGAAACCGTTGCGCGGATTTATCACCGCCTGTTGTCAGTGATGTGGTAGGGCGGCGCTGCGGCGCCGCCGGGATGACCCGCCGGTCAGCCCTACCAATTTTTACCGCCGCCGGCCGCCAGGGGCGAAATGATAGCCGCCGTGGACGCGGCCGCCCCGCACTTTGCCAGGGAATCCACCCGCCGCGGCTCCGGGTTTTGCCTCTTCAAACAGGGCGGTATAGCGGTAGTCGAAGTTTTCCAGCTTCACCCGGGGGATTTTCTGGCTGATGAAGCGTTCAATCGCAAAAACATGGGGCGCATCTTCCGCGACCATGATGGTGAACGCGTCGCCCGTGGCTTCCGCCCGCCCCGTGCGCCCGATGCGGTGGATGTAATCCTCCGGATGCTGCGGCACGTCGTAATTGATGACATGGCTCACGTCGGCGATGTCGAGGCCGCGCGCCGCGATGTCGGTGGCCACCAGCACCTCAAACTTGCCGTCGCGGAAGCCCTGGAGGGCCTGCTCGCGTTCTTTCTGGGTGCGATTGGAGTGGAGGACGGCCACGGCGTGGTTCGCGCGCTTGAGCAGGCTCGCGGCGCGGTCGGCGCCGTGTTTGGTGCGGCAGAAAATGATCACGGAATCGTAGTTCACCCGGTTCAACAGCTCGAGGAGAAGGTCGGTCTTCTGCGTGTCGGAAACGGGGTAGATCACGTGCTTCACCGTCTCGGCGGGCGTGCGGCGGGCGCCGATCTCGATGGTTTCAGGGCTGTGCATGGCCCACTGGATGAGGGTTTCGATCTGGGGCGGCACGGTGGCGGAGAACAGGGCCGTATGCCGCTGGCGCGGGCATTTTTCCACCAGGCGGCGCACGTCGGGCAGGAAACCCATGTCCAGCATGCGGTCCGCTTCGTCGAGGACGAGGAATTCCACCTTGTCGAGCTTCACGGTGCCTTGTTCGAGGTGATCGAGCAGGCGGCCGGGCGTGGCGACGACGATGTCGGCGCCAGCGCGGAGTTCATCATTCTGTTTGCCGTAACCCACGCCGCCGAAGACGACGGTGATTTTCAAATCCAGGAACCGCGCGTAATCGCGGAAGGCGGTTTCCACCTGGGCCGCGAGTTCGCGGGTGGGCTCAAGAATCAACACGCGCGGGCCGCCGGGCTGATGGTGGCCGAGCTTGGACAGAATGGGCAGCGCGAACGCCGCCGTCTTGCCCGTGCCCGTCTGCGCGCTGCCGATGACATCCTTGCCGGACAACACCAGCGGGATGGCGCGGAGCTGAATCGGGGTCGGTTCCGTGTAGCCGACGGCGCGGACGCCTTCGAGCACCTTTTCGGTCAATCCCAGCGCGGCGAATTTCATGCGGGTGTTCCTTCGGTCGAGGGCGGCGTTTCCGGCTGCGCCGGCGTTTCGCTGACGGCCGGGGCGGCGGCTTCAACGGGGGCCGCCGGGGTTTCTGCCGGGGCGGCGATTTCCGCGGCCAGTTCGCTGGCGACATTTTCCGCCGTCACCGTTTCCACGGCCGTGGCGGTTTCGCCCGCGGCGGCGGGTTTCTCAGCGGGGGCCTTCTTTTCGGGTTTCGGCGGCTTGGGCAACGGTTTCTTGGCCGTTTCCATGCGACCGTCGGCAAATTCCAGCACGGCGCCCTGATGAATCAACCAGTGCAGATCCACGATGACGGCGGTCTGCTCCGGCGTCGCTTCCGGCGCGGCGGGTTCAGCGGGCTTGGCCGGCGCTGCTGCTGCCGTGGCGGTCGCGTTTTCGCCTTCGGCCACCGGCGCGGGCGAGACGGGAATCTCGGTGACCGGGACTTTTGCCAACTTGGGGGTCGGCGCGAGCGCCTCGATCAGCTTCTTCCGCGAGCACTTGGCGTTGCCGTTGATGAATTCGATGATGCGCTTGATGTTTTCCGAGACCGGCGTGGTTTCCAGGTCGAGGAACGTGGGGCGCGCTACACTGACGTGCGTGACGGTCTTGTTGACCTTGAAGAATTGCAGGCCGTATTGCGCGAACTGCTGGCTCAGCTTGGTCGCGATGGGCAGCGGGAAAAACTTCTGTTGTTCCCAATCCTGGCGGATGAGCCGCTGCAAGCCGCTGCTGCGCAGGCTGCGGCTGGCCAGCCCGGCGACCGTGAGCGTCTCCACCGGCTTGATGATGGAATCCTTGTGCGTGGCGCGGAAATGCTTCTCCACGTCTTCCATCGTCGCGAGTTTGAGCGGCTCGGGGACGTTGAGGCAGACGTATTCCGTCTTGAAACTCTGGTCCTCGATCCATTTCTTCACGATGGCCTCGTCCTTCACGATCTTGACCCGCGCCTTGAACATGTCGAAGGGCATCCGCGAAAACTTTTCCGCGTGCAGCTTGCGCAGCTGGTTTTGGTAGTCGTGATAGTTCGGCGGGCCCAGGATGTCGCCGCTCATGCCGCATTGGGCAACAAACGTGTAGACGCCCTTCGGCGGTTCCGTCTGGGTGCGTTCCGCCTGATAGAACGTGGCAAAATGATTTTTCAGCACGTGCGCGACGGCTTCGTCCTCGCTCGTCCACGGGGAATCATCCAGCGCGCAAACGAAGAGCGGCTGGGCAGCGGCCTCGCCCTTTTTCTTGGTTAGCTGGACGGAATAGCGTTCCGCCTTCTGCAAAATCAGCAGCGCGATCTGAAAGAGCGGATACGCGCGACCCGTCACCTTGATCTGGCGGGCAAGCTGTTCGACGCCGCGTTCTTCGGGAATGAAAGCGACGCTCAGTTCCGGGAGCGGCGCGGGGGGCGGAGGGCGTTCGCCACGCGGTTCATCGCGCCGTTCGCCGCCACGAAAACCGCCTTTGCGTTCGACGCCGCCGAATTTGGAACCGCCGCGGGGCGGACCGCCAAAGCCACCACGGCGTTCGCCGCCGCCGCCGGCACCATCGCGTCGCGGGGCGCGGCGTTCGCCGGGCTTGCCGCTGAAGGTGCGCTCGGGCTTGACGCCTTCGTTCCCGGTGAACTTGGCAAATTTGTTGGACTCGGCTTTCCCCTGCGCCCAGGCGGGCTGGAAGAGGTTTTCCAAGTTGAGGTCGAGTTCGGAAGCAGTGCTCATGAAAAAACGAAATTTCGGAATGAATTGGCTAATTATTTGGATTCGGCGGTGGCGAGAGCCTCCGCGCGCTTGGCGTGGATGGCGGCGATGATTTTCTGGGCGAGCTCGGGTTTTTCTTGCAACGCCTTTTTGGCCGCATCCCGGCCCTGGCCGATCATCGTGCCGTCGAATTGCAGATAAGCACCCCGCTTGTCCACCGCGCCGCAGTCGATGCCCACGTCGAGTATGCTGCCTTCCTTGTCGATGCCCTGGTTGTAAATGATGTCGAATTCCGCTTCGGCAAACGGCGGCGCGACCTTGTTCTTCACAATCTTCACGCGGGTGTGATTGCCATAAACATTGCCGGCCGCGTCCTTGAGCTGGTCTTTGCGGCGAATATCAATGCGCACGCTGGCGTAAAACTTGAGCGCCTTGCCGCCGGGCGTGGTTTCGGGACTGCCGAACATGACACCGACTTTTTCGCGCAACTGGTTGGTGAAAATGCAGGTGGTCTTGGATTTGGCGAGGATCGCGGTGAGCTTGCGCAAGGCTTGGCTCATCAAGCGGGCCTGCATGCCCATCGTGGCCATGCCCATGTCGCCGTCGAGTTCAGCCTTGGGCACAAGCGCGGCGACGGAATCCACGACGATGACGTCCAGCGCGTTGGAGCGCGCGAGCGTTTCGCAAATGGTCAGAGCCTCTTCGCCGGAGGACGGCTGCGAGACGAGCAAATCATCCAGATTCACCTCTAATTTCTTGGCATAACCAGGATCCAGCGCGTGTTCGGCGTCAATAAATGCAGCCAGACCGCCGGCTTTTTGGGCGTTGGCGATGACGTGGAGCATCAGCGTGGTTTTGCCGGAAGATTCGGGGCCGTAAATCTCCACAACGCGCCCGCGTGGAAGACCGCCGACGCCGAGCGCGAGGTCAATCGCGAGACCGCCGGTAGGGATGACATCAATCTTCACCTGCGCCCGCGCATCGCCGAGGCGCATGATCGCGCCGTCACCATAGGCTTTGGTGATAGAAGAGATGGCGGACTCGAGTTCGCGTTCGCGCGTGGCGGCGGCTTTCGCATCAGCGGCGCTGGCGACAGATTTCTCAACAGCTTTGGGCGGCATAAAATTTAGAGATTTTCGTTGTTTTACGAAAGCAGACGTTAGTGAATCGGCGATGAATAGTCAAACGCCGATGGCGGCGGCAAAGCTGACTCGGGCCGGTGACAAAAATGTAACCGAGTTTTTATTGCCCCTGGGTCGGACTTGGGCGTTAAATATGTCTCCTGATGAAAATTTTTCTTACCCTGGCCTTCAGCCTGACCGTGGTCGCCGCCCAGGCCGCCGAAGTTAATTATCACCTTATCAAAACCATCCCCGTCGGCGGCGAGGGCGGCTGGGATTATCTTACCGTGGATTCGGCGGCGCAACGCCTCTATGTTTCGCACGCCACCAAAGTCGTTGTCATCGATCTGGCCAAAGATGAGGTATTTGGCGAAATCACGAATACGCCCGGCGTCCACGGCATCGCCATCGCGCCGGAACTACAGCGCGGTCTGGTTACGTGTGGCCGCGAAAATCAAGGGGCCATAGTCGATTTGAAAACGCTGCAGACGCTTTCCAAAGTCGAGACCGGCGCTAATCCTGACGGGATGCTTTACGAACCGGGCCATTCGGAATTTTACACATTTAACGGCCGGGGCCAGTCGGCGACAGTGATTGATGCTAAATCCGGCAAGGTGGTTGCCACCATTCCGCTCGGCGGCAAACCGGAATTTGCGCAGTCCGATGCCAAAGCCGGACTGATTTTCAACAATCTCGAAGACAAAAACGAACTCGTCGCGATTGATACCATGAAACATGAAGTGGTGCACCGCTGGCCGATCGCGCCCGGTGCAGAGGCGAGCGGCATGGCCTTCGACGAAAAAAACCACCACCTTTTCCTCGGCTGTGGCAACAAAATGATGGCGATGGTGGACAGCACCACCGGGAAAGTGCTCGCGACCGTCCCCATCGGCGACGGCGTGGATGCCAACGCGTTTGATCCGGCCACCCAATTGGCGTTCGCCTCCTGCGGGGACGGCACGGTGACGATAGCGCAGGCCGACGGTGACCAGCTGTCCGTGGTGCAAACATTGAAAACCGAAAAAGGCGCGCGCACGATGGCGATGGATCCGGTCACGCACAAAATCTATTTGGCCTCGGCCAAGTTTGACGCCCCGGCGGATGGCCAGCGGCGTGGCAAAATGGCAGCGGGCAGCTTCAAAATACTGGTTTACGGGAACACCGCCAAATAATTTGACCGCGTGATTGACCGCCTGAAAATTTGGCCGCTCCTGATTGGAACGGCGGTTGCCACCGGTTGTGCGCATTACCAGCCGCAGCCGCTCGAGCCGGAAAAGATTGCCGCGCAATACGAAGCCCGCCGGCTCGACGATGAGGGGCTGAAAATTTTTGTCACCACCAATTCCGGCGGCACCTGGCAAAACTGGCCTACACGGCAATGGGATCTGAATTCGCTGACGCTCGCTGCGTTTTATTTTAATCCTGACCTCGCCGTTGCCCGCGCGCAATGGCGCGTGGCTGCGGCTGGCGTGAAAACCGCCGGGGGACGCCCGAATCCCACCGTCACGGCCGGCCCGGGCTACAATTTCAGCGCCGCATCCGGTATCACGCCGTGGATGCCGTTCGGCGCGGTGGATTGGCCGGTGGAGACGGCCGGCAAACGCGGCAAGCGCATGGCCGAGGCGGAGAAAATCGCCGAGTCAGCCCTATGGAGCTATGTTTCCGTGGCGTGGCAGATCCGCAGCGGGGTTCGCGCCGCCCGGCAGGAATTTTCCGCTGCGCAAGCGCGCGCACAACTGCTGCAAAAACAATTCGCGGCGCAAAATGAAATAACGCGGCGACAGCGGCAGCGCTTCACAGCCGGGGCCATGGCGCGTTCGGAACTGGTGCCGGCGCAATTGGCGTTGAACAAGACGCAGATTGAGCTTTCCGCCGCGCAAGCCAAACAGGCCGACGCGCGTTCGCGGCTGGCGGAAGCGCTCGGACTGCCGCTCGCGGCATTGGCTGGAATTCAGTTCCAGGCCGGTCCTAAAATGGATTTTGCCTCGGATCCGACTTCTGCCGGGATGCGCCGCGCCGCGTTGCTCGGCCGGGCGGACATCCGCGCGGCGCTGGCGGATTACGCCGCCGCCGAGGAAAATTTGCGGCTCGAGCTGGCGAAGCAGTATCCTGATTTGCACCTGAACCCCGGCTACCAGTTCGACCAGGGCGATAACAAGTGGACGATCGGATTCACGTTTGAGCTGCCGGTCCTGAATCAAAATCAGGGGCCGATTGCCGAATCAATGGCCCGGCGCGAGCTGGCGGCGGCGAAGTTTCTTCAGCTTCAGGCGCAGGTTATCGGAGCGAATGATCGTGCCGTGGCCGGATTTGCTTCGGCGCAAGCGCAAGCAGAAGTCACCGGCGCGCAGCTCGATTTGGCCGAGCGTCAGCTTAAATCCGTTGCCGCCCAAGTGAGCGCCGGCGCCGCGGAACCATTGGATTTGCTCAGTGCGGAAATGGAATTGAATTCCGTCCGGCTCGCACAACTCGACAGCGAGGCACAGTTGCAATCCGCCATCGGCGCGCTGGAAGACGTCTTGCAACGACCCGCAGATGATTTCGCCGCGCTCCAATTTTTGCCGATAAAATCCCAGCTATGAAAATAATTCCAAAATTTGTCCTGATTGCGGCGCTGCTGGCCCCTGCGCTAGCTGTCCGCGCTGCGGAACCTGCGGCGCAATCCGAGGTGATAAAAATATCGCAAGGCACCAGCGGCGAAGCAATCTTGACGCTCTCCGCCGAAGCGCAAAAGCGCGTCGGGCTCGAAGTGGCCAATCTCGCCGCGACCGAATGGCAGCCGGAGATCGAGGCGTTTGGCCGCGCACTCGACACCGCGCCGCTAACGGATTTACTGACTGATTATGGGCGGGCGCTGATGATTTTTGATGTTTCGCATCAAGAATTGGAGCGCTCCAAGCAGTTAAAAAAAGACAACAATCTTTCAGAAAAAGCGTTCCAAGAAGCTGAAGCCACCTACCGGCAAAATTTCTTGGGCGTAATGGCGGTGCGTCAAAAACTGGAAGCGGCATGGGGTAAGAAAATACCGGAAATGCTGGGTGAAATTGTTGTGCCACCGGGCCAGCCTAGAAAAATGAGTCCTAGCGTGGACATCGTGACGAAGCCAGGCGGCTTGATTCGCATAGATTTGCCGGTGGGCGAGCGCTTGTTGTGGCCGCAATCAGCGCGCATCGTGCCGCTGGCAAAGCGGGAACTGCCGGTCACGGCGAGTTTTTTTGACCAGTTGCCGGCTATGGACGCGCAGACGCAGCAGCAGGGACTTTTGTTTGTGAACGACAAGCCGAGCACGCTGGATCGTCTGATTCCAGGCGAATCAGTAACGGCGTTCATCAAATCTTCCGATGTGCCGGTGAAGGGCGTGGTGGTTCCGGCTAGCGCAATGTTGCGGCACGAAAGCAAGGGCTGGGTTTTTGTGCAAACAGGTGAAAACAGTTTTTAACGTCAGGAAATGCCGCTTGACCGGGCGGTGGACGGCGGATTTTTCTCCGCCAGGCTGTCGGTCACCAACCGCGTCGTGGTCACCGGCGCGCAGACGTTGCTTTCCGCCGAGTTGAGCGGCGGCGGTTTTAATTCCGGTCAACGCGATTAAACCATGCTCCGGAAACTTGTTGAACTTTCCCTCGGCGCGCGCGGCGTGGTGATCACCCTGGCCGTGGGGTTGATCATTTACGGAGTCTTCGTTGCGAACCACGCCAAGCTGGATGTTTTTCCCGATTTCGTCCAGCCGCAGGTGACGGTGCAGACCGAGGCTCCTGGCCTCGCGCCGGAACAGGTTGAGGCGCTGGTGACCCGGCCGGTGGAAAGCGCCTTGAGCGGCGCGGGCGAACTCGATTCGGTGCGCTCGGAAAGCATCCAGGGGCTGTCGGTGGTCACGGCGGTATTTAAGGAAGGCACCGAGATTTATCGGGCGCGGCAGATGATCGCGGAAAGGCTCGTGCAAGTTGGCGGCGCGTTGCCGGCGGGCGTCACGCCGCCGACGATGGAGCCCCTCACATCATCCACAATGGATCTGCTCAAGTTCGGTTTGACATCGGACAAGCTGTCGCCGATGGCGTTACGGACCTTCGCCGATTGGACCGTGCGGCCCAAACTGCTCTCCGTTTCTGGCGTTGCGGCGGTGAAGGTTTTCGGCGGAGAAGTGCGGCAGTTGCAAATCCAAATGAAGCCGGAGCGGTTGCAGG
The DNA here is from genome assembly GCA_903921455.1 of uncultured Verrucomicrobia subdivision 3 bacterium. Next base: position 27,839 of record CAIXPZ010000234.1, on the reverse strand, counting down.
CGTTGCAAATTTCCGTATCGGACGTTCTCACCGCCGCGCGTGCGGCAACGGGGGTGCGCGGGGCGGGTTTTATTGAGACCGCCGCGCAACGGCTCGTCATCCAAACCGAAGGCCAGTCACTTACGGCGGAGCAGCTAGGCGAAGTCGTCGTGACCCAGCGCAACGGTAGCGGCGTTCGGCTGAAGGATGTGGCGGCGGTCGCCATCGCGGGCGAACCGAAATTTGGCGACGCGATCATCAATGGCAAGCCCGGCGTCCTGATGACCACGTCCAGCCAATACGGCGCGAACACCATGGAAGCCACGCTCGCCGTCGAGACCGCGCTGGCGGAAATGAAGCCAGCGTTCGCATCGCTGGGCATTACTTACATTCCCGGCCTGCACCGGCCCGCAACCTTTATCGAAATCGCGGTTCATAACCTGAAAACCTCGCTCCTGCTCGGCGCGGTGCTGGTTGGCGCGGTGCTCTTCATCTTCCTGCTTGATTGGCGGACGGCGCTGATATCGTTCACGGCTATTCCGCTGTCTTTGCTTACTGCCGTCATCGTGCTGGACCGGTTTGGTGCGACGCTGAACACCATGACGCTGGGCGGACTGGCCGCCGTCATCGGCGTGGTGGTGGACGATGCCATCATCGCCGTGGAAAATATCTTGCGGCGGCTGCGCGAAAATATTGCGAGCGCCGCGCCGCGCCCGCTGTTCAACGTTGTTCTCGATGCCACGCTAGAAGTGAGGAGTGCGGTGGTCTATGCGACGTTTGTCGTAGCCATGGTATTTGTGCCGGTGCTGACGATGTCCGGTTTGCAGGGCCGGTTCTTTGCGCCGCTGGGCATCACTTTTATTCTCGCCAACCTCGCGTCGCTCGTCGTGGCGCTGACGGTGACCCCCGCGTTGTGCTTTGCGCTGCTCTCGCGGGTGAAGCCGCACGCGGAACCCAATTATTTGCAATGGCTTAAAAAAATTCATCGCCGCCTGCTCGAAAAAATCAGCCGCGCGCCAAAGACGATTATGGCTTTGTCTTTGGTTATGTTTATCGGCGCAATGGCGACATTGCCGTTTTTTGGCGGTGAATTTTTGCCGGATTTTCGCGAAGGTCATTTTGTCGTCCAACTCACGATGGCACCCGGAACCTCGCTGCCGGAAATGCGCCGGATTGGCACGCGAATTTCCATAGAGTTGCTACAAATTCCTCAGGTGCAAAGCGTTGAGGAACAGCTGGGTCGGGCGCAAGGCGGAGAAGACACTTGGGGACCGCACCGGGGTGAAATTCACGTCGAACTGAAACCGACGGCGGGCGAAGATCAGGAAAAAGTGCAGGACCAAATCCGCGATTTGCTGGCGCAATATCCCGGTGTGCAGAGCGAAGTGCTGACGTTTCTCGGCGACCGCATCGGTGAAACCATCGCCGGTGAAACGGCGCAGGTGGTGTTGAATATTTTTGGCGACGACCTTGATGTGCTGGACGCAAAAGCGCAGGAAGTTTCCGCGGCTTTGGCGAAAGTTTCGGGCGCGGCGGATGTGCAAATTTCAGCGCCGCCAGGGGCACCTCGTCTTGCGGTTAAACTAAAACCGGAGCGGCTGACCCAATTGGGCTTCCGTCCGCTGGAAGTGCTTGAAGCGGTGCAAACTGCTTATGAAGGCGAAGTGGTAGCGCAGGTTTACGAAGGCGAAAAAGTTTTTGACGTAACCGTGATTCTTGACCCATCCGCCCGTCAGCAGCCGGAAGCGGTCGGCGGACTGCTCGTTGGCAATGTGCTGGGCACACAAATGCCGTTGCGCGAACTGGCGGACGTTACGCTGTCTACGGGTCGCTTCGCCATTCTGCACGACGGCGCGCGGCGGCGCCAGACGATCACTTGCAATCCTGCCGGGCGCGATGTGGAGTCATTTGTGGCTGCGGCCAAAAAAGAGATCGGCGCGCGGGTGAAATTTCCGGCGGGTGTGTATGTCGAATTCAGCGGTGCGGCAGAACAGCAAACTCAGGCGCAGCGCGAATTGCTGCTGCATTCGCTGGTGGCCACGGCGGGAATCATTCTCCTGCTGGCGATGGTTTTTCGCAAGGCAAGTCATCTGCTGCTCGTGTTGGCCAACGTGCCATTTGCACTGGTTGGCGGGGTGCTAGCGATTTTTCTCGTCGGTTTTTTTGGCGAGTCCGGTCATGGCACTTTATCGTTAGGCACACTCGTAGGTTTTGTAACATTGTTCGGCATTACGATGCGAAATTCCATAATGATGATTTCGCACTTCGAGCATCTGGTGAACGAGGAAAAATTGCCCTGGTGTTCGGAAACCGTCTTACGTGGAGCGACGGAACGGCTTATTCCGATTCTGATGACCGCCCTTGTAACGGCTTTAGGATTGTTGCCACTGGCCATGGGTTCTGGTGAGGCAGGTCGTGAAATCGAAGGGCCGATGTCGGTGGTGATTTTAGGTGGACTCGTGACTTCAACAGCACTTAACTTGCTTTTATTGCCAACTTTAGCTCTGCGATATGGCAAATTTAAACTTGAGGAAATAATCCAGCACAATTATTAACGGATCAATAAAGACGCAGTTAACCTCTCAAAATAGGCACATCAGAACCAATTTAAAAAATAAATAGAATACTACTATAGAATAACTTAGTTTAAATTTAAGCAATCGAATTTTTTTTACCACCCTGTTTAAGTTTAATTAACAAGATACTGATATCAGCCGGTGAAACGCCTGAAATCCGGCCAGCTTGTCCAATGGTGCGTGGCCGAATTTTTGCCAGTTTTTGTCGGGCTTCAAGTCGAAGACTTGGAACCGTGGAAAAATCAAAGGAATCCGGGATAATTTTATCTTCAAGATTTTTAGTGCGGGCCACCTCCAATTCCTGCCTGTCAACGTAGCCCGCGTATTTAACTGAAATTTCAACCTGCTGCGCCACTTCTGCATCAAGCTCGCTATTTTTGTCAGGCAAATCAGAATAAGAAACCTCGGTGCGGCAGAGAATTTTTGCCAATGAATCGCGCTGCGCATAGGTATTGTGCAAGCGATTTATTTCAGTATCGATGTCCTTCTCCTTGGCGGCAAATTTGAGAAAATTACGAGTTGGCAATAAGCCTACTTCATGGCCTAGCCGGGATAACCGTAGATCTGCATTATCTTGGCGCAAAAGCAATCGATATTCTGCCCGTGATGTGAACATCCGATAGGGCTCGGACGTTCCTTTGGTTACCAAATCGTCTATTAAAACACCGATATAAGCCTGATCCCGTCCCAAAATAATAGGTTGAAGATTTTGGACCCTCCGGGCAGCATTGATACCCGCCATTAAACCCTGTGCGCCCGCTTCCTCGTAACCCGATGTTCCATTGATTTGTCCTGCAAGAAACAAATTTTTGCAAACCTTGGTTTCAAGCGAAGCGTAAAGCTGGGTTGGAAAGGCAAAGTCATATTCAACCGCATATGCTGGACGCATAATTTCCGCATTCTCGCAACCTATTATCGAATGAACCATTTCAATTTGGACTTCAAAGGGTAGGCTGGTAGAAAGGCCATTGACATAAATTTCATCGGTCTCGATCCCCTCCGGCTCAAGAAAAATTTGGTGTCGTTCTTTGTCTGCAAATTTAACGATTTTATCCTCTATGGATGGACAATAACGCGGGCCAATCCCCTCAATCACGCCCGAATACATAGGCGACTTATGGAGGTTTTTACGGATGATTTCAGCCGTTTTACCCGATGTAAAAGTGATATAACAAGGTAACTGTCCCTGAATCCGGCTTAAAATGGATCCAGTCGGGTATTTGCTATTTTTGGTATCGATTTTACAGGCGAGTGAGTCAGGTTGTTCCATGTGGAACAAATCATCTTTCCAAAAGGTGAAATAAGGTACAGGGTCATCACCGGGCTGGATTTCAGTTTTTGAAAAATCAATTGATTTTCGCAATAATCTAGGCGGAGTTCCTGTCTTAAGTCGACCCAGTTCAAGCCCCAAATCTTGTAACGATGCAGAAAGATTCATGGCTGCAGCATCCCCTGAGCGTCCGCCCGATTGCTGATTTGAGCCAATGTGCATCAGCCCCCTTAAAAAAGTTCCGGTAGTGATTACTATAGTCTTACCCAAATATTGGACACCCAACAGGGTTTCAATACCAGACGCAACACCATCTTTGTGAATTACCTTTACGGATTGACCTTGTTTAACATCTAAATTTGCCTCCGATTCACAGATCCATTTTAAGCGAAATTGGTATGCCTTTTTATCACATTGAGCGCGCGGTGCCCAAACGGCGGGTCCCTTTTTTGTGTTTAGCATTCGGAACTGAAGTCCGCACATATCAGTCACTTTACCCATTTCTCCACCGAGAGCATCAATTTCTCGGGCGAGATGGCCCTTGGCTAGACCACCGATGGCTGGATTACAAGACATTTGGCCAATGGTGTCTACATTGATTGTTAGCAGTAAGGTTTCGCAACCCATTCGAGCGGCGGCTAACGCGGCTTCCACCCCAGCGTGGCCGGCGCCTACTACAATAACATCGTATTTTTTAGGATAAATGAACAGCATCTTGAATCTTATGAAATTAACAAAAAATGCTATTAATATCGAGTTAATATTAACAGCGCTCTTGAACCCTGTGGTTGTTAAAAATCAATGAATAATTTGAAACGTCATTTGGCAAAATAGACCCAAGCCAGCACTTGTTTTAAAGACAAGATTATTTAAGTGTCATCTCTTCAAGGAGCAAGAAAATCAAAACCTTTTAAATTTCTTAAAATTGTGAATACGAACAAGATGAATAAAAATATCCACAAAAATTTGATTGGAAAAAACTCTCCGTTTGCTCTGCCAAAAAATTTATTCAAGCCGAATTCAGCACTACGATACGCAAAGGCTCCCAGTATCAGAACGAATAGTGCGTTGTCACGCAGTGCATCTCTAAATTTTCCGTGCACCAATGCGTAAAGCGCCCGGGTTGACCCACAACCGGGACAATTTAAACCGGTTAACTGGTGGAATTGACATATCGGATAAATTTTGTGCGTCGACGGATTAACAAAAAAAACCAATGTGATTATTGCTAGTCCGCTTGCCGTCAATAAGATACCTGCGCATGGCACTTTGGCTGGGGCTATTTTTGGCGGCACTGGCTTCATTCAAATAGCCCCTAGGTGCCAGTGGAAGTTAGTCGGTGAAATCGCAATTTGAAAAAGCCCAAAACCCAAGCTTATCAGCAAGCTGACAGATGAGCATATCAACCCCGCCAAGGCTAAGCCCCAGCCAGCTTGTTTTTGCACCTGCGAATTGATCTGCGCGAGGGCGATGATAGAAAAAATCAATCCAAGCACGTTAAACGGGCAGCCACAGCAGCAGATGCAGGATATAATTCCACAAACCAATCCAGCCGTGGCGAAGCCGTTTGTGTTAGTGCTTCGAGTGGGCTGCGCGCCGATTTTGGGCGGTGTAATCACGGGCGGCGAGCTGGAAAAACAAGGGGTGAATTCCGCCAACAGACCTAGAAACGTCCATTCGGTTGCGCCAGCGGGTAGCACAGAGGTGCGGTTTTCAACCCGGCCCTGGATAATCCATTCGTGGATCTGTGCCGCCGTGACCGGTCCGTAGGTTTTACCGTCGTTTCCAATGATTTTATACATGGTTTAAAGATGGTTGAATATTTTAAGCGCCACCAAAATGAATCCCCCTGCTAAGATGATTATGACAACCATCAGCATTCCTCGTTTTGGTCGTTCAGGTCGCGGCGGCGGTGGTTGAAAAGCCGCCGCAAATTCTGGCCGAGACTCGAGAAAAACCCAGTCTGGCGAATCAGATGGTTTAACCGGAGATTTTCTCTCTAAACGCTGCTCTGATATCCACTTACAAATCTGTTCGGCGGAAACCGGCCCGTATTCATGGCCGTCCTCGCCCATTACCTTATATTCGGGGAGAGAAATCATGCTGCTTGGTCGGTGCGTCCACCGCTATCGGTGCAGACGCCACGTTTAGCCGCTTCAATAAAATCCAAAATGACTTTCGCTCCGGGACTGGTGAATTGGTCTTTCGCTTCGGTCGTTGCCAGCCCCAGGTTTTTGCCGCTCCGAAAGAGAAATTTATACAGCCGTTTTAATTCCAGCCGCTGCTCCGCAGAAAATCCAGCTCGGCGTAAACCAATGATATTCAAACCACAAAGCGTGTTTATGCCCGTGGCGATAGTGAATGGGGGTAAATCCTGGCCCACGCCCGAACCGCCTTGCATGATGGCCAGCGTGCCAATGCGGGTGAATTGATGAATCAGACAGGTACCGGAGATAAATGCCCGATCTTGCACCGTGACGTGGCCGGCAAGCAGCGCGCCGTTGGCGATGATCACGTGGTTGCCGATCACGCAATTGTGCCCGACGTGCGAGCTGGCCATGAATAGATTGTTTGAACCAATGACCGTGGCCTCCGTCAGCTTGTTTGAGCGATGCACCGTAAAGTGTTCGCGGAAGACGTTATGGTCCCCGATTTCCAGCCGCGTCGGCTCGTTCTTATACTTTAAATCCTGCGGTGCGTCGCCGATCACGCTGCCGGCATGAAAGGTGTTCCCGCTACCGATCCGCGTTTTCCCGGTGAGATATACCTGGGGACCGACCACACAATCCGGGCCGAGTTCCACGTCCGCATCTATTACGGCAAACGGCCCGATGCGGATGTTGGCGCCGAGTTTCGCCTGTGGATGAATGATGGCCGTGGGATGAATCATCTTTTCTACAGATTCACACAGTTAAACCCAGATTAAAACTGAATTTTTGCTGCGCGATGCTACTTTGTCCCGGTGAGCCTTCGTGCTTAAATTGAAATGGAAATGACCAGCCCAGCCATGACCAATACTATCAGCCCGCCGCCGGCGGGAACCGGCAATTTGCCCGAACTGCTCGCGCCGGCCGGTGATTGGGATTGTGTCAGGGCCGCCGTGGAAAATGGCGCGGACGCGATTTACTTCGGCCTTGATAAATTCAATGCCCGCATGCGCGCCAATAATTTCACCGAGGCGGATTTGCCGAAGCTCATGGAATTTCTCCACCGGCGCGGCGTCAAAGGCTATATCACGTTCAATACGCTGGTTTTCCAAAACGAACTTGCCGATGCAAATAATTATCTGCGCGCCATCATTGCCGCCGGGGTGGACGCCGCGATTGTGCAGGACGTGGGGATTTGCCGGCTGATTCGCGAGCTCTCGCCGGACTTTCCGATCCATGCCTCGACGCAGATGACCATATCCAGCGCGGTGGGAATCGAATTTGCCCGCAACCTCGGTTGTAACCTCGCCGTCCTCGCGCGCGAATGTTCCATCGCTGACATTGCCAAGATGAACGCGGCCCTCGGTTTGGCCCAGCTGGAACTGCCGCTGGAAGTTTTTGTGCATGGCGCGCTGTGCGTGGCTTATTCCGGCCAGTGTTTGACCAGCGAATCCCTGGGCGGGCGTTCCGCCAATCGCGGCGAATGCGCCCAAGCCTGTCGGATGCCTTACGATTTGATATCCGACGGACAAACCGTTCCGCTCGGCGATAAAAAATATTTATTAAGCCCGCAGGATCTGTCCGGCCTGGAGGTTTTGCCTGAAATCGTTCGCGCCGGGGTGGCGTCGCTGAAAATTGAGGGTCGGCTCAAGTCGCCCGAATACGTCGCGAGCATCACGCGGGTTTATCGGCAGGCCTTGGATCGGCTTGTACCGCCGCTGGCGGTTGCGCGCGTTTCCTCAAATGATCGTTACGAATTGGAGATGTCATTTTCGCGGGGGCTGTTCACCGGCTGGTTCGGCGGCGTGGATAATCAAAAACTCGTCCACGCGCGCTTCGGGAAAAAACGCGGCGTTTATCTCGGCGCAGTTGAAAAAATTGTGCGCGATGGGGTCATCGTGAGTCTCGTTGCTCCGGTCAAATTGGGCGACGGCATCGTTTTCGACGCCGGCCGGCCGGATGAAAAAGAAGAGGGCGGACGTATTTATGAAATCCAGGAACCCCGCTTCAAAATTCCGGGAGCTGAACGGACCGAGCTGCGCTTCGGTTATGGTAACATTGATTTTTTGCGCGTTCACGTCGGCGACAAGGTTTGGAAGACGAACGATCCCGAACTCGACAAGCGCCTGCGCCAGTCGTTTGCGGGCGACGCGATCCGGTTCCAGCGCCCGATTGAACTCGAAGTTCACGGCCTCGCCGGCAAGCCGCTCACGGTCATCGCGCGCGACGCGGTGGGCCATGTGGTCAAAGTCGAATCCTCCATGCCGCTGGCCCGGGCCGAGAAAGTTCCGCTCACCGAGGAAAAATTGCGCGACCAACTCGGCCGGCTCGGCGGCACGCCGTTTAGGCTCGGCTCTCTGAAAAGCTTCCTGTCCGGTGAAGTGCTTGTGCCCGTCAGCGAGTTGAACCGCCTCCGCCGCGAGTTTGTCGCTGAACTGGAAAAGCTCCGCGCGATGCCGCTGCGGTGGCAGTGGCATGCCGCCAGCCATCCGTCGGCAGTCGTCGATCGCGGGGCGGTCGCCGCTACGGTTGATCCGCAATTGATCGTGCTCGTTCGCAACCTCGCGCAGCTCGAAGCGGCGCTGAAATGCGGCATGGAAACAGTCTATTGCGAGTTTGAAAACCCCAAGAAATATCGCGAGGCCGTGACGATGTTCCATACTGCGCGTGGCTGTTCCGCGCCATCCTCAATTCTCAATCCTCCATTATCGCCCGGCATTTTCGTCGCGCCACCGCGCATCACCAAGATGGGCGAGGAATGGATTTTAAATCAGGTCCGCTCTTGTAATGCCGACGGCTACCTTGTTCGCAATTACGACCACCTGAAATTTTTCGCGGACACGCGCCGGGTCGGGGATTTTTCGCTGAATGTGGCGAACCGCCTCACGGCGGACTATTTCAAAAACCATTTTGGTCTCGAACGCCTTACGGCCAGCTATGACTTGAATGTGGTGCAGCTCGATGCGTTATTGCAGGCCGCGCCGCCGGAATGGTTCGAGATCACGATTCACCAGCACATGCCGATGTTTCATATGGAGCATTGCGTGTTCTGCGCGTTTCTATCCCAGGGTAAGGACTACCGCGACTGCGGCCGCCCGTGCGACGTGCATGACGTGCGCCTCCGCGATCGCGTGGGCGCGGAACACCCGCTCAAGGCCGACGCTGGCTGCCGCAACACCGTGTTCAACTCGCAGGCGCAGACCGGCGCGGAATTTGTGGAACGGCTCCTCGCGCTGGGTGTGCGGAATTTCCGCGTGGAATTCTTGAATGAGTCGCCGGAGGAAGTTGTGCGCACCATCACGAAATACCGGCAGTTGTTGCGCGGCGAAATTTCCGGCACACAGCTCTGGCGCGAACTGAAACTCTTCAACCAGCTCGGCGTCACGCGCGGCCAGATGGGCGGGTGAAGGGCTCGGGTTTTGTGTTGCGAGCGGAGGCAACGATCCATCTTAATAGGATTTTAAATATTTCGGTAGACTCCATTTCTTTCAGTTGCAGAAGCTCCGGCTGGTCGGCGATGAAGACTGGCCAGTCTTTTTTATTCGCCGGGCGCCGGCCGTGCGAGCCTTTCACCAGCGTCGCGTCGAGTGGAATCACGTCCATCAGCATCCGCAGTCCGAGTTTCTTTTGCAGCAGCCGCCACGCAATTTTCATTTTCACCGCCGGAATCTTCGGGTCGAGAAATAATTCCACTGGGTCGTAGCCCGGCTTGCGGTGGATGTCTACGGTCCGCGCAAAATCCGGCGCGCGCGCGTCGTCGAGCCAGTAAAAATAAGTAAACCACGCATTTTCCCGTGCCACGGCAATCAAATCACCCGCGCGCGAATGGTCAATGCCCGCCGCGATTTTCTCTGCCTTGCCCAAAACTTTTTCCACGCCGGCAGTTTTTTCCAGAATCTCGCGCACGAATTTTTCCAGCGAACGGTCGTTTAGATAAATGTGCGCCACCTGATGGTCGGCCACGGCAAAAACTTTGCTCGCGCCCGCATCAAGAATTTCATGCCCCAATTCTTCTTTGGCCGTCAACCAGCTTTGCTCGCGAAAAATCCGGTTGAGATGGATGGGTGTGTCCACGTTCGTGATGCCGTATTCGGAAAGCAGCACGACTTGCACGCCGCGCTTGCCGAAAAAATCCAGCAAGTCGCCGGCGATGGCGTCAATCTCTCGCAGGTCGCGGTGAATTTTTGGATTTGGATTGCCTGCTGTGTCGAACGGGCCTTGTCGCTGTAGATTATAATCCAGATGTGGCAGATAAATCAGGTTCAGCGTAGGCGAATATTTGTTTTCGATCCACTTGGCCGATTCGGCGATCCAGCGTGACGCGGCATCGGCTTTGCCTTGTGGCGAATCGACGCCGGCGGCCGGGCCCCAAAAACCAAAGAAGGGAAATGCGCCAAGGTCCTTCTTGATTTCTTCGCGGATGGAATACGGCCAGGAATAAACATCGAAAAATTTCCGGCCGTCGGCGGAATACATCGGTCGCGGCGTGATGGAATAATCCACGGCCGAATACATGTTGAACCACCAAAAGCAATTGGCGCACGTTAAGTCAGGGTTCAAGAGCCAAGTCGCATCCCAGATTTTTGCCGCATCGACCAGGTGGTTGGATTGTTTCCAAAATTGCACCTCGGCCAGCTCTTGATTGAACCAGCCGTTTCCCACAATGCCGTGTTCGGACGGAGTTTTGCCGGTGAGATAATTTGATTGGGCGGTGCAGGTGACGGCGGGAAATGCCGGAGCGATGTGTGCCAGTGTGCCGCGTTGGCGGAAGGCCGCGATGCGCGGTGTGTGTTCGCCGATGAGCGCCTCGGTCAAGCCGACGACGTTGATGACGGCGAGCCGGCTCATTTTCCGGCCCGGGCGCGCAGTTCTTCGACGGCCACGGCGATCAGGCGCGGGTTCATTTCGTGAACCTCGACGCCGCGGCCAATTTCCGACAGCAGGGTGACGGAGAGTTCGCCGCCGAGGTGTTCGCGAAACTCCTCGAGGCCGGACAAAAAGGTCGGGCGGTTGGCGTTGTCAGTGTTGAGCAGTTCGTCCGCAAAAAGCCGGAAACCCAGTGTTTCCAGCAGATTCAATATCCGGTCGGCTGCTGCCGGATTCAGTAATCCGATTTCGCGCGAATAGATCACATCGAGCGCTATGCCGATGGCGACGGCTTCTCCGTGGGAAATATGGAAATTGGAAAGCTGCTCGAGTTTGTGCGCCGACCAGTGCCCGAAGTCCAGCGGGCGGGCGGAGCCGGTCTCAAACGGATCATCGCTGGTGGCGATATGGTCGAGGTGCAGTTCGGCGCAACGGCGGATGAGGTGTTTCATCGCGTCCGGCGCAAAGGCGGCCAGCCGGTCGGCGTCACGTTCGAGCTCGTCAAAAAATTGGGCATCGCGGATGCAGGCGACTTTCACGGCCTCCACATAACCGCTGCGTTTGTCGCGCGGCGCGAGCGTGGCGAGAAGACTGAAATCATTGATGACGGCGAACGGGGGCGCGAAGGTGCCGATGAAATTTTTCTGGCCCAGGGCGTTGAGGCCGTTTTTGACGCCGACGCCGGAATCGGCCTGGCTCAGGGTGGTTGTGGGAATCCGCACGAGCCGGATGCCGCGGTGCGCGGTGGCGGCGGCGTAACCGACGACGTCCAGTAGCGCGCCGCCGCCGACGGCGATGAGATACGAATGGCGGTCCACATGATGCCGGTGCAGTTGCGAATAGATTTCACTGACGAGGATGGTGGAGTTTTTGGCGGACTCACCGCCGCAGGCGAACAGCGGCGCGTGCACCAGCCGGACTTTTTCCGCGTGGAGGGCGAAATAGGCTTCAATCTGCCGGTCCAGCCCCGGCAACGCCTGCGCGAGCGAATCTTCCAGCACCACGAGCGCTTTGCGCGGTCCGGCGTCGGCGAGTGCATCGCGTAGGACGGGATTGTCCGGCGCAAAAACCTTCTCGGTGAAGAAAACGCGCAGCTCCCAGCCGACGTTGATGGAACGCTGAATCACGGACACGCATTCAATCTGAAACCTGCGGCGGGTTTTGACGAGAACTATTTGCGGTCAACTTGTCCGGTGGGCTCGACCGGAATCCGCATGCAATAAAATGAGCGGTAGGCAAACACGAGCGCGATGAGGAAGCAGGTCGCGCCGATGAAATAGGACAGCGGCGATGACGGATCCTTTTGCTTGAGTTCCACGGCGATTTCCACGGCGAGCAAACCGAAGAGCGTGGTGAACTTGATGATCGGATTCATCGCGACCGACGAGGTGTCTTTGAACGGGTCGCCCACGGTGTCGCCGACGACGGTGGCGGCGTGGAGCGGCGTGCCTTTCATTTTCATGTCCACCTCGACGATTTTCTTGGCGTTGTCCCACGCGCCGCCGGCGTTCGCCATGAAGATGGCCTGGAACAAACCAAAGAACGCGATGGCGATGAGATAGCCGATGAAGAAATACGGATTCAGGAACGGCAGGCCGAGCGCGAAGCAGAAGACGACGATGAAAATATTGATCATGCCTTTCTGCGCGTAGCGGGTGCAGATCTCGACGACGCGCTTGCTGTCTTCGATGGAGGCGGCTTCTTTGTCGAGCTTGATGTTTTTCTTGATGAACACGACCGCGCTGTATGCTCCCGCGACGACCGCCTGGATGGTTGCGCCGGTGAACCAGTAGATCACCGCGCCGCCCATGAGCAGGCCGAACACGATCTGCGGCATGACCAGACTTAAGCGGCCCACGGCGTCGCCGAAGACGTGTTCGAGCAGCATGATGATGCCGAAAATCATCGTGGTGGAGCCGACGACGGCGGTGCCGATGAGCACCGGTTTGGCGGTGGCCTTGAAGGTGTTGCCCGCGCCGTCGCCCTTTTCGAGTTCCAGCTTGGCGGTGCCGAAGTCCGGCTTGAAGCCGAATTCCTTTTCGATTTCCGCGCTGATGTTGGGGAGCTTTTCAATCCGGCTTAATTCATAAACGGATTGGGCGTTGTCCGTCACCGGGCCGAAGCTGTCCACGGCGATCGTCACCGGGGCCATCGCGAGGAAGCCGAACGCCACGAGGCCGAACGCAAAAATCGGCGCGCCGAAAACATATTTGGCCGGGATGAGATTCATGAAATCGTGGTTCAGCGAGAACAGATACGAGACGAACATCAGCGCCAGGATGACGAGGCCCATCCAGAACGCGGAGAAGTTGCCGGCGACCAGGCCGGAGAGCACGTTCAGCGACGCGCCGCCTTGGTCGGAGGCCAGCGTCACCTCCTGAACGTGCCGCGACTTGGTGCTCACGAAAATTTTGGTGAACTCCATGATGAGTGCGCCGGCCAGCGTGCCGCAGCCGATGATGGCCGAGAGCACCCACCAGAGATCCGGCAGCGCGACTTCCGTCGGGGCGCCATTTGCGGTTTGTGTGATCGTGAAATCGCCCAGCAGCAATTTGCTCGCGCCGAAGCAGACGAGGATGGAAACGATGCTGGTGATCCAGACGAGGTCGGTGAGCGGGGCTTCCCAGTTGAAATCCTTTTTCCCGCTGTAACGGAACTTGGCGACGACTAGGTTGAAGTAAAACGATCCGAGCGATGCCAGCACCATGAGCACTTGGATGGCGAACATCCAGATGATGAGTTTCGCGCACAATAGCGGTGAAAGTGCCAGCGCCAGCGCGAGGAACGCGATGAGCGCCACGCCGGTCACGCCGTAAGTTTCAAAGCCGTCGGCCGTCGGCCCGACGGAGTCGCCGGCGTTGTCGCCGGTGCAGTCGGCGATGACGCCGGGATTCTTCGGATCATCTTCCGGGAGGTTGAAGACGATTTTCATCAGGTCGCTGCCGATGTCGGCGATTTTGGTGAAGATGCCGCCGCCGATGCGTAGCGCGCTGGCGCCGAGCGATTCGCCGATCGCAAAGCCGATGAAGCATGGTCCGGCCAGTTCGGTCGGGATGAAGGCGAGGATGCCGATCATGCAGGCGAGTTCCACGCAGATCAGCAGCAGGCCGATGCTCATGCCTGCTTGCAGTGGGATGAATAGCGTTTTCAGCGGACTGCCGCGCAGTGCGGCGAACGCGGCGCGCGAGTTGGCGGTGGTGTTGATGCGGATGCCGAACCACGCCACGCCATAGCTGCCGAGGATCCCGAAGATGGAACACGCGAGAATCACCAGCACCTGGGTGAGCGGTTTATGTTGCAGGCCGATGAAATAATAAATCATACAGACCGCGATCAGGAGCCAGAGCGCGGCGAGGAATTTTCCCTGCTGCCACAGGTAAGTCTTGCACGTTTCCCAGATGATGTGGGACACCTCGCGCATCGAGCGGTGCACCGGCAGCGCGCGGGTGCGCAGGTATTCCCAGATGCCGAACGCCGCGCCGACGACACAGACAAAGAGTCCGCAGAATAAAATCTCGTGGCTCGTGACGTTGCCGTGGAAAAACGTCACTTCCGTCAGGGAAGGCAACTGGATATCCGCATCGCCGGCGGCGGCGCGGGTGGCGGCCAGCAGCAGGAGGCCGGAAAAAATGTTTCGCTTGGGCATAAGGCGGGAAGCCTAGCGGTATGAATTTTAATTATCCAGCGGTTTTTAATGCGCAATCGCGCTTGCCGCTGTCGCACGCTTTCCGCAAGCTGTCGGCGATGTCCGAACGTCCGGTTACCACCTTGAACAAACCCGACGCCGCGCTCGAAATGACGCTGCGGCCGTCGCTCTTTTCCGATTTCACCGGCCAGCCGAAGGTGAAGGAGCGGTTGGAGATTTCTGTCGCCGCCGCCAAACAGCGGGGCGAGTCGCTCGACCATATCCTGCTTTCCGGTCCGCCCGGTTTGGGTAAAACCACCATCGCCAACATTCTCGCGAAGGCGATGGGCGCCAGCGTCAAGGCCACCAGCGGCCCGACCATCGAGAAAGCCAGCGACCTCGCCGGCCTGCTCACCAATCTCGAAGAAGGTGACGTGCTCTTTATTGACGAGATCCACCGCCTGCAAAAGACCATTGAGGAATATCTCTATCCGGCCATGGAGGACTTCAAACTCGACATCATCATTGATTCCGGCCCGAACGCGCGCAGTGTGCGGCTGAATCTGCCGCGTTTCACGCTCATCGGCGCGACTACCCGCAGCGGTCTGCTTTCTGCCCCGCTCTTGACGCGCTTCGGCCTGCGCGAGCGGTTGGATTATTACTGCGCGGCCGATTTGGATAAAATCGTCCTCCGCTCGGCGAACTTATTGAACGTAGAAATCGATCCCGCTGGCGCGCACGAAATTGCCCGGCGCAGCCGTGGCACGCCGCGCATCGTAAATAATCTCCTCCGCCGCGTCCGCGACTATGCGCAGGTGCGGCACGATGGCCGCATCACCAAGGACGTTGCGGATAAGGCGCTCGCGATGCTGGAGATTGACGAGAACGGCCTCGACGAGATGGACAAGCGCATCCTCGAAGCCGTTATCGTGAAGTTCGGCGGCGGGCCGGTCGGCGTGAATTCGCTCGCCGTCGCCGTCGGCGAGGAGCCGGACACGATTGAGGAAGTCTATGAGCCGTATCTCATCATGGAAGGCTACCTTAACCGCACGCCGCAGGGCCGCATTGCCACCGAGTTGAGCTACCAAAAACTGGGGCTTAAACCGGCGGCGGGCAATCAGTCCAAACTTTTTTGATGGGCATGAAGGCGGCCAAACTCTGGATTTGGTTGTCGGTGCTTGCGAGCCTTGCCGGCTGGAGTTTGTCGGCCATTGGCCAGTTGAATCGGCCGGGCTATGTGGTTTTCTGTGCCGTTGCCGCCACTTTATTATTCCTTTGTCGCAAGCAGGTTGATTTGCCAGTTGGCGGGAAGCTGCCGAGCCGGGTAAAAATTCTCCGCCGTTTCCGCCGGCCGCTGCCGCTGGCGTTTGCGGGGCTGGCACTGCTGGTCTTGGTCGGTGGCGTGATATATCCGCCGAGCAATTACACCGGGTTGAACTACCGCATGGCGCGCACGCTGCAATGGCTCGCGCATGGCGGCTGGTTTTGGATTCACACGCCGATTTTCCGGATGAACGACCGCGCCTGCGGCATTGAATGGCTCTCCGCGCCGCTGCTCCTGTTCACGAAATCCGACCGCGCGCTGTTCCTGCTCAACTTCATCCCGTTTCTGCTGCTGCCGGGATTGGCGTTCACGGTCTTCACGCGACTTGGCGTCCGCAAACGCGTGGCATGGCAATGGATGTGGCTGCTGCCGACGGGTTATGACTTTCTGTTGCAGGCCGCCGGCATTGCCAACGACACGTTTCCCGCCGTCTATGCGCTGGCAATGATTGCATTCGCCGGCCGCGCATGGGTTTCGCGCCAGCCGGCGGAGTTGTGGTATGCGCTATTGGCTGGTGCCTTGCTGACGGGGGCGAAAGCCAGCAACATTCCGTTGCTACTGCCATGCGCGGTCTTGATTTTTCCACTCATTCCGATTTTGCTGCGGCATTGGAAGATGACCGTGCTGGTGCTGCTGCTTGGGGCGGTGGTTTCCTTTTTGACGACGGCGGCGTTAAACATTTATTACATCCACGACTGGTCAGGCCTGTCCATTGAGCGCACGGGAATGAACATGAAGAATCCCCTCGTCGGCATCTGGGGCAACGCGCTGCTGCTGCTGTTGAATAACTTACTGCCACCGATGTTCCCGCTAGCTGGCTGGTGGAACCAGCATATCTTGGCCATCGCGCCGCATTTCCTGACGGCGCCGATGCTGGCGAACTTCGAGCCGGGCTTTCATCTACTGCCCGAAGTTCCAACGGAAGACTGGGCGGGCTTTGGTTTCGGTTGCTGTCTGCTGCTGCTCGTTTCTATCCCGGCCGCATTCTGGCTGCGCCGTTCCGCAGGATATTATTCTTTGCCGCTGGCCATACCCGCCAAACTGCGGCTGTGTGTGCTGGCCGCGCCGTGGCTCGCACTGCTCGTTTACACGATGAAATCCGGCATGGTCACGCCGCACCGCATCATCGCGCCCTATTATCCGCTGCTGTTGCCGGCGCTGCTGCTGGGCGCAGGCCAGGTGCAAGTCGTTCGCCGCTGGTGGTGGGGGTGGCTGGTTGGTGGCGTGCTGGCGCTGGCGCTGGTGGTGCTGGTGATTTCACCGGATCGTCCGCTGTGGCCTGCCCAAACCATTTTGGCCAAAGTGGTGACCGCATATCCCGACCAGCGGGCGGCTGTGCGTGCGCTGCAAGTTTATACGGTCTATTCCCAGCGCTACGACGCGCTCGCCAGCGTGCGCGACCTGCTGCCGCCGGACGCGGGAGTCGTCGGCTTCATTGGCACGGAAGACGATTGCGATATCTCAATGTGGCGGCCGTTCGGTGGCCGGAGCGCGGAGCATTTTCTTTTGAGTGATGCGCCGGATTATATCCGCCAGCGGGTGAAATATGTCGTCGTGGGTGGTTTCAATTTGCAATCGCATGGTCAGACGATTGATGGCTGGCTGAAAACCTCCGGGGCCGAACTGGTCGGCACCACCAATTGCCTGCTGAAAATCGTCGAGGGCGTGCAGCCGTGGCACGTCGTCCGGTTCAAGCCGGAATAATCTTCAAAAACCGGGCGGCGGTTCAGGGCTGCTGCACGACGCGGTAAAACCGGTAACTGAAGCTGCTGGCACTCGCATCCCACAGATAAAGCGGCGCGGCGGTGACGGTGTTAGTGCTTAGCGGAAGCCAGTCCCAAAGATTGGTTGTCGTTTGCAGGACATAGGTTTTTCCGACCAGTGCCGACACTTCCAGCTGCATCGCGCCATTGGTGATGATGGTGCCGGTCAACATCGGCGCGTAGTCCGGGTAAAGCTGTGTCTGCGGGATGATTTCCTCGGTTTGAAACGCGCTGCTCCACGCCAGTCGCGCCACTGCGCCGCCGCCGTTCTCAAAATATTCCAGCGTGATGGGATATTTTTTCCCGGCGGCGAGTGAGATGGTGCCGCTCCGCTTCGTTGGTGCCTGGCTGCCCCACGCGTCAATCAGCAGTTGCCCGTCAACCCACAGCCGCGCGCCGTCGTCGGTGGTCGTCGAAAATGTGCAGGCACCGGCAAACTGCGGCTGCACCGTTCCGGTCCAGCGGATCGTGAACAAATCCGTGCTGATCAGCGGGTCGGGCGAATCCGCACCCCAGTCAAAATCCACCGTCGCATCTATGCGCGTCAGCGTGGGCGCGCCGGTAAAGGCCATGAACTGGTTCGCAAAATAATCACCGGTCAGGCCGGTGCCGGTGCCGGCGTCGGCGGCGCTCACGAACGTTGCGAATGCCGCGAAGCTGTCCACGCCGCCGGTTTTGCAGGCGCGGGCGCGCACCCCGGTGGAATTCGTCACCGCAAACGGCCCGGTGTATAAGATGGAGTTCGTCGTCGGCAGCCCGTTGTCGAGCGTATAAAAGATCGCCGCGCCCGGCGTGTCGGAAGCGAGCGTCACGGTGGCGGAGCCGGAGAAGTTTCCGCCGTTGGGCGAGATCGACGGCGTCGCCACGAACAGCGCGTTGCCGAACACCGCCAGCCCGTTTTGTGTGCCGACATACACCTTGCCGTTGGCGACCGTCGGGACGGAGAATTTCACGCCCGCGCCGGGATAATCGCGCGCGCCGCCGTCGGCCTGGAGACTGTTGTAAAGTTCCAGCGCGACGTTGGTGGCGTTGTAGGCATGCAACACCGCCGGGCCGCTGACGTCGTAAGTGTCGGCCTGGATTGCCCAGACGATCGCATCGCTGGTGCCGTTGGCGGAAACGCTCGGCGTGGCTCCGGGGAAATCATAGCGCGCCGGGCTTTCCGCCTGCGGCGTGGTGGCCAGGACGCCGTTGCTGATGCTGAACGCCTTCAACGTGTCGCTTACCCCCAGAAAATAAATCAGCCCGTTGAAATAGGCCGGCGTGTCGAAGCAGGGATTGATAGCCCCCGGCAGGGATTGCACGATCTGGCTGTCGCTGCCGGCTTGGAACTGCCCGAGGTTGTCGCGATCGAGGAGATAGACGCGGCCTTCCTTGCCCGCGCCGACCAGCAGGTGCGGATGTGCGGTGCTGCCGGCCTCGTCCGGTAGCAGCAGCGTGCCGCCGGAGCCGAGATCAAAGTCCGTGAGGCTCAGATAGTCCTGGTTGAACGGCGTGAAATAATCCGCCACCTGCAATCCGTTGGTGGCGGACAGCTTAAGAAAACTGTTGCCATAATCATTATTGGTGCTGGCATCAAATGTGCCGTTGCCGGAGATCAAAAATATGTTGCCGTTCGTGTCGCCGCCCGGCGCACAGCCGGATTCCCAGAGACCGCCATCGCTGCCATTCGGCGTGAGGTTGAGCACATTGGACAAGGTCAGCGTCTGTGCGCCGTAGCCGATCAGCCAGCCGTGAAACGGGCCGTTGTCGCAATGCGATGCGGTGCCGATGTAAACCACCCCCCGGCTCAACAACAGCCCCATGCGGTTCAGATGTGTCAGCCCGTTGAACGGCACCTGGCCGTTGCTGTCGTTGCCGTCGCCCGTGCCTGGCACACTGGGTTGGACGATCACCGGTCCGCCGAACTTCTCCGCGCCCGTCGCCACGTCCAGCGCGTGCAGGCGATGCACAAAATTCGTCACCCCCGCCGCGACTTCCTTCGTCTTGGCCTCGACATAAATTGTTCCGCTGGCCGCGTCGATGACCGGCGTGCTGGTGATGCCGATCTCCGGCAACAGGTCTTCGCAGTCCACATCATCGCTGGAAACCGTCGTCACCCCCGCCGCCGGGTTGAGGAAGCTCACCTGCCACAGCGCCGCCGCGTTGGTGTCCGCGTCGAACGCATAGACGCTGTCATGCTCGGTGGCGACATATACCACGTTGCGCACGCCCTGGCCGGGAATGCTCACATTCGTCAGCACCAGCGGCTGCGCATAGACATAGCCGTCCACGGCGTGGGAAAATAATTTACCGAAACTGCTGGGGTTGACATTTGTGAGGTTGAGCTCCGTCTCGTTCGGGTTCAGGCCGGTGCGCGCGATATCATTGTGGTAGGTGAGGACCGCCACCCCCGCCCCGGCGACCGGCAGCGAGCACATCAGCAAAAACAATAGACCCCAGGACTTCAATCGCATTTGCCCATCATGGTGGTTCTGTTGGTATTTGTAAATTATGCGCTACCGTTTCGTGCCAAACGGCTGGCCGGCATACGCGCTGCAAGTCATGCGCGCTAAGGCCGCGGCGCCGCCGATTGGAGCTGCCCAAACAAGGGTTCAGTCGGCGCCGGGTGGCAGTCAAAATCGTTCAACCGGATCGTCCGCCCGTCTGCGATCGCACCACCAGCGCCAGCCGACCCACAGCGCGGCCAGCAACATTCCCGTCCAGCCGATAAATTTCACCGTGCCCGCGATGTTCAAATCGTATTGCAGCACGTTCCAGCGCGTGAAAATCGTGTTCCAATCGTGATCACCGCCGCCGACCAGTGGCAATTCCAGCGCCCGCGCGTCCGCCATGTAACGCGCGATGTTCAGCCAGTTTTCGAAAAACCAGATGACCGCCGCCGCGAAGGCCGGCGCCTCTCCTTTGCGCCAGAACGAAACCGCCAGCACCACGGGAAAGGTCAGTTGCCCCAGCGTTCCGCCATAAGTCTCCAGCCGCGCATTGAAAATCCCCACGAACGGATGGCCCGCCTCGTGGAACAGCAGGTTCGCGTGGTCGAGGCCGAAGACGAATCCCGGCTCGCTCGCGCACAGCAGTGCCGCGAACGCCGCCAGCCCGAGCCCAAACCCCGCCAGCTTCCAGCCGGCTATTTTTTCCCAGCGCAATTCTTCCATGTCCGATTGTGGTTCAGTTCACCGGTGTTTCTCAAGTGTTGAGATGGGCTTTTGGCTTTATCGCGGCCGCCAATTCGTGTTTCATCTTCCGGCTTCACCATTTCAAACCC
Organism: uncultured Verrucomicrobia subdivision 3 bacterium; assembly: GCA_903921455.1. The sequence continues at coordinate 7,024 of CAIXPZ010000234.1, read as the reverse complement.
ATGGCCAAATCCATTTCGCCCTGCCGCCGGTTCTTCGACCTGATTTTATTGGCGGCGGGCTTCGGCGCAGTTTGCCTGGCGCTGCCCGCCGCGCCGGCCGGCGTCGAGCAGTGGGGCGTTTTTGAAATCGCCCTGAACGGGCCGACGAATGGAAATCCTTTTCTGGACGTGACGCTGTCTGTGCGTTTCACGCGCGGTGAGACGGCGATCGTCGCCAATGGCTTTTACGACGGCGATGGGATATACCGCGTCCGCTTCCTGCCGGAGCAGCTGGGCGAATGGCATTATGCCACGGCCAGCTCCTGCGCCGCCCTGAACGGCCAAACCGGCGCTTTCACCGTGGTGGCGCCGGCGGCGAACAATCACGGGCCGGTCCGCGTCGCGAACACGTTTCATTTTGCCTACGCCGACGGCCAACCGTTCAAGGAGCTGGGCACGACGTGTTACGCGTGGGCGCATCAGCCCGACGCGCTGGAGGAACAGACCTTGCAAACGCTCGCGACCGCGCCGTTCAACAAGCTGCGGATGTGCGTCTTTCCGAAATGGTATGAATGGAACCGCCGCGAGCCGGTTTTATATCCGTTCGCCGGCACGCCGCCGAACCGTTGGGATTTCACGCGCTTCCAGCCGGAATTTTTCCGGCATTTCGAGCGGCGCATCGCCGACCTGCAAAAACTCGGCATCGCGGCCGACGTGATTTTGTTCCATCCGTATGACGGCGGGCACTGGGGCTTTGACCGGATGCCGGCGGACGCGGACGACCGCTATCTGCGCTACGTCGCCGCGCGGCTCGCGGCGTTTCGCAATGTCTGGTGGTCGCTGGCGAACGAATGGGATTTCATGAGCCGGAAATCCGAGGCGGACTTTGTGCGGTTCGGCAAAATCATTTCCACGAACGACCCGTATCACCATCTGCTTTCCATCCACAACGGCTCGGTTCTGTTCAACCACACGCTGCCGTGGATCACGCACGCCAGCGTCCAAAACGGTTTTGCCGTGGAGGACGCCGGCCGCGCGGAATTGCTGCGCGATGTGTATCGCAAGCCGGTGGTTTTCGACGAGGTGAAATACGAGGGCAACATCTCAAACCGCTGGGGCCAGCTGTCGGCGGCGGAACTGGTTTTCCGGTTTTGGAATGGCACGATTGCCGGCACTTACGTCGGCCATGGCGAGACGTTTGCCAGCCCGGACAACATTCTCTGGTGGTCCAAAGGCGGCGTGCTCAAAGGCGAAAGCCCCGCGCGGCTGGCGTTCCTTAAAAAAATCCTCGATGCCGCGCCGCCGGAAGGCCTGGAGCCGCTCGATAAATGGCAGCATCCGGAATATGCCGGCCGCGCCGGAAAATATTACCTTGTCTATCTCGGTCAGCAGACGCCAGCGTCCTGGGAATTTCTCCTGCCGGCGCAAAAACGCGTGCTGGCCGACGGCATGAAGTTCCGGGCCGAAATCCTCGACACTTGGGCCATGACCGTGACGCCGGTGGACGGCTTGTTCACGCTGAAGAAAAAAGACGGCTATTTTTTCGGCGACGAGTCGGGACGTTCCATCCCTCTGTCCGGCCATCCCTATCTGGCCATCCGCATCCAGCGCGTGGAGTAAAAGAAAATGGCATGGTGGAACTTTGCCGCAATTTACTTTCGCTCCGCATTTAATTCGTGTTCAATCTTGCCCGTTTGAAATCGTAAATCGGCAATCGTAAATCATAATTTTTCATGCCCAAACGCACCGACATCCATTCCGTCCTCATCATCGGCGCCGGCCCGATCATCATCGGCCAGGCCTGCGAGTTCGACTATTCCGGCACCCAGGCGTGCAAGGCACTGCGCGAGGAAGGTTACCGCGTCATTCTCATCAACTCCAACCCGGCCACCATCATGACCGACCCGGAGTTCGCCGACCGCACCTACATCGAACCCATCACGCCCGAATGCGTGGAGAAGATCATCATCCGCGAGAAGGAAGAAATGAAACGTCTCGGCGCGAAAGGCAAACTCGTTTTGCTCCCCACGCTCGGCGGTCAGACCGCGCTCAACACCGCGATGTCGCTCCACAAAAACGGCGCGCTCGCCCGGCACGACGTGGAAATGATCGGCGCGAAACCCGACGCCATTCATCGCGGCGAAGACCGTTTCGCGTTCAAAGAGCTGATGTTGAAGATCGGCCTCGACGTGCCCATCTCGGGCGTCGCGCACAATCTCGACGAAGCCCGTGACGTCGCGAAAAAAATCGGCAAATTTCCGCTCATCATTCGTCCCGCATTCACGCTCGGCGGCACGGGCGGCGGCATTGGTTACAACCAGGACGAATTTGAAGCCATCGCCAAGAACGGCATTGAACTCTCGCCCGTGAACGAAATTCTCATCGAAGAATCGTTGCTCGGCTGGAAGGAATACGAGATGGAAGTGATGCGCGACAAGGCCGACAACTGCGTCATCATCTGCTCCATCGAGAACTTCGACCCCATGGGCGTCCACACCGGCGACAGCATCACTGTCGCGCCCATCCAGACGCTGACCGACAAGGAATTTCAGATCATGCGCGACCAGAGCTTCGCCGTCATCCGCGCCGTCGGCGTCGAGACCGGCGGCTCGAACATCCAGTTCGGCGTCAGCCCGGAGAACGGCCGCATGGTCATCATCGAGATGAACCCGCGCGTCAGCCGGAGCTCGGCGCTCGCGTCCAAGGCCACCGGCTTTCCCATCGCGAAGATCGCCGCCAAACTCGCCGTCGGCTACCTGCTCGACGAGCTCAAGAACGACATCACGCGCGAAACCCCCGCGAGCTTTGAGCCGAGCATTGATTACGTCGTCACCAAGATTCCGCGCTTTGCCTTCGAGAAATTCCCGCAGGCCGACCCCACGCTCACCACGCAGATGAAAAGCGTCGGCGAAGCCATGGCCATCGGGCGCACGTTCAAGGAAAGCCTCCAAAAATGCCTGCGCTCGCTGGAGATTGGCCGCAGCGGCCTGGGCGGCGACGGCAAACCCTGGCGCATCGGCACCGAAGTCTATGGCGACCGCGACCTCCTGCCGCGCGACGTCATCAGCCGCAAGCTGAGCGTGCCCAACGCCGAACGCATCTTCTTCATCCGCCACGCCCTGCGCGCCGGCTTCACCATCGAGGAGATTTTTAATCTGACCAAAATCGACAGGTGGTTTCTCGTCCAGATTAAGGAAATCGTCGATTTCGAAGAAGAACTTGCGACCGCCAAGAACTGAACTGAAAACTTGCCGGTCATTCCGCACTCCGCATTCCCCGTTCGTCAGCGTAGCCCGACTGCGTCCAGTCAGGCCACGGGCTGATATTGTCAGATTGCAAGGTCGCGGGGGCATCAGACAAGGTCATTTTGTAATCAAACAAACTCGTTCCGCAGTCTGAAAAAGTGACTTTGTCACATAGCAAAGCGGCTTTTTCAGTCTGGTTTTGGCCGGGTCTGCCGGCTTTTTTACGTCGTAAACGACTAAAACAAGGCTGTTTCATGATGAAATGCGCAGGGAGCCGGCACTATTGACTAATTTTGACCGCATCGACCCGCCACTTGGATGCCGCCTTCGCGCTCCTTGGGAGAGATGGGGAGCAACGGACTGAAGAGTCGTGACACGGAGTGCGGGCTGGATTCATACTGCCGCCATGAACTGGTCGCGACGCGATTTTCTCAAGACCACGGCTGCGGCGGTGCCGGTGTTGCTGGCCTGGAATCTGCCGGCGGCAGCTTCGCCCCGGACGCTGAAGTTCGGCGTGTGCGCGGGCGTGCATCAGGACATCATGCATGATGGCGAAATCCGGTTGCGCCGCTTCATTGACATGGCGAAGCAGGATCAATTGGAGTTCATCCTTCAACTGGGTGACTTCTGCCGGCCTTACGAAAAGAACCGGCCGTTTCTGGCCATTTGGGAAGAGTTCGCGCGCCCCCGCTATCATACGCTGGGCAATCATGACAACGACGGCGGGTTCAAGTGGCCGCAAGTCATGGCCTTTTGGAAGATGCCGCAGCCCTATTATTCCTTCGATCAGGGCGGCTGGCATTTCGTGGTGCTGGACGGCAATGAACTCAAGCCCGGGAAGCGTGCGCCGGGTTATCCGCGATACATCGGCGCGGAGCAACAAGCCTGGCTGCGGACGGACCTGCAAAAGTCCGAGGCGCCGACGCTCATCTTCTCGCACCAGAGCTTGGAAGACCCGGAGGGCGTGGAGAACGGGGCGGAGATCCGGTCCCTCCTGGAGCAGGTCAACCAGGCGGCGGGGTGGCGCAAGGTGGGTGCCTGTTTCAGCGGCCATCACCATATTGATTACGCCGTCCAATTGGCCGGTATCCATTACGTGCAGGTCAACAGCATGTCCTATCAGTGGCTGGGAGAAAAATTCTCGCATGTGCGCTATGGTGCCGAGGCGGACCAGAGCCATCCCTCCATGAAATACACCGCGCCTTACCAGGAAGCGTTGTTCGCCACGTGCACCTTGTCCGCCGAGGGCATTCAGATCACCGGGCGGCGGAGCGAATACGAGGGGCCATCGCCGTGGGAGCTGGGCTACGTCGAGGTGAAAGGCACCGCACGGGACAAACAGCGCATGGTGCCGTGGATTTCGGACCGACAGTTGCAATGCCCGACGCGCCAGGGTTAGATTAGAGCGTTTGCAGAAATGATGTAACCGTTCGGAGCGAGGATTTTTGGGTTTTGGCGAGCGGTGCCGATCATCGGCCTTTGGCGCAGGAGCAGGTTCCCTGCAACCCTGTGACTAAGCCGAAACGAAGCCAAACCCCCAAAAAGACCGCCCATATTTCGCTCCCAGTCGAACGGCTACAGTATTTATGAAAATGCTCTAGGCCCCATTCTTCGGCGCTGAAGCCATTGGCGCTGGCGCCCAGCCGCCAGCCAGCACGCGCCGTCCGAAAGCTCAATCCGCCCGCCGGATGAGGTCAAGGGAGTTGTTCCGGTGCCGCCAAGTCGCCGGTCAATGTGGCCCGCCGCATTTTTCCTGGCTGCGCCATCAGGTTCTTGAGTTCCGGCAGGTGCTTTTCAAAAACGCCGCGCGGAGTGGTGTTGTCGCGCACGCAAATCCACGCGGCTTTGCCCACAATTTCGCCCATCATGCCGCAGGTGCGCATCACGCGCACCGGGCCGAGCGCGTCGTGCGTCACGCTGATGTCGCGGCCCGCCATGAAAAGATTCGTCACATTGCGGCTGTAGAGACAGCGATACGGCGCCCAATACGGTCCGTGATATTCGTAACCCTTGCCCTCGGTCGCGCGGGAGATGAACTCCTCGCCTTCGAGTCCCTTCTGAAAAGTTTTGTCCGGCGTATGCACGTCAATGTGCCACGAACACGGAAAAGCGCCGTCCGGAAACACGCGATTAGCGAGAAAATCATCCACCGTCAGAATCACATCGCCGAGCAGCCGGCGCGACTCGCGTTTGCCGGCGATGAACGCGGCCCAGCCGATGCGGTGGTTGGGATAAAGCTGATCCACATTCTTGAGCGCATCCCATGCGCCATACATCGCGCGCAAGTTCAAATCCCGGATTTGTTCAATGTCCGTGATGGGGTCCTTGTCGAAACCGCTTTCCCAAAACCAGCCGCCGAGATTTTGCAGCGCGTTGGTTGAGCCCCACTGTCCTTTGAGATGGTTGCGGCCGGGAAACGGCTTGTCGCTTAAATCAATCGCCCAGGGACAGCGCGGAAACGGCTGCGGCGCCGCCCCCGCCTCGCACGCCATCGCCAGCGCCGTCTTGTCCTTGCACTCGCATTTGAGCACCTGGTTCGTGTCCGCCGCATCCATGACGTTCCAGAGATTGCTCAAACCTTGGTGTTCTTCCCGGGTCATCTCGTAATCCGCGCCGGCGAGAAAACCCACCGTCGCATCGCCGGTGCCATCGGCGAAAAATTTGCCCGCCAGCCGCACGCGCCGCGCCGTGCGGACGTGCTGCGCCACCACGGCGGTGATGCGGTGGCCGTTGGTCTCCACGGCAAAAACGCGCTGCTCCAAAAACAGCGTGATGCGCGGCTCTGCGGCGACGAGGTCCGTTTTACGGGCGTCAGCGTAAATGTTACCCGCCTTGGCATTGCCGGTGCCAGGTGCTTTCGCCGGGACCAGTTCCTCCACGATGTCGCCGATGTGCGGATACGGCTTCTGCCGTGTGTGACCCTCCGGCCAGACGCGCACTTCGGAACTGCCATTGCCCCCGAGCACCGGACGATCTTGCACCAGCGCCACCTTCAAGCCGTTGCGCGCCGCCGAAATCGCGGCGCTTGTGCCGGCAATGCCGCCGCCGACCACCACCAGGTCAAACGTGCCGCCCTCATCCGGTTGCTCCGGCAGGCCGAGTGACTCACGTCGGTATTTGGCCAGCGCGCCAGATTCATTGGGCGGGGTGAACGCGGCATCTTTGCAAAACAAAATCGCGTCACAGCGTCCTTCAAATCCCGTCAAATCGTGCAGCGCCACCGTCGTCTTTATTCCCACGTCCACCCGACCGCCATCTTGCCAATGCCAGGCCGCGCCCTCGGTGCCGAACGTCGTGGCGAGCGGTTTGCCATTGATGAGCAGTTGAAATTTACCCGGAGTCCCCGGCGCTTTCCACGGCGCCACCCAGTCGCGCGTCCGCACCCATACGCGGAAAGTTCCCGCGGCTGGGAATGTCGCCGTGGTCACCGCGTCTTTTACCGGCACGCCCAGCCCGTGCGCCAGCAGATACGGCGACCCCATCTGTTCCATGGATTGCTGGTCCAGATCCCAGCCGCCGAAATCCGCGAACTGCTCGGCTTCGAGAAAAATGTCTTGGCCTCGTGCTGCGAAACCAAACCACAAACCACAAACCGACAGAAGCCGTAAAATATTCATAAACTTCATGCGCCTGTTCCTCCCAATAGCTTTTCCACCTTCGCCTTCACCGCTTCATCCATCTTGATGAGCGGCGGCCAGGCGCGTTTGAATCCTTCGCCGGGAATTTTCTTCGTCGCGTCAATGCCCAGCTTGCTGCCGCTGGCGATTTCGCTCGTCGCGTGGTCGAGCACGTCGGACGGG
>CAIXPZ010000233.1 GCA_903921455.1 uncultured Verrucomicrobia subdivision 3 bacterium | reverse complement strand
TGTGGAACAACAAAAGAGGGTCAGAGGCAGGAAATTGGCGTCCATCGTGTTGCGCGCGGTATCAAAGGCTTCGCGAATCTGCTTTCTCAAATCCGAATCCGGTTGGATTGGTTGCGACAACCGGAACATAATGAGGCCATCGTCCGTGTCCAAATGAAAGGCGCCCATGCGAATCCGGGCATTGAGCCTGAGCAGCGCCAAGCTTGTCCCGAATATCTTTTCCCTCGGCGCTTTGACGGGCAGCGAGCAGACGACCTGCAAAATTACTGGAGACTCCTCGCATAGCAGCCGGACGGGGACTAGTCCGTGGTTAAGGTCCAGGCGCAATTGGATGCTGGTATTCTCAACGTTCGCCGAGAAGGAGAATTTTTCAGCATCGAGCCAGCTTCGAACTTCGTGAAACAATTTATGACCATTCATAGTCTTTATCCTGACTGAAGACAAAGTCCGGCCTTTCAGTGGGGCATCGGTTGGCTCTGAACGCCGGCAGGGAGTCCACGCACGCGCCGGTTAACATGCGATCCTTGCGGATGGCCACCATTGGAAGGGGATCGTGCCGGTCAGGCCATTATTTTAATGGACTCACAGTGATACAGGAACGGAGCGCAAACCAAGTTAACCGTTGAGGAACACGAACTACTTGCGCAGGACCACGATGCTCAGATAGTCCGGTTGATACGGGTTTCAAGATCGCGCACAGTTTCTAAAATGTTTTGAAACGATGGCGGCGGGGTGAGAAACATATCCCTCATGGCAAGGTAATCCTTTTCCAATTCAGCCTGGCGATAGGCCGGTGGCACCAGGTGAAAAGTTCCCGGCTTGGCCAAATCATAACGCGCCCAATTTGCGGTAAAAAACAGACTCTTCCAATCGGCCACGCGTTGTCGCAAATCATCGCAAACCAGTGCGCGTTCAACGATGGGGTGTCGGGCTAGCGCGGCCATGTCGGAATAATGCCGCGAGAAGCGGTCGCGGATCGGCTTTTCAGGATCGCGATGATATTCCGCATGCAAGATGGTGGCTTTTTCCCAGAAGGTCCGCTCTAGTTCCAGCGCCACAAGCTGGCACTGAAAATCATCAAACATTTTCGGAAATTCCTCGGCCACCCAAGGACGAATCGGGTGAGTGCCCACCGGGTTCTGATCCGTCAATGACCCAAATTCCAGTTTTACCACGCGTCCCAAATAATTGAAACCGGAGGGTTCGTTGGAAGGATAATAAAAAAGCACCACGGGCGAATGGGTTGTAGCATCCACTTGGAATTCCATCCAAGCGGCACCATCCGGACGTTTCCCGAGCGCCGCGACAGCCAGGTGTTCCAGCTCCGGCAAGAACCGATCGCGCACGCTGGCAATACACGCCGTCTCGAGTTCCCGCATCCGCTCAGTTCGCTGATGCCGACTGCCTGCCTGCGCCACCGCCGCCTCGCTGATACCAAGAAACGCCGGACTGACGGACAAGTCGATATCTTCGGAAAAGCGGCCGATAACCCCAAACACTTTGGATAATGACGTGCCGCCTTTGAACACCAATTGCCGGGCGAGCTCCGGATGGGCGAAAAGCACGGCCAATGTCCAGGAAACCCAGAAATCTTTCTCCACCATGACGGCCAGCAAACCGCGGCGCGCCGCCGTTTCCCGGATGATCAGCGCCTGCTCCGAGGCGGGGCGTTTGAAAAAATCCAACTTCATAAATCAAGCTCCAGCCAGGTCGCGAAAAAGTGGATGCATCCACGCGGGCGCCAGTGGAAGATCGCTCAATAACTGGTGTCGTTCTCTGGCCGGCAAGGTGCGTTTCAAATGCGCCACGCGGGCAGAATTGATTTGTTGCTCACCCAAATGCCGCAACGCCTGCATGAGCAGGCCGCTCAACCGCCCCGCCGCCGCCATATTGCGGGGCGTGGTGCGGCGCAACTGGATCTCCTGGCGGGCAATCTTCACCGTGCGCGATGGTCCATCGGTCAGAAAAATCACTTTGGCGGGCACCTGATCGGACAAGCCCAGCAGGTTGGCGGCGTAAGCTCCAGCGGGTTGCAGCCGGATGCGATCTTTTCCTGCCAACGCCTTCGCCACCTTCTGAATGTCCGGCGACAATAACCCCAATTCCTGGTGCTCCCGTGGATACTCATAAAGGCCTCGCGCCAGCCGGCGAATCGTGCCTTTGGTCACCAGACGCGACAGAGCCTTGTCCACGGCATTCCGTCCGCCGAGGTCTAAAAATACATTCGGCGTGAACACGGAACCCCTACCACCACCATAAACGCGACTTTTTAATCTGGAATCAATGGTTTTCATTCAATTAACCATCCAAATATTGTCAGAAATAGCACCCAATATTTCTGACAATTCAGAGTCGGCGGCAAGGATAAAATGCATTTATTATGATTCAGGCTGGACTGGCCACCCTGCGGACGAGAACCAAAATTGAAATGAGGTCAAGGAGGCTATGGTTGTCCGGCAGATATTCTTTGCGATGTTGGCTGAGGGTTGCCATTTCAGGCGGGTTGGGTTATGGAAAAAGCATGAGCGATCCAGCACCGAAAATTACCCGCGAGGAGCTGCATCAGCTGGTTTGGACGCGGACGTTTGTGAAACTCGCTGCGCAGCTTGGATATACCTATCCAGAGCTGGCAACCATCTGCGAGGACTTGAATATACCGCGGCCGCACGGGGGTTATTGGCATCGACTGGAACTGGGCACGGCCGAAGTTCAGGAGCCACTGCCGCCCGCGCCACCGGGAAAGCCAACGGAAATTCCACGCGGCCCGCGCAAGGCCAGCGAGGAATCCGCACCATTGAATCGTCCGAAAAGCGGCGTATCTGACGCCGGCGGGATCATTGAAGCAAAGCCAGCCATCGCCGAAAATCCGGATGCCCGATTGATCCAAGCAGTCTCCAGCAGCAACGAAAACCCTATTCCTGCATCGGATGCCACGCTGCATGAACCCATCCGGATATCCCGGGAGGATTTATATCAAAAAGTCTGGAACAGCTCGCTCTCCAAACTGGCAGTAGAACTCGGCACCACCTACGTGGAGTTGGTCCGAGTTTGCAACGAATTGAATGTGCCAAGGCCAGAACGCGACCACTGGACCCGGCTTCAATTAAATCTACCGGTCACGGTGAAACCTCTGCCTGTCCATGAACTCGAGATGGCTAACGAGGGCTTACTCTGGCGCAAAGGTTCACTGCGGCAGAAGCCGGTGGTTCTTGCGGACGGTCACCAATCTGAACCCGGGCAAGACGGGCCGATGGCGAATGATGGTGCCGTTGCCGCCAAGGAAAGCAAAATGGTGGATCTACCGGTGGCCGTGGAATATACCCGCGAACAGTTGCATGAGGCGATGTGGAGCAAGCCCTGCATGAAACTGGCGGCTGAACTGGGGCTTTCAAACGTGGCGCTGGCGAAGACCTGTCGGCGGATGGGGATTCCAAGACCACCGCGCGGTTACTGGGCGCGGGTGGAGGCGGGTGAAAAACTGAAGCGCGAACCGTTGCTGCCGGCCAAAACGGATCAGGATTCCAAGGTGACATTCCAGGTGGCGGCAAATGTGGCACGCCGCGAGGACTGGGCCGCGAACAATCTCCTGACGGCCACACGAGCGGTCAAGTGTGACGCCGTGGCATTGCCGCCGGATGGAAGTGAGTTGCATGCCATTGCCGAGAAACATCGGACGGCTTTGAACAAAGAAAAACCTGGCGAATTGGGCTTTGTCAGTGTGCAGGGCAAAGATCTGTTTGCCTGCGAACTATCGGTCCCGATGATACCGCGGCTGGTGCCGGCGGTGCATGCGATCGTCTGCGAACTGGAGGATCGGGATTATGAATTCAAGGCGGGCGATAGTGGATACGAAGGATTGCAGGTCGTCCGGGACAAGGATCAGGTCACGTTAAAATGGAGCGAGGCGAAACTGGAGATCGAACGGGAGCCAACCGCCGCAGACAAGCGCAAGCCGAGCTGGACGTGGCAATTGAAGGAGACAAAGCCGGCCGGAAATCTAACCGTTGAGGTCTGCGCCTGGGGACTGAAGGGGAAACGCAAATGGACGGAGAACGACGGCCGGTCGCTGGAAGAAGTGCTGGGAGTCGTCGTCGAAAAGGTGGAAGCGGTGTTTCGCGGATATGAAGATCAGCGCCAGCGGGAGACAGTGCGGGCAAAGCAGCGGGAAGAAGAGGCCAAGCGGGAGGCTGAACAGGAAGCGATTGAAGCGGAGAAGGAGGCCAAAGCGGAGAAGGCGCGCAAAGACCGTGAACGTCTCAAACGCCACGAGAAAAAGCTGGAGGAAATTGCCGCCCAGCGGAGCGATAATCTGGCCCGCGCCGCGCAAGAATGGATAGAGATGCAAGGGATGCTGGCATATGTCCAATCCTGTGAAGAGCAATGGCGGCGGGAGGGCGGTGGTAGCTTATCAAAAGAACAGACCGACTGGTTATTCTGGGCGCGGGAAGCGGCGGCGAAAATGGGTCCCAAGGGATATCCGGATCCGTCACGGGATGGAAACTTTGATGCCAAAGCCGTGCCGGTGGGCGGGCCTTACCCGGAAACCAGAAAACGGGAGCGCGATGAACCCGAGGAAACCAAGCCGCCGGAAGTCAAACCGCCGGCGTATCAGCCACCGCCACCGGAGCCATTTCCGTATTGGCTGATGCATCGCCACCGCTGACCGAGCGATGGGATTTGCGCAGCGTCTGAAGCTCTTGGATTAGCGGTGCATCTACGGTGGCGATTTTAGCTTTGAGAGTTTGCGAGTGACAGAGTTCCAGAAAGCTCTCGAGATTGGCCGCGTTTGGGGTGTAGAGCAGGAGTCGGAGCAACTGGACGATATAGCGCGGGTCGTGTCCCAACAAATTCCGGCGCGCAGAACGGTGATCCTCCGGCGGCGGATTCCAGCGGGCACCCGCATTCAGCAGCAACTCGAGACATTGAAGATTTTCCGCATTGGCCTTTTCGTCCGGGACATTGGTGATGAAGTTTCGGTGCGGATACTGGCCGACCAAACTTTCCAGGACCTTGGATGAAGCCCGTGGCGTATCATTGATCAATTCCCGAGGAATGATGGCCAGGAGATGCTGAAAGAATTTGGCGTCGTGGCGATAGGAGAGGCTGGAAAGCAGCTCGAGCGCCTGGGCGGGAGTCGGTTTCAAATGGAGCACCTTCAAGATTTCCGGGTTATTGATCCAAGCCGCCTCTCTGGCCGCCGTGGTGTAATCATCGGGATCAACGGGAAAAGTTTCATCCAGACTGTTTGGAACCGGACGAAAGGGATCGGCGCCGGCCCAAACCAGCAGCGCCACCCAACGAACTTGACGGTTCTTGACCGCCTCGGCCAGCGCCAAAGCAGCCTGATCCTCCAGCGCCGGAAACTCGGCGCGAAACTGGCGGAAGAAACCGAGCAGCGGACGCGCTTTTTTGGAGTCAAGAACCTGGGCAAAAACATTGCCATCATTGGGATTGGTGCCAGCACGGAGTTGCTGTTCCATCATGAAGAGGTCGAGTTTGTCACAACTGGTCTCAAAATCCATCGGCTTGGGACGGGCGCCGCGCTGGGCGAGGAGTTCGGCAACGTCGAAGCGCCGCAGCTCGCGGGCGAGTTCAAGAGCGGTGGAAAGTTCCGGGGCGGACCAGACACCGGCGCGAAGTAATTCCTCGACCAGGCTGTGGAAGCCGGTTTCCACGGCGGTGTATAAGGCGGAAGTCTTGGGTTGGTTGCCATCCGGCAGCCGCAGCGGTTTGCCGGCCTTGATCCACTCCTGAACCGCGAACAATTTACCAGCCTGCACAAGACGTTGTAGTATCTTGAGGTCATCGGTGAGAGCGGAGCGCGCTTTCATGGGCTGATTGGATTGCAAAATAAATGACAGGATTCAACCCATGTAGTCAAGGAGAGGATCGCTGATTTGATATCAGCTTCAGGAATGGACTTTAACCGCCGTGCCGTTTGTGGCAGAAGTAGCGCATGGCCGCGAGCAATACTGTCTGGGAAAACTGGCTGGAGCGGCTTTACAACCTCCGCCGGGATAAGAGCGGTTCGCATGAGCGGCCGCACAAGCCCGCTTTGCTGCTCAGTATCATTGATCTTTTGGATCACGGCGTCATTGCCCGCAATGAGGTGCCGTTGAGTGATGAACTGGTTGCGACCTTCAAGCGATACTTCGCGGTTGTGCGCCGGGAAAACGACCAGCCGGCGATTCAGAATCCGTTCTTCCATCTGTGCGGCGACAAATTCTGGCGGCTCGTGCCCGTGGCCGGCGAGCGCGACATATACCAATCAGGGGCGACGGCCGGCGCGCCCAGCGTGGCCGAATTGCGCCGACGGGTGGCCTGCGGAAAATTCGACGATGGCATGTGGCAGTTGCTGAATGATCCCATGTCGCGCCATCAATTGCGAGAGGCGCTGATTGCCCGCTATTTTCCTGATGACCGCGACAAGCTCGCCGCGCTGGCCGCCACCAGTCGCGCGCCGGCTCCCGTGGCCGCGCTGCGGGAGGAAATGCCGCCGGGCCGTGACGGGGCCTTCCGCCGGACGATTTTGGAAATTTACGATTACCGGTGTGCGGCGTGCGGCGTGCGCGTGCTGCTCGACCAATCGGTTTCGTTGGTGGAGGCGGCGCACTTGATTCCGTTTAACGTGAGCCGGAATGACAAGCCGACGAACGGCATGGCCTTGTGCCCAAATCATCACTGGGCGATGGACCGGCATTTGATCGCTCCGGTGCCCGATGGCAAAAAGCGCGCCGGCATCTGGCGCGTGAATGAGGAACGGCTGGATGATCGAATCGAAGGCCAGCGTGATCTGGTGGCCATCGCGGGCAAATCGGTGATTCCGCCGGGTGAAGAAAAGTTTTATCCGGCACTGGAAAGTCTGCGGTGGCGCGAGGAACATCTGGTTACGACCTACTGACCCCAAATGCCAACCGCCACACCCCAACCGAACGCTGCCGCCGAATTGGCGCTGCCGGCGTTTGGCTTGATTGAGCCTGAGCGAGTGCTGGCAACGGATGATTTATTTGCGGTGGTGAGCGACAAGTTTCCGGTGTCGCCCGGACACACACTGATAATACCGCGCCGCGCGCTGACACGATTCCAAGAACTTAACGCTGTAGAGAAATCACGCTTGCTGGAATGGGTGGACTGGGCACAGGCTCGTTTGCAGCAAACCCTGATGCCCGCGCCGGAGGCTTTCAATCTGGGCGTGAACGACGGCAAAGCGGCGGGCCAGACGATGCCGCAGTTTCATTTTCATGTCATCCCGCGCCATAGCGGCGATGTCGCTGATCCACGCGGCGGCGTGCGGTGGGTCATTCCGGCGAAGGCAAAATACTGGTGATTCCAAACTGGCTTAACCCCCGCGCCGATTTTCTTCAAACATCTCGGCCGGCATCGGATGAGCGAGCCGCCAGATCATTTGGATGGGACGGTCCGATTGGTGGCTGACGAGTTTGGCAGGTCCGAGAAATGTGAACGGAGCGGTGACGCCATCTACTCGCTTCTGAGCGCGAGCAAAGAACAGCATCGTGTAACCTCGCTCCTCGTGATGGATCATGTTTTGTCCGGGTTCACTGACTTGGGTCGTCTGCGCTTGAGTTTCCCAATGCAGCAGGTCCCGGCTAATCGGGTAATCTTGATACATCGTGCTCGGTGAAAACTCTTTTTCGGTTTTCTGGAACGTGACCAAGGCGACGATGGTTTTAATTGGCCGGAAATGCAGCCAGCCAACCCCGGTGCTACCGGCGGACTCAAAAGTGGCACCGCCCAGCGCGGCTTTGATTTCATCGCTGCCGTAGGTGGCGTGAAGTTCCAGCGCGCATGGGAATGGCAGATTTAGCGCTGTGGCACCAATCCGCGATTCTTCATCCGACCACGCCAAGACTTCTTCAAGGTCATTCAGCACCGTTGGATTTTGGGCCGCTCGCTGAAACGATTCATCGAGACTGGCCATTCCCAGTTTGCGCCCCGGTTGCCCCCAGATGCGGTAGTGCGCGACGAGGGCTGAGTCGCCGGCATCGGCGAGCGCCGCCGCTGCATTCCCTCCCTTTAAGTGGGTGACGACATTCCGCAACCGCGCAATTTCCCTTGGTCCGCTCGTTTGTGCGGCGCTGATCAGTGCATCCTGCAAACGATTGATATCCGGGTCGGTGGGCGGTGGAGTCAGCCGAGCGCTGGCCTTCCATTGCGTCCAGGTGTTGCGTGACAGCAAGGCTTCCGGCTCGTAATCATGGAAACGGACGAAGTTGCCAAACGTCAACGATTGCCCAGCTTCGTGCTCAAAGGATTCCAGCCGGTCGGGCACTTGGTCGGCTAGATTGCGCAGATTTTCACGTATGTTGGTCAACACATGCTCACGGGCCACGCGGTCAAGTTGGATACTGCATCCGGCTGGTAGATGCGGAAAATCCATCTCCACCTCGCGCTGGATGTTGAATCGCCGCTTGGGCAACAAGGCTTTGAGTTTGCGGTCGATCCGGTAGCGGCGATGCACCTGGCCGACAAAATCCAAGACGGTCAGGCAATCCTTGCCCGGAGAATGCCGCAAGCCACGGCCTAACTGCTGAAGAAAAATCGTGAGGCTTTCGGTGGGCCGGAGGAAAAGCACCGTGTTCACCTCGGGCACGTCGAGACCTTCATTGAGCACGTCGCGGGTGAATAATAGTGTAAGGCGCCCCGCGCGCAGGTCTTCGATGTGTTGCGCGCGCGCCTGATCCTCCGTGTCGCCGACTAGCACGGCAGACTTAATGCCACGCTGGTTGCATTCCGCCGCCATGAATTCGGCGTGCTTCACGCTGACACAAAAGCCAAGTCCGCGCACCCGAGCCAGATCAGGCTCGTAACGGGCAAGCGCCTCCAGCACAGTCTCGACCCGTTGCTGGGCCTGCGGATTGGAACCGATATAAACATTCTCCAGCGCCTGCACATCGTAGCGGCCATTTTTCCAAAAATTATCACCGGCGACCGACACCGGGTCCGCCACGGCGAAGTAGTGGAACGGGCAAAGTAATTTTTCCTCCAGTGCCTCGGGCAAGCGGATCTCGGCCGCGAAACGATTGCCGAAATCTGCCGCCACGCTTTCACCGCCCATGCGCTCCGGGGTGGCCGTCAGGCCCAAGAGGATGCGCGGCTCAAATTTGTCGAAGATGGCGCGGTAGCTGGCCGCCGGACCATGGTGAACTTCGTCCACGACGATGAAGTCGTAAAATTCCACGCCGACCTGCTCCCAAAGTTTTCGGGATTGGAGCATATCCACCGAACAAAAGAGATGATCCAACCGCGAAGCCGAGTGCGGTCCGACCAAAAGTTCACCAAAGGCGGGAAGTCGGAGAACGGCACGAAATGTTCCGACGGCTTGTTCCAGAATCTCGCGCCGGTGGGCAACGAATAGCAATCTGGCCTGTCGCTGATTTTTTTCAAAGAACCGTTTGAAATCGAAAGCGGCCACCACGGTCTTGCCAGTGCCGGTCGCGGCGACGACGAGATTGCGCCAATGGCCGTGAACCAACCGCTCGGATTCAAGCGCATCGAGAATCCGTTCTTGAAAGGCGTGCGGGCGAATGTCGAAGAACACCGGCACACTGCTGGTCCGGCTGCGCGCGTGGCTGATGGCATCCCGGAGGACTTGGGGTTCGTCTGGATTGAAGGGCAAAAATTCCCGGCTGTTCCAATACGTCTCGAACTCCGCCACGAATTTGTCAACGATGTGCGGCTGGTCTTGCGCCGTCACCTTGAGATTCCACTCCAAGCCGCTGGTCATGGCGGCTTGGGACATGTTGGCCGAGCCAATATAGGCGGTGGAAAATCCAGTGTTGCGATGGAAATAATATGCTTTCGCGTGCAGCCGCGTCCGATCGGTGTCATAGGAAACCCGCACTGTGGTGTTTACCTGGCGGGCGAGCCACTCAATCGCCTCCGCATCCGATGCGCCCATGTAGGACGTGGTGATGATGCGGATTTTGCCGCCGCGCTGACTTAACTCTTCAAATCCGCGCATGAGCAATCGCAGGCCGGACCACTTGATAAATGAAATCAGCACATCCAGCGAATCCGCTGACTGCATTTCCTGGAGCAATTCATGCACAAGCTGGGGGTCGCTCGGTGAACCCGTGAACAAGGTGCTTTTGGCCAGCGGCGTTTCGGGCCGGGGAACACCCGATGCGGCGTAGTGCGGCGGCGTGATTTCTAACAGCAACGGTTTGGCCATGGTCACCAGCCGGCGGGTCCTCAGAAACTCGGCGCTTGGGGTGCCGGCGATGCGATCCACGATTTCATTGCACAGGCGTAGGCGGGCGACAGGGTCGTTTTCAAGCGAAAGGGCTTTTTCGATGACACGGCCAAGAAACGCCGCATAGCGCGCCGGCTCTTCTTCCGGTTCAATCTTGGCGAACACCGAACGCAATTCCGGATGCTGCGCGAGGAGTGCTGACAGATCCTCGTCCAGAAGCGCCTCGTAAATGCCATGGGCCAGATTTGCCACGCCTGGTTTATGGCAGAAATGAGCGCCGGCGAAAAGAAATTGCGCGGAAAATTCGACTGGGTCGGTGGAAGGTGGGGCAATTCGGTCTGGTGTGGAACACCGATCGATTTATTGATTACGGAAGCAATTATTTTGGTGCCACTCTAAAAATTCCTTCGATGGGCGGTCGGCGGCGGACTGGGGAGTGATTTGCAGCGCTTTTCCCTCTAAAGCGTAATATTCACGACCGTTGGAAAATTCGTCACGAATCCTGCGGCTGACGGCAACGTGATAATCGTTGGTGATGGTTATGTATCCACGGTCAAAAAGTGTGTGCAAGTCAGACCGGAGAAAAATTCCGTTTGAGATTGAATGCGGACCATCGTCGGCATAGGGACGAATGTGAGCCGCTTCCAAGACGGGCAAAGTTTTCTCGCCGGTGACAGCGCAGCGACGTTGATAGCCCTCCATGACCACCACGCGAAAGCCGCCCTGCCCCAATCGTGGCGCGAATAGTTGCGGGTTGCCGTATCGGTTAGACTGATCTGGAATCGGTTGGTCGCGCAAACTGTCACCGGTCATCGCCAATCTTGCATTCTCCCAGAGTTTGGCCCCTTCACCATGGCTGGCATCGTAACTTTTGCCCGTGACGATGCTGCGACCCCAATCGGTCGGCGCGGGAAGATACTCCCCGTCCCGGAGGTAAAACGGCTGGGTCAACACGGTGCAGCCGATGACTGGATTGCGTTCGTTATCACCTCGGATGGAGCTGATTTTACGCCGAAACGCATCGAGCGACTCCACGCCGTTGGCTTCTTTAAAGACCTCCCAAGCAAGATCCAGCGGGAGCGTGGTGTGGCGAACAAAATAGGCACCGCCAACAATCCGATTTTCCGGATAACGGGATTTAAACAGGAAAAGTTCCCCGGGATTTATCGCGCCGAAATTATTACCACCGTGGGGACGCCAGAAATTCATTTCATCGGCATTCCGCGCGCGAAGAAATCTGAACCAGTCACCATCCGTTATGCCGACATACAATTTCATTGTGGTGGCTCGACCGTGAGCAAAATAGGCAGTGGCTGAGCTTTCGGCAAAATATTATTTGCGCGAACGTTTGGTGGTCTTGTATTCGGTGTATTTCTTGGAACTTCCCCGCACCTTGGCCGCCGGATATTTGGCTTCATTATGTGCCATCTTCTCCGCAATCGCCTTGGCAAGGTCAATCCCCAGATTATCGGCCAGCTCGATCAAATAGACCGCCACATCCGCGATCTCATGGCTGATTTCAGTCTTCTTCTTGCGCGCAATGGTTTGACTCTCTTCGGGCGTGCTCCACTGAAAATGTTCCAGCAACTCATTAGCCTCTATGGAAATTGAGCAGGCGAGATTTTTGGGATTGTGAAACTGCATCCAGTCGCGTTCATCGCGGAACTTGCGAATCTGGCTGCGAATTTGATCGAGTTCATTCATAGATTGGCATCAGGATTTTTTGCCCTCGATACGTTTGATTTCGCGGTCGAAGTCCGAAATGTATTCCGCGTCCTGCCTTTTCCGGTAAATCTCGAATTCACCCTCGGCTTTAAGTTTGGCCTCAAGCGCGCTCACCTTACCTTTGTCCTGGAGAATCGGGTAGTCGGAGAGCGTCAGGAAATCGTGCAGGAATTTCACCCAATCCGCCATCTTGGTGACGATGCCGCGCTGGGCGCGATTCTCGGCGAGATCGAGATAGGCGGACACGATGCGGTTCAACTCTTTGACATGCGCCTCGCTCAAGTAATTCTTGGCCACCGTCACATCCGATTTCAAAATCTTGCCGCCCGGCGCGTGTTTCCACGTGGTCAGGCCCATGTAAATCTTGGTGGCATCGGCGCGGGCGTAGATGATTTCCGCCGCCGTCTGGCCGGTGATGGCCCAGTGCAGTTTGTTCTGCACGGCGGCAAAAAATTCCTGAGACAGCGGCGCGTCTGCGCTGTAATCCACCGCCAGCGAGTAAATGTCCGTGATTTTCTGGTAGAAACGGCGCTCGCTGGCCCGGATTTCCCGGATACGCTCCAGCAATTCATCGAAGTAATCCCGGCCGAAAACCTGTTTGCCCTGCTTGAGCCGCTCGTCATCCAGCACGAAACCCTTGATGATGAATTCCCGCAGCGTTTTCGTGGCCCAGATGCGGAACTGGGTGGCCTGATAGCTGTTCACCCGGTAGCCCACGGCGATAATGGCGTCGAGATTGTAGTATTTCGTCCCGTATTTTTTGCCGTCGCCGGCAGTATGTTCCAAAATGGAACTAACTGAATCCTCAACCAATTCGCCGGTTTTGAAGATATTCAGCAAATGCTTGGTGATGGCCGGACGTTTCACGCCGAACAAGTCCGCCAGCGCTTTCTGGGTGAGCCAGACGGTTTCCTGCTGGATAAAAACGTCCACCTTGACCGCGCCGCCCGGCGCGGTGTAGAGAAGAAACTGGCCGGTTTTGCTCATACGCGGACCTCCGCCTGTAATATATCCAGTTCGGTCATGATCCGGTGCTGCTCTCCGTTGTCGAGAGCATGAAGACCCATGCTGGCGCTAGGGTGCCAAAAAATCACATTGTCCGGTTTCCTCGCCACGAGGAACGAATACCAAGCGAAATAGGTTGGCACCATAAAAAAGCTTCATGGTTCAAGAATCGCAACAAATTCAGCGATTATTTTAATATCGTCCGCACTGCCGGCCGTTATTTCAATCGGCTTAAAGTCTGGATTTATTGGCAGCAATTGAATCGCGGTATGCTGCCATTCACCATCTGCGCCGGTAGTTTTCTTGGACAGATATTTTTTAATCGTATAGCTGCCCCCAGTTTCAGGGTCGGAAATATCCGAATGCTGCGCCAAAACAATTCTCCCATTCCTTGAACCGATCACTCCGAACGTGAAAAGACAATAGGAACCGTCTTTGATTTTCGGCTCCATTGATTTCCCGACAACTTTCGCGACAAAATGCCGCTGATTGATTTTGATGCCAGACGGTGCTTTGACCCAACCACGGCAATCGGCAGCATCAGGTTCACCGAACGAACCTGCAGCAGCTTCGAGCGTGTAAAGCGGAACAAGCGACACGAACTTCTTCCGGCCGGGATCTGCAAAAATCTGAGGCACGTATGGATAAAACTCTGTGACTTCCAGCTGACTCGGAATCGGTGGGAGAAGCAGAGCGGTCTCTGTATTTGGCACATTCGCCTGTGAAGCCATACGGCTTCGGAAGAAATTTTCTGTCTCTTTATCTACAAAATAGACATAACACCCCTTTTGGCCTCGAGTCATCAAGGTGCGATACGTGTTTTTTATAATTGTGTCCGCTTTTTTATCTGCGGCTTTTGGATCAACTTTACGTGCTTTTTTATAGCCATTAAGGGACTTGTCGTGACTTGATCTTGCACTCGGAACAGTAACCACTTTCCCATTCCGCACAGTGAAATCTGCCCCAACGATTACACCGATGTAATCAACGTCGAGTCCCTGGCAGGTGTGGATACAACCGACTTCGTTTACTGACTCAGGTGCTTGAATCCATAAATTTCCATCAACCTTCAAATTCCACTTCATCCCAAATTGATGCTCTGGAAATGTGATGTCCTTTAAAGCGCCATTTTTCCTACTAACCCAATCCCAACAATAACCAGCTACAAGACGAGCACTGTTGTTTTCTTTGTTTCTTTCAAAAATCGCTTCCCTTAACTTTGCCGGCGAATCAAAAATTTGAAAGTCATATGAAACGTCTTTTAGGTCGGTATTGGCCGTTTGCTTGAGTTGAAAAACGTCGTCTATCCAAGCCATATAACCATCTGACCCCCCGCAACGGAACTGTGAAGCAAGCTTAAGTCGCTGAGTTTTTGCGCCCAATTTATCCGCCCAGCGTTCAATTTCTACCATATCGCCGATGTCGTGCCATGTGACCCGCTGATCTTCATCAATAAAGAAAACTGTGAACCTAGATGCATCAATTAACTCCTTAATCTGATTCTCACCTTTATTTTTTAATAGCCCTGATTTTGCATTGAGACGGTGCGCCTCATCGACAATTAGCGCATGAAAAACATTTTTCTTAGTTTTAGTAAATGAGCCAGAGCTGGTAAAAAAATTACTGATTTCACATTTCCGGAATGAGCCTTTTAGCTTACTTTCATATACATCCCTCGGTGCAGAATTTTTGGTCACATATTGCGCATTCAACTGCAGTTTCGTCAGGGCAACGAGGAGATTTACCGCGACCACAGATTTACCCGTGCCTGGGCCACCATCAACAATTAGCACGTGCTTGTTTTCATTCGTTGAATGTTTTGCAAGGGCAAGCGCTGATTCGTAGACAACCTTTTGGTCATCGATCATCACAAACTCTGGATTTCCCTTCAGCATTTTCGACAAACTGTCAGCCAGATTCTTTGAGGGCCGAATGTTGCCAGCTTCAATCCGATACATGATCTTCGAGCTGTCGCCATGTTTTACGAACTGCTTTATAAAACTACGGAGTTTTTCTTTTTCAGCATCCCCATGCAGAAATATGGGAGCCATTTTGATGTAATCCGCATAGAAACTATTTCTGATTACGCCGTCTGCTATGTAATTGTGAAGATAGGCGCAGGGGCGTAGCTGGATCTTCTCTTTTTCCACCGTCTCGCTAAACCCCTCAAGTAAAGCTGCGTATGACCAAGCCTGATATGATGGATGTGGCTGTTCACCATAAAATCCGGTGTGAACAATCCCATCTTTTTCTGAAAGTTTTACTTCTGACCATTGTTTTAGCTCGACGATTACGACATGGTCTTTTTCGGCTGCATCTTGGCCGCACAATATAAAATCCACGCGTTTAGCCGAATTGAGAATATGATACTCTATCGATACGCCGGCATCCTTTGGAATCTGTTCGTCATACAGAACATCGCGCATGTAACGCATGGATTTTCTCCATGCATCCTTTTCAGATTTGCCCACCTGATGGGTTGTTGCCTGGACAAATGCATTCAGGATTTTCTTGTCTATTTCGTCCGAGACCACATCCCCGATAAAACCCGCTTTGGTGGATTGATAGACTAACATATTATAATTCGTTGTATTTCTTGGCGTTTCCCTTGGCCTTTTCCACCGGATATTTTTCCGCGTTCTTTTTAAGTTTCTCCTGGATGATTTCCGACGGGTCGGCGCCGATTTCTCTGGTGAGCAAAAGCGTATATATCAGAACATCCGCCAATTCCTCTTCCACGGCTTTCCGCTGGGCTGGGTCAGCGATTTTCTCGCTGATTTCTGCGGGTGTTTTCCAGAGGAATTCAGCCTGCAACTCGGCGGCCTCGATGGCGATGGCGGCGGCCAAATGGTTGGGCTTGTGGAATTGCTTCCAGTCCCGTTCATCCCGGAAGGCAATCGCCTTGGCTATAAGTTCATTTATGTCCATCGCCAGTTCCTCCGGCTTGATGCATCTGGAGAGCGGTTAAAAACGGGTCGTCCAAATCCATTCCCGTGTTCTGCGTGGGGTCGAGACGTTTCAAGCCCGCATGCATCAGGCACATCAAATGCAGACCGCTAAATTTTTCACCGGGTATGGTTCGCAATTCGTATTTTTTGTCCGGCGACGCATAGTCCAGCCCATTGCGCCCGAGCATGGCAATTTCCAAGGTGATTTCAGCGCCTTCTTTCGGTTCCAGGGAGTCGAAGCGTTTAAAGGCATCCAGAAAAAAGAACACTGCCGCCGGATGTTTTTCCCGCAGCAAGTCAGGATTGGTCGTGCCTTCTTTGATCGGGGCAGCGGTAGCCAGGTGGTGTCCCGGGTCGGTTTTCCATTCATACCAACCGCGCAAGCCTACCATGTCGGCAAATTCATCCACCAAACCGTATTCGGCACCCGGACCAAGATTGGTTGAGCGCTCCTGCCAGTGCTTCCAGAGTTTTTGCGACAGGCCAAACGTCTCTTCACTGCGATAGGCAGTGGTAAAATCGGTTGCCCCGTGGAAAAGGTCATCCAAAAACAAGGCATAGGCACCATTGAGGGCCAAACTCCCATTCATGAGCCGACGAGGGGTCAATTTGCGAATTTCTGGATTCCGATTTATCTCGGCGGCTTCGGTAGCCATTTTATGGACGGAAAGAAACTGGGACGGGCGTAGCAGTGGAAAAGAATTTCTTAAATCCCGCTCAATCAGCATGTCCAGCGGGCAGTTGAAAACAAACTCGCAAAGTCCGCGTGTCAGCGTCTGCGTTATCTCGGCTATGCGCTGTTCGGAATATCCGGCTTTTTCCCAGCGGCGAATATCGTTTTCAACAGCGCGAATCGCGGTCTCTCTGGTTGCCGCCGTGGTGGTAAAAAACAGGTTCTTTCCAACCTTGCGAGCCTCTGACTCCATCTTCAGATGACTCAACTCGTGGCACTCCAGATGAGTTACTAATGGGGGGGGGGTAAGACGCTCTAATCTTCAGCAGATGAAAATCTCTTTTGTGTTTCCACGCCATCTGGATGGTCGCGCCGATTTTGTTTTCGAATACCTCCTCCTGTATTCGAACCGGATAGCCGGAAAGTTTTTCGGTCTCGGCTTTAAAATTCTGAACCAGCTTGAAAACGTCCGATTGATTACGTTCGGCAAGATTTGTCTGCAACAGTCCGAACATCCTGCGCGCTCCCTCATACACGGGTTTGGAGCGGACATCCTGCATCTCGGCGCTGGTGAACATGCGTTCAAGAACCGACACCGCCTGCTCGGTCTGCTTTGAATTGTAATAGACTATCGCTTCACCGTAATAGGCGTTGGCAAATTTGGGATTCGACGCAATGGCGCGTTCAAACAGGGCAACCGCTTCCGCGTCATTCCCTTTTTCCTGCGCCAAGGCACCAAGACTATTCAAGGCCCAAGCATCGTTTGGCGCGATTTCCAAGGCTTTGCGGAGAAATTTTTCACCCGTTTCTTTGTCGGACTTTTTCTGGATATAAAGGTTGGCCAGCACAACCCAGCTCCACGCGTCGCCCGGGTCCAAACGCAAAACCTCAATCAAATGGTTGGTGGCGTTATCAACATCGTCAATCTCCACGTAAGCCATGGCCAGATCACGCCGCGCGCGGTGCATGGATGGGGCCAATTCCAAGACGCGTTTCAAAATGCTAATGGCACGCTCGTAATTTCCGGTAGCGGCGTGTTTGCCGGCGCGCTCGGAAAGCCGCTCCGCCTCCATGAGGTTGGCTTCGGATTCTTCGGGATAGGTAATCTCAACCTCATCACCGACGACGTGACACATGATCGGCTGGGGTAAAAATCCATACTGCTTAAGCACCAGCAATGTGATGTTGGCCATGTGTAAACGGCGGCTGAAAAGTGCGGCGGGGTCATGTGTGTGACGGGGCGGTTCAAAAGTGCGGCATCTTCATTAACAATGAAGCATGTATCGCAATATGGAAGACTGGGCTGAGATTCGCAAAAAAGTGTTGGCAGG
>CAIXPZ010000232.1 GCA_903921455.1 uncultured Verrucomicrobia subdivision 3 bacterium | reverse complement strand
GCCAGCCATACGATGCCGATCTACACGCCCGCAACCAGAAACAGCATGGCTCCTGGGTCTTGACCCTAATGAAACCGGCTCCCGCAGCCGGTTGATAACTCCTATGAAAAAATCATTTGCAAGCCAGAGAACAACTTTTGGTCGCTCCGCTAATCTTCCGCTGCATTGCATTTCGCTCCAGAGCGCTGCACTCCCAAAACTGGCCGGACTCACTGCGAAAACAAATTTTGACCGACACTCCGGCAATTCGCTTCACGGCCTGCCGTCTCGGCTCCCCCCATGTTCCCACGGGAGCGGCCGTCATTCCGTTCCGCTGATTTGCCGGAGAGTCAGTGAATCTTGTCATCGCGCTGGCGCGACGATGCCAGGCAACGAGTCCAGACGCCCCGACAAAATCGCGTGAGCTTCGCGGCTCCGTTGTCATGAAGGATGCTTCCGGGACATTACACAACACATATTGTGCGTGACCCTCCGGTCATTTATTCCTTAACGCACAGGGAACCCCGAGACCCTGTGCTGGAAGTAAATGACGCACAATATGGCGTTGTGTGCTATCCCGCTGCTGCACTGTCACGCTGACTGCTAATCCGCACCTCGCATTCGTGCGGGCAGTCAGCGCGCCAGCTTGCAGGCATCCTTCACGCCAACTCCGCCGCTCCGCTGTTTTAGAAGTGTGGTCGGGGCGTCTTTCCCCAGGCCCCCGCCCATCCCCCCAATGCTCGTCCCCCCCTTCCATCCCCAAGGGGGGACTGCGCCAGAGCGTGATTGGTTCGATGGTTGGCCACACGTTGCGACATTTCGCCATGCGTTCAGGGTTTGCCTCTAGTGTTAAAAACCGCGCAACTTCCGTTGCGTGATCGTCCGCGACTTCGTCGCCACCAGATACCGCAGCGCATCCGCGCAATCGTCGCCCCCGATGCCGTCCTCGTCGGCATCAACCTTCAAAACGTCCTCGGGTTTGTTGGGATCGTGCTGGAGACTTGGAAGTGTGTCCAGGAGTCGGGCGCACCGCTGATGAATGAAAAGTGTTGGCCGGATCCCCGCCTCGACATCGCCAAACCGCGACATGATTTCCGCCCAGCCGTTGACCCGGTCGGTGTTCGCACACCGCAGGTTGATGCCGTGTTTGGCGTATTGCGCCGCAATCGTCGTCCCGTCCGATTGCCGGCTGAATACATCTGCGCCCGCGACGAACCGCTTCAAATCGGCGAGTTCAAGTTTTCGCTCCCCGATTTTGTGCCGCGCCAGCATCGTCTTGATCGCCGCCGCGTGCCGCTGCGGCAACCAAAGCCGTTCCGCGTGTTCGTCCACGATGAAAATGTTTCCATCCCCGTCGGTGCAGCCGAGCAGTGCGACGGTGTAGTGGGCATACCCGTAATCAAGGGCGACAAAAAATTCACGAGCGCGAGTTTCGTCAAAGCTCTGGACGACGTGAACTTCGCGATTCAGGGTGGTAAAAAATTGACCGGCGGCGATGTCCCACGATCCGTCGAGCCAGGCGCGCTTTTGCCAACCCGTCAGATTTTCCAGCACCTTGCGATACTCCGGATTGTTAAACGAGTTGTCCGCCACGCGCGCCGGCACAAACCGCGTTTCGGTTTCGCGCTTCTCCATAAACGGCTGGACGAACCGCGCCCGATACCACGCATGACCCACCCCGCCTGGGTTGGTGGTTGAATAGATCCTTGGCCGCCAATTCGGGATGGACGTGCGGCAACAGGTAGAAATATCCTGAAATTTCCGGCTGGTCAGGGTGGTAGCTTCCTCAATCCCGATGACCGAATATTCCAACCCAAGGTAAGCGTCAATGTCGCGCTCGTTCTGGAAATGTCCGGCAATGATTCGTGAGCCATTTGCAAACGTCAGGATGCCCCGGAATGCCGAAAACTCATGCGGCAGTTTGAAAAATAGTTTCCGCCGCAGATCCTCGAAGTGTTCCAGGTTCGCCTTGCCGACCTTGCGGAGCAGCAGACATTTCAAACCCGGCACGCGCTGGCAATCGTCCACGCCCATCTGCGCCAGCATCCAATGCGACTTGCCACCGCCGCGCGCGCCGCCGTAGCCGATCGCCGTCGGCCCGTCCGGCAAATCGCACAGCCGCGCCGCCGCACTGGCGACCAGTTGCCGCTGCTGCAAAATGGCGTCGGCCCGCTCAAAGCGTTGCATCTGGTCCTTCGGGCAACCCGCCCGCCGGCCCATCAAGAAATAGCGTTCCCAAGGTGTCATGGTGTTTTCTCCGGTAAAACGGGCACCGCCTCGACGTCCACGATTTCGCCGGGAATCGGCTCCCCGTAAATTTTCTCAAGCGCGACGGTGACCTCGACGCGCATCGTCGGCAGATCGTCACCGTTCCGGCCGTCGCCGTCGGTGCCGAGGCCCGTCGCCAGCCGCCCCAGCTTGCTGGCGATTTCCAGCATCCGCGCAATGTCGGCCAGATTGGCATAAACTTTTTCGCGCTCCATGTAGGCGGCTAAACCTTTTTTCGCGGCGGCAATCGCCGCCTCGTGCATCGCCCACTCGGTTTCACGCAACTTTTGCTCGCGACTGGACCATTCCGCCGCCTTGCCGCGCGCGGCGGCCTCGATCGCTTCGCGCTCGACGATGGCGAGGTGTGCGCCGTGTGCCGCCACACGACTACGCCAGTCGAATTTCGCGGCCCAGCGCTCAATCAAACCCTCACTCTTTCCCAACTGTTTCCCCACCTCGCGGGTGGACCGCTCCGCGCCCTGGCTCAGATACAAACTGAACGCGGCAAAGGCTTTGGCCGACTCTCGGGGCTGTTTTTCAAAAATCATCGACATAACTTCATCCTTTCTTTCACTTCATGCAGGGTTTCGGCCACGGTCAGGCGTTCACCATCCGGCTTCCACCAGTGGTAACGCTCCGGCGAATCAAACGGGATGGACAGATCACCACCGGCGGTCAAGAACGGCAGCCGTTCATGGTGCCCGTCCGGAAGGACCGGCGGTTGAAGCACCCCGGCACTTGGGACGCTTGGGACGGGGGAAGCCAAGTCCTCTAGCTTCACATGGAAATCTTGCCTATCTATATTAGCAGTGGTGGAATCTACTCGCGCACGCGCGCGAGACTTTACATTACCCGTCCCAAGCGTCCCAAATTCCGGTTTTTGGGGTTCCACCAAGACGCCAAGCCCGCCGCCCCCCGTTTTGGACTCGCTTTTACCCGTCCCAAGCGTCCCACGGTCAAAGGCGGACAACCCCGCCTTCACCGAAGTCGCCGCTGGCATGGCTGGCGGCGACTTGAGCCGCAGACTGAAAGTCCCAGGCTTGCGGACACCGGCCAGCGCCCAGATCCGTTTGCGGTGGTCGCCGTCCTTCGGATGGACGCAGCAGCCAAACCGGCCGTCGGGATAAATCCGCAGATGTTCGCCGGTTTTGTCCGCTCCGCCTTCGGCGCAGGCCGGACACCGGGCCTGGACAACACCGCCGGCCAGCTCGCGAACCTTTTCCAGTTTGGCAACGTCGAGACTCATTCGCCCTCCACAAGTTGAAAGGTTGACGGCACCTTGAGCCGCACTTGCCGCCAGCCCCGGTTGGTTTTCTTTCCATCGCGCTCGATGGAATGCGACTTCGTGACGTGGAACGCCTCCAGCATCAAATCCGGCAACGTCCGCTCAACAATGGCGGACGGCAGCGCGTTCCAGCCCTTGTCCGCGCAAAATTCGGCGTATGCCTGGCTGATTTCGGAACTGGTGACGTTGTCAAACTCATGCCGTTCCAAAGACTCCTTCACGAACAGCCGGAGGCTGTCGCTTTCGGCCAGCAACGAATCCACCCGTTCCCGCTGACCATCGGACAGCGCAAAATCGCCGGTTTCGGCAAACTCGGTCTGCAGCTTCACGAACCCGGCCAGCGCCCAGCGCAAAATCCCGCTGCCTTCCTCGCGCAAAAGGACATGGTCGAAATCCAGAATCCGCTTCGCGGGCGGCGGATTCTGGTAGCGCACAATCAGCAACCGGCGGCGCCACGCGCTGGTATCGCCATCCAGCCGGACGCGCAGGCGCGAGTTGCACGACATGATGACGTTGAACGTTCCGAACATCGGGAAATCGCCGTTCAATCCCTTGCCTTCGCCGGAGAGCGGATCCCCGCCGACCAGCGATTTCAACATGCTCACCCCCCGTTGCATCAGAAAATCCCCGGCCACGTCCGGCCCGATCAGCAGCGTCTTGCCGCGATACCGATACGTTTCAAACCGTTCCAGCAGACATTCCGTGCGGAGTTGATAACTGTTCGTCAGGCCGACGAGCGCTTGAATGATGCGGACGAGCGTGCCCTTGCCGCCGTTGGCGGTGCCATCAAGAATCAGGAATCGCTGCGGCAGGTTGTAACCGAACAACGCCAGTCCGGCCCAGCGTTGCAGCAAGTCGGCATCGTCCGGCTCGACGGCGGAAAAAATCAATTCGTTCAGGAAGCGCGGACACTCGGCGGCGGCATCAAAGGCGAATGGCGAACGGTTGCGAGAATAATCCTCCGGCGAAAAACCGCCGAACTGAATGTCGCCATCCTCCACAAACCGGATGACGCCATTGGCGACGTGAATGTAGCGCTGCTTCACCTTGAACGCATCCCGCCGCTCGACAATGCCCTTGAGCGTGGAAACCACCGCGTTCAACCGCGCGCTGGTGATCTGAATTTCCAGTGTGAACTGTTGCGACTCCCGGCTGATTTCCAGAATCCGGCCGGAAATGACTTCGCGGATGCTTTCGGGCGTGATGATTTCCCACAGGCCGGTGTCGGCGGTGTAGCGGTAAAAGTTTTTTTCATCCGGATCGAACAGCACGCGATTTTCGCGCGCATACAACGCGGCCCAATAGCGTTCGTTGATGCCGTTCACCTTGCCGTCCTTGTTCGTGTAAAACGGCTGACCATATTCCTTCGCCAGCGCCGCCACGGCGTCGCGTTCGGCGGCACCGACCCAGGGCAACTCCCAGCCATCCGGCCAAATAATTTCCGCGAACGCCACCGCCACCGGCTGATTGCATACCGTCACGGTATAATCCATGCCCTTCGGATGCCGCCCGAAGATCGTCGAGAGCCGGCCGTTCGCGCGCCACTCAAAATGTTTCGTGGTGCAGCTCGCGGGAAACTCGCCGGTCAGGCGTAGCCAGACCATGCCGCCGCGACTGCCGCGCGAGCGCGTTGTCGTCGTCAGCGCCGGATTGACGGCGAGGAACGCCGCCAAATCCTCGTCCTGGTCAAAGTCCAGCGCGCACAGCCCGCCGGACATTTGCCCGAGATAAACGGCGATGTTGAATTCGCCGGATGCGAGCGCGTGCCGGTAGGCCGGCGTCAACGTCGCCTCGAAAGGCCGTTGCGTGTAAGTGACCGCCGGCATTTTTGTGCCGTGGATGCACGGCACGAGAAAAACATCCGCGCCGAGCAATGGTTCAATCGTTTCGAGAGGATTCATATTCAATTCATCGCCTTGTAAAACTCGATGGCCTCCGGCGACACATGGACGCCCTTGAACCATTCCTTGAAATTCAAACCGGCCAGCGACCGCACCCGCGACACCGCCACATAAGCCTGACCCGGCTCCCGCGCGGCGCGGATGTCCAGAAACGCCGCGTCGAGCGTCAGCCCTTGCGCCTTGTGAATCGTCATGGCCCACGCCAGCCGCAAGGGGAATTGGCTGAAGGTTGCCGAACCATCGTCCTGCTGGTCATAGCGCCAGGTGAAACGCTCGACATAAATCTCGGCACCAGTCTTGGCCTTCACCAGCACCGCGCCCGGCGTGACGTCCAGCACCGTCCCCAACTGACCGTTGACGAAGAGCGGATTTTGCGACCCCGACTCGGTCTTGTTGACGGTGAACATCACCAAGGCCCCCGGCTTGAGTTGCAGCGTTTGCGGCGTCAGCAGATTTTTCGTGAGAAATTCCCGCTGATGGTCAGGCCCGGATTGCTGCGCCTCCAAAACGGTTTCATCGCCCGGCAGATCGGAAAGCTGGAAATGATTCCACTTGTCCACTTGCAAGTTGTGCGTGAACAGCCGCGTCATCGCCGATGGCGGATTCGAGCGCACCCGCGCTTGCAAAATGCGCGCGGTGTCGCCCCACACGCGACCGATGCGAAAATCCGCCAGCGCGCGGACAAAGCCCGGCTCATCCTGCCGCCGGACACGTTCGAGAACGAACGTGCGGAACTCTGCCGCCGCCCACGCGGGCGATTGAAACGCCCAATCGTAACGCTCCGCGTCCGACTTCCGCACCGGCGGCAGTTGCAGGAAATCGCCCGTAGCGATGATTTGGCAGCCCCCGAACGGAACGTCGCGGCCACGCAGCCGGCGGAACAGAAATTCGACGAACTCGAATTGCCGCCCCGGCAGCATGGAAATTTCATCAATCACCAGCACTTCGCAGCGGCGAACGCGATTGAACCCGGCCTTGATGGACGGCCGCGGATCGCGTTGCAGTTGGTTGAAGTAATCTTCGTTCGACTGGCCCGCCGCCGGACCAATCAGCATTCCGCAGAAACGATGAATCGTCATGCCGCCGACGTTCAGCGCCGCCACGCCGGTCGGCGCGGTGACACTGACGCGGCGGGGACACTCCGCGATGAACTCGCGGAGCTGGGTGGACTTGCCCGTGCCGCCCGCGCCGGTGAGGAAGCAATTCCGCCCGGCTTGGGCGTGAGCATGAAACCGGTTTTCCGGAGTCAGCACGGCGTCAGCCAGCTTTTCGTAATCCGCGTCCGACATCATCGGCAGCAGCGGGTCAGATAATGATTCCGAGTGCATCAGCAACCTTGGCGGTGAGTTGAATGTCGTTGCGCAGATACGCTTCCGCCTTCGGGCGGTCGTTCAGCCACAGTTCCGCGAAGGCTTTGCCGTCGCCATTCTTCGCGCCCACGCCGAGGTGGCGCGCGATGGTGTCCAGACTCCCGCGCGCTTGGCGGTCGCCAAGTTGCCAGGCGTCGCGGAGGTCAACCAACTGGTCGCCCCAATACCGCCCGCGCCGGATGCCGAACGGCACCTTGATGCGATGCTTCCACGACCGGCGGATCAGGAACGGCAGATCGAAGTTGAAGATATTGAAGCCCAGCATTGAATTGAGCCGGCCCATCTCGCCTTGCGACGCCTCCCAAAATTCCGTCAGCGTCCGCGCCTCATCATCGTGACCGATGATGAAAAACTTATCCGTCTCCAGGTCGAGCATCCCGATGGCGATGACCCGGCCCGTGAGCGGGTCCAGCGCCGCCTTGTCGAAAAAGTCGCGGCGATGATTCGCCTCGGCCTCGGCAATCTTCTCCGCAATCTTCGCGGGATCTTTCAAATTGCCCGTTTTAACTTCCGTCGGGTCGAACGGTGGGAGTAGCGCTGATAATTCGCTTTCCGCCAAAGGCCCGGTTTCCAAATCAAATACAAAAGTGGAGTGCATAAAAATTTTCGGTGGTTGCGTGGAGGGACGTTGGATGCCAGTGCGGCACGCACCGCCCCTCCACGCGGTTGTTGTGGTTTCACGACTCAATAAGGCACGTCGTCGTCCGCCGGTTTCGCCGCTTGCGCGGCCTGCCAGGATTCCAGCGCGGCGATGAGCCGCTTGTCATCCGCCGTCGGCTTGGCGTTCGCCTTCGCCGTCGGCAGCCAGTTCTGAATCAGCGCGCCGACTTGCTCCGGGGACAGGTCACGAACCTCCAGCCCCTTGCACTTGCCGACGTGGATTTTCGTCGCGCCCAGATCGGCGCTCGCATCGCTCGCCGGTTCTGCGCGGCGATAACCGCCACCCTGACCGCCAGCCCCATCCTTCGGCGGACGATCCTTCATGCGGACGAACTTGCCGGAAGGCGTCAACGGCTCCGCCGACTTGTCCGGCGTGATCAACGCGATGTTCGCGTAAATCTCGCCATCCGAGTGCTCGTGGATGACCGTGATGTGGGCGGGACGACCAATCATTTCCTCCAAGTCGAATTTCTCGACTTCCGCCGGCGACAACTCGCGTCCCATCCACTTGCGGAGGAACGGCCGCAGCGCCGAGTTTTCGTGATACGACGGCGTGAACGGTGCCGACCACACGCACCAAGGCGTGCCGTCGTCCTTCGTCTCGCCGATTTCAAAGACGAACCGGAATTTTTCTTTCGGTCCGTATTGTGTCTGCACTGTCTTGAGCGGCGTCACATCCACGAGAACCGCCGGCCCGGTGTATTCGGGACAGGGTTTGAAGTTGCCGCTGTTTGATTTGATTTTCATACGTTTTGCTGTTGTTACTTTGTTTGCTCTGTTGGTTTGTTCTCCTCGCGTTCGGAACGCGGCGCCACCGGCGCCGTGCCCTGGAGCGGAAGCTCCCCGCGAAGGAAATTGAAGAAGGTTTCGGCGGTGATGGTGACCAGCCAACGGCCATCCCGATCTTGATGGGCTACCACCGCCACGCGCTTGCCGGCGTCGCGCTGTGCCTGACGCATGAGTTCGTGGATATTGAATCGTTTGCCAGCGGTGGCACACCGCATCCAATCCACTTCACCGCACGCGGCGGCTGGCGTGAAGTCTGCCGCCATCCGCGCTGCCCATTCGCCCGTGAGATCGCGGCGCAGGAACCGGTAAAACCGCTCGGCTTCCAACGTCACCAGCCACGGCCAGCGATTTCTGCGATGCGTTACAAACGCCGCCTTGCCGGCGGCATCACGGCGGGCTTGCGCCATCGCCGCCGACAGGTTCAGGTGCTCGACGAACTTGACCTCGAAATGTGCCCAGGCCAGTTCATCGCAAACCACGTCGGGCGATTCGGGGCTTCCTGAAAACTGTTGGCCCCGCCGGGCGTGGTAGCCATTCGCGCGTAGTTCATCGCGCCATTGGCGTTCGCCGCGTTTTCCACGTTCGCGCGAGTTTTTCATTGGCCGCCCTTTCCATTTTTCGCGGCCTTGTCTTTGCGGGTCTGCTTGAACCGGGCATGCCAGTCCATAAACAGATCCATCAGGATGTAGGTGAGGCCGAGCAGGCCCATCCACAGCGCGTAGATGAAAACGACCGTGCCGGCCAGGTTGATGAGGTTGTGTATTGTCATAACTATTTTTATTTTGTTGATGTTGATGGTTGTTGCGGAAAATTCGGGGCCGGCGATTACGAACGGCAAACGCGGCAGGTTTCAGCGAGGTGCTGTTGGATTTCGCTCCAGCGGAAAGCACAGCGATAACCCCACTTGTAGTAAGGGATCTGGCCGCGACGCATCATCTTGTCGACGCCGCGAGTCGTCCGGCCCATGCGCCGCGCGACTTCCTTTTTGTTGATGTAAGGCTCCACGGCGAGTTCGCCGGTAGTGAGCGGGATGAACGGAATGGAGGTTTCCGGTTTCATACGCCCACCTCCCATGTCGGGATGTTCAGCTCGTTGGCGATGGCCTCCTTGAGTTCCCGTTCCGGCGTAGCCCGTCCCGTCTCGATCTTGGTGATCAGGGATTCCGTGCAACCCACACGTTGCGCGAGGGTCAGTTGTGTCCAGCCCAGGCGTCGCCGCGCTTCACGCATCGCCTGACCTGCATTGCTTTTAGTTTTCATATTTTTCGTCGTCTGCTTCGCCATCCGACGGGTAAAAAAGAAAACCCGCCATTCAGGCTGCTACCTGAATGGCGGGAAATGAGGCTTCCCAATTGGGAAGGTTGACTTCCCAGAAGATTATTTTAGCGGTCTATTGCCAAATATTCCCTTGCGGTTGATTGTAGATGCACTCGTAACCCGTGCTTACGAGTTGTTCGATGTGCTCCCCGAAGGCTTTTTCGTAGGTTACGCCCTTGCTCAAGGTTTGCTTGACCGCAGAAATGGCCTTGCCGACATTCCCGCGTGCTCGCTCACCAGGGTCGGAGGCGCTAACGTTTTTATTCACCTCGGTCTCCAACGCGCCAATTTCCTCGTCCAACGATTTCACCAGCGCATGGTTTCCTTCTTCGGCCGCCACCTCCCTCTTTGGCCGGAGCTTGTCCAACCGTTGCAGGTATGCCCGGATGGTATCCGGGTCCAGATTATTTTGGATGGATCCACGCGGCCGGATTCTGGCTTTGTCCGGTCGGATTTTCATTTCCAAATCATAGGCGGAAATGGGCTGATTTGGATGGTGCAGCAGATAGTCCAGGTATTCTGTTCCCAGCGTTTTTTCCAGGAGAAATTCGGGGCTGCCATCAAACACCACACGGCATGTTTTGCCGGCATGATGAAGGGCATGGCGAGCAGCCGCCCGCTCGGTCCCGTTCCGCAAGCCTTTCCGGTCCGGCACATGCGCCGCGAACAACGCTTCCGCCGTCGTGTCCGCACGCAGCCCGCCGACAGTTGTCAGTTCCAAATGCGATTCCAGATCATAAAAACCCACGTTGGCCCTAGTCAGCAATCCCAGCGTGACCTCATCAACCAATTTCGTCGGCGTGAGCAGTATGAATCCCTTCGGCAACCGGCCCATTAAATCCACGACCGCATTTCGATAATGATCGTGATCCGGTTGCACCGTCAGCATCACCGGCACCGCCGGATTGCCCAACGCCGCGACTTGAATCGTTCGGGGATAACCCGTGGCCCGCGTCGTCGCCGCACTGCATCCCAGCGCCTTCGCAACGGATGTTCTTAATTTCCGCAAATCAAACTCCCACACCGCCACGTCCGCCTTCGCCAGCAAAATGTCCTCGCAGTTCTCGTCACATTCGCACCGGCCCACAAGCAATTCAGCCCACTGGTGGACGTCCGGTAGTGCAGCTTTCTGCTCTGGTGTCATCCGGTCCCAAATATATTTTTCCGCCTTGCGAACGCGATGATTGCACTCGCACCCGTTTTCACACGGAACCCGTTTAACTTCCCGCTTGGTGTCGCATAGGCACGCGGCGGCAACCGCAGGAAACGCCGGCCCCAGCCAGCGTTTCCATGTTAATGCGGCTGCCGCCTCCGGTGCCCCCTCAATTATTAACCACGGCGATTCCATTGTATTGAGTCAGGCGGTTCACGGGTTCTTCTTCCACGTCGCGGAATCCCTTTTCGGAAAGCCAGCGATGCACCGCCGCTGCGTCACAATGCCGCGTCAGCCGCAATTTGTTCCCCGCGCGCAGGTAAACCATGCGCGGCTTCGTCGGGTTGCCGGTGAAGGTGATCAGGAAACCCGCCGTGATCAAACGGCCCCGCAGCGGCACGGCCCAGGGGCGGGGTGTTTCGGCGTAAGCGCTCAGGTCATCCACTTTCCACTGGATGTTGACGTTATGCTCCCCATCCAGTTGCTCTTCCAAATGGACCAGCACAATCTCGTCAATGCCCTGGCCCGGTGTCACCGTCAGCGCTTCCCGCAGGTCATCGCGCAGCGGTTTCAACGTGAAGGATTTCTGCACCGAGAAATGGTCCGGGTCGCCAAATAGACGACGGCCAAACAATTCCCGCAGCATCCGCTTTTCTCCCGTCGTCTTGCCATGAACCCGCAGTTCGTCCCGTTCCAGGTTCAAAACCACCACCACGTCGCGGGCCGGTCGCAGGTGCCGCACCGTGATGATGCGGCCTTCCACCGTCGGCAGGCGCACGGACGAGTCGCCGCGCCGGATCAGGAACCAGTGTTCCCCGTCCATCTCGTGCCGCTCGATTTCCGTCACATGCTCTTCGCCGTCGCGTTCTTCTTCCAGCCAGGTGTCTATGTCGGCTTTGATGCGCATCAATTCTTCCATCGTCGGCGCGGTGAAGGTTTGCCGCCGGTCCACCGGCTCGGCGCACCCGTGATATTCAAAGGAACTCATCGCCGCGATGCGCGACTCGTCGTGCTTGAGGCCAAACAATGCCGGGTCCGCCAGCAATACTTGCACCGCAATGTCCGCATCCGTCGCCGTCTGGATGCGTTCAATCGTGATGCCGACCATCGCCACCGCTTGGAGCAGTCGCGCCCGCGCAAACGGGTTGGCCATCGCCTCGACGCTGAACAGCGCCTCGCGGAAGTTATCCGGCAGTCCCGGCCCGCTGACCGACAGCTTGCCCAGTGCCGTGTAGAATTCCCCATCCTCCAGGTTGTCCGGTGGCAGGGTGATGTTATCGGCCGTGAAGTCTGGCTGGAATTTTTCCAGCAGCCGGCTTAGTTGTCCCCGCCCAATTTGTTCGAGGAACTTCGGTTTCATGTATCGTTTCATAACGATTAGGTGTTCGACTGCGCGCCCATTTTTATTTTAGGGCGTTGAGCCTCCTTGCCTTTTCGTGGGAACGACACAATACTGTGCCTGTTACTGTTCACGCGAATCGGCGACGAGACTCGTTTCGTTTGCTGGTTCTCGGTCTGGCCGCAGAGCGCTTCAATCGTTCTGCGGCCTTTCCGTTCGGCCTACCGGCCAAATTCTTAAATTCAGGTTTTCATTTCACACACTTCGTAAATTCATCATTGGCCATTATGCGGCCACTTCGTTCGACTAAAAGTCAAAGTTGTTGGCAATGTGCACAAGTCATTCACAAACCGTTGGCCTATCCGCCCCGGCCTCATATTTTCCAGCCGTCTTTGATTTTGCCCAGCACGTCGTTGGCGGTTTTCAAATCCACCCCTGCCTTCGTCTTGATTGAAACCGCCACTTCGAATTGCACATCGCAACCCGCCAGCGACTTCGACAACGTCGCCACGCCTTCGGCAAGGTTTTGAATTTCGCCCGGCGACAACTTAACGCTGGTGGACAATTTCCGTCCCGGTGTTGGTTCCGGCTGCGGTTGCGGTTGTGGCGCGGTGGATTTGACCGCCAGTTCCACGCTGCCATCCACGGCCAGTGACACCAGTGGTCCGCTGCCGCTGGATCGCGCCAGCAATCCGCGCCCGATGGCATCACTCAGCGTGCTGATAAACGCTTTCGCCGGCCACGGATTGCCCTTCACCTTTTTCAATTCGGTGTAGAGTTTTTCCACCGTCGTTTTTGGTTCGGTATCTTTGCTCCAGGCATCCTTGAGCAGCGCATTCGGTAGCAGTTCGAAGGAACTGAGCGCAGCCGGTGGCCGGTAAATTTTTGCCGTCGCGTCCAGTTGCAGCGCCGTTGGTTCATCCTGCCAAACGCTGTCGTTGCCAAACACCAGCCACAATTCGCCCGCCTTTACTGCTTGTGCGACGGCTTTATGAATTTCAACAACCTCCACTTTCGGGATAGCGCGGGGTTCCGGTGGATAGCCCGGTTGCGTCGTTTCTTGGAAGGCCTGCGTGCCGTCGAACCATGAGCAGAGCGTCGTCAGTTCCACTCCAGCCGGATCGGCGGGCCAAAGTCCGGGCAGCGATTCCGGCAGCACCGCGCGCGCATTCAGGCAGTTCAACACCGCCTTGTTCGGCAGCCACGCTTCGCCATTCTTGTCCCAATCCGTCACGTCAATTTTGGAACGCCAGAACCATTGTTCCGACCCGTCCGGGCGGACGTGGCGCAGCGCCAGCACGCCCCGGAGCACAGCATCGGAAATCGTGTTTAACACAGTCTGCGGATTCAGCAGTTTCGGCAGATTGGCCCGCCGCGCGAACTGCTGGTAAAGCGCGCTCACCGGCACGCTGCTGTCTGTGGCCGGCCAGACTGGATACGGACCGGTTGCCATGATGGCCGAGGCGTCAATTTTCTCTTTGAACAGCCGCAGTTCCTTTTCTTGCAGCAGCGTCGGGAACAATGCCTGCGCGCCCATCGTGAATTTCTTCATCTGGACTTTGGCGTCCTTGTCCACATGCAGCACCAGTTCAAAGGCGTTTTTCACCGCCGTCTCCGCTGCCTGCTTTGACTCGCGCTCGCGCTTGTTCACCGATTCCTTCACATGCGACTCGAAAGTCATGTAGTCTTTCCCGCCTTTGATTTCCAGCCATGCCTGCCAATCGGCAATCTGTTGCTCGGCTTGTTGCAGTCCGCCCACGCTGGGCGTCACCACCAGCACCACGTTTTGACAGATGCGATTGTCCGTCGGCGAAGAATGTGTGCGCAAAAACGCTTCCGCGCCGGGGTGCGGCTTGGTGCTCGGTTGGGCCGCATAATCCGCGCCCAGCACGATCAGGCGAAAGATGCCGTCATCTTCCACGTCGGCCGCCGTGTTCGGCAGATTGTGAAACTTGATGCCTTCCTGGTCGCAGCCCTCTTTCAGCGGCGTGCATTTTTTGGCGAGTTCATCAAATTTTGCCTTGGCGAAACTCAGCGCCTTGATCTTGTAGCTGTGATGCACTTGGTTCAGGTTCGGCTTCGGTCCCAGCCGCCAAAACTTCGGCACGTTCGTCGTCGGCTCCGTGGCATCCGTCTCTTCCAAAAACCAGGACGTCTTCGCCCAGCCGATGAGGCCGTTGTTCAGCACCGCTGGCAAATCGCACGTCGGCCCCACCAGCCAGCGCAGATCGTTGACTTCCGCCTGCTCGCCGATGGGCTGCGAAAAGATGAAGGTCGCCACGCACGCAGCTTCCAGTTCGCGACCCGTCAAAGTCCCGGCGTGCGCCTTCTGCGCATCCAGCACGCGCGGCAGTTCCGTCTTGAGCGCCGTTGGCCATTGCGGATTTTTGTCCCGCTGCGAATCCTTCGCCACTTCCGCCAGCTTTTGCAGCGCGGGGCTTAAATCGTCATTGCCCGGCGAGTTCAGAAAAACTTGCGGCCCGATCACGGGCGACGTGTCCCACTTTTCCGCCTCGCGTAGCGCCGCCGCAAAAGTTTGCAGCACGCCGCGTGTCCGCTGGAATTGATCCAGTTCCGTCCACTTGCCGAAGAACCGCGCCAGCAGGTCGGGATGGAACGGATACGCATCCTTCAATTTTTCCTCCGCGTTCGGTAGCTTGGCTTGCGCCGGGTCAATCGCCTTCATGCGGTCCCAGAACGCCGTCACATACGGATGCCGGTCCGCCGGATTCTCCGGGAAATCCTCAAACATCCGGCGGCGCAGCAGTTCCGCCAGGTCGCCTTTTTCCACCGGCGATTGCACCGAGGCTTGCCGGTTCAATCCTTGGTTGCACGCATCCAGCACCGATTTGCCAATGGCGTCATTCATCTTCTCCGGTTCCGTGGCGAGCAGGGAAACGACGAGGCAGGAATGTTCAGAATTTTCCACGGCTTGGGCCAGCCGCTGGAAAAAATTCTTCAGCCGGTCAATCCACATCGGCCCGCGCCACTTGTTGGTCCCGTCGGTGTCAGGCGAGGCGGCGTCATGCGCCCACATGAGAAATTCGTCCACCAGGATCAGCGCGGCCTTGCCGCTCTTTTCCACTTCCGCCAGCACCTTGCCCCACAAGAGATCGGCCGGCGGCGTGTCAAAGTCGGGTTGCGCTTCGTTGCGATCCAAAATTTCCAGTCCCTTTTCGCCGAGCAACTGCCATGCAATCATGTTCCACGGCATCCGAAACGCCCGCACCTTGCCGTCCGGCGATTTCGCTTCAATGCCTTTTTTCCAGTCCACCTTGTCGAACGACACCGCCGCCACGATGGCTTCCGGCGGCGTCTCCAGCTTGGCTTCCGAGAGGATGTGCTTCACCGCCGTCGCTTCCATCGGCAGTTTTTTGCCGAGCGTCGTCAGATAATACAGCGTCGTCAGCGTGTGCGATTTACCGCCGCCGAAAGTTTGCGCCATGCTGATGATGGGCTCGCCGCCTTCTTCACCCGCGAGCCGCCGCAGCACGTCGCGACAGAAACGCCGAAGGTTCGGCGTGGCGTAGGTCGTGGCGAAAAACTCCTTCGGGTCGGTGTAATGTTTGCCGCTGCCCGGCTCAAAGATGACGCGGTGTAAATCCACCGCGAAATCCGCCGTCGTCAGCGCCTTTGTTTTGATCTCCGACCGCAGGATGCAGACATCCTTCCACGGTTTTAGCACATGCTTTGCCATAAATTATTTTTTGCCTTTCCGGTAACTTCCCAACGGCCGCGTTTTTTCATCCAGAGCCGGGAAGAACGGCCCTTCCTTCATCTGGCCAAATTCCACTACCTGTTGCCGCGTAAATTTTAATTGTGTCCCCAGAGCCTCCACCAGCCTTTGCTCCATAACTTTGCCATCTTCGTGTGCCAATTCACGAATGGCTTGAAGTAACGGAGGGAACGCCCGATCGCTCGCCAACCCCCAGCTTTCATAAAGCGATTGCACATCACTGGCTTGGTTGCGTTGGAATAGTGCCATCAGCCGGTGCAGCTTGTCTATCAGCGGCGACGGCAAACCACCTTGGCTTTCGCCAAGGTTATCGCTTTCCACGCGCTCCGACCAGTCGAGCAGCCGGTATTCGCTCCCACTGCTTTCCTCTTCCGGTTCTTCGACATCTCCATCTTCGGTATCCTTGCGCGGACGGCCTTTCTTGCCCGCTCCGGATTTGCCGCCTTGTTCCAGGATGTTCCAGACCACTTTCAATTCCGTTTCGTTTTTTCCGCACGCATTGGCGTAGAGGATGCACGCCCCGGCGGGCGCGGGCGCCAGACCGAAATAAGCCCGGTGCAGGAGATAGTATTGTGTTACTGGGTCAAGGGCCACCGTTTCACCGCGGCCTTGCGTCTCTCGCTGGAGTTCGCGGAAACCCGGCAATTCGCCCAGCGCGAATTGCAGCACCAGCTTGCGGACTTCATCCAAAAACTCCCGCACTGTCATCAAGCCGCCCCCGGTCTTTTTCACGAAGGGATGTTCGCTATAGGCTTGGAGCGCCGGCCCCATCGCCGCCCAGATGAAATCCGGCCCACGGATGCCCAAATCAAAATAGTATTGCAGGATATTGATACCGCCGAGCGCTTCGCGTTTCCCAAATAAAATTTGTCTCATCCGCTCTAGCACTGAATCTTCCCATCCCGCTGGTGTAGTAGCCGAACGCTTGCGACAAACAATCCAGACCGAACTGGAAAGGGCTGCCGATGATTGCGCCCGCATACGAGCAGCCTGTTCGGTTTGAATTGGCCAACTAGCTGTGACTTCCGCTCCACCACGAATCAATGCCCCAACCAAAGTTTCCCATGCGTCCACAGATTTATTTGCAAACACGACAACTAGGCGGCCGTCATCATTAAGCGAACGCAATTGAGCTTCGAAGGCTTTTGCCATGCCAGTTTCATATGTGGCTTTTGCTTTTGCCTTATCTCCGCCGTGACGAGATTCTTCCTGAATGAGTTCCCCGTCGGCTTCATCATCGCTCCATTTGGGCGAGACGCTTTGTTGGTAGTTATTATCCCAATCAGTAAACAGCCCAGACAGTGCCCGCCGGTTCCATAGATAGAAAAAATCCATCAAATCAGAATAGGGGATCGCATCGTAATAAGGAGGGTCAGTAACTACCGCTGCAAGCTTGTCAGCAGGTGTTTTTAACGCACTTCGCCGAACGATTTTGGGGACGAGAACATTAGGATGAGTCACACGCGCGGCCGTATCCGCAGCTTCAAGAGTTGCTTCGAGACACATACTCCAGCCGCCACGGCATTCGTTCACCATAGCCGCTTCGGAATAATCCCAGCACATGGGCAAAGCAAAACGAGCGAATGTATTTCTGATTGCCTCAACAGAAATAATCCACGAAACAATGTTTGAGTTGAAATCCAACATTCGATTAAAACCACACATCAACTGTGCGGCAATGGCCTGCGAATATCCCGGCGAGTTGGATTCAACTTTCGAGTTCTTCAGCGTTTCGATGGCCAATCTCACGTTTTTTGTAAACACCCCCAAACCCAATAATTGCCGGGGACTGAAAAGATGCCGCCATTTTTTAAAACCATAGCGATTCACTCGAAACCCAAGCGTTCCTGCAGGAGGTAAATCTTCGTCCAACATGCCACCCGGAAGTAACGAGAAAACCTCATCGTAAAATTCCTGCTCAACAGTGGCTGCACTGATTTCCATTTCTTTTGGCAAACGGATGAATTTAAAAGTGCCCTTGCCGCTGGGTTTCGTGCGGTCGACTACAACAGATGTCATTTGAGCCCCAAGAAGTCCCTGCTGACCCTGCCGCCGCAAATCGTCCATCGTCAAGGCAATCACGCCAGGTCTGCCAGAACATGGACTCCAAACCCCAGCACGATTCATCGTTCCATTTTTAAGAAATTCGTCAAAATTCTCGGCCGTGAC
Organism: uncultured Verrucomicrobia subdivision 3 bacterium; assembly: GCA_903921455.1. The sequence continues at coordinate 11,973 of CAIXPZ010000232.1, read as the reverse complement.
TTCCCAACGTCGTAAAAAATCGTATTGGTCTAAAATCCCATTGGGCTGCCTAAGGTCAGCATCGCGAAGCAACTTAAAGGTAACTCCCGATCCGTCGGCGTTAGGCACCGGCAATAGTGCCGCTTGATTGCCCTTCCTTTTGCAGAGCCAAAACGTCTTGAGTAGTGGAACGCGTCCGGTTGTCTGTGGATCGCGAGCGTTGCGCGCCCAAAGATAGGCCACAGTAGGTTCACCATCCACGGCAGGATAGCGTGTTGCTAATTCCTGCCGCGACCGCTCCAACACCCAGCGGCCCCAAGCACGGACATGCCAGGATAAATCTGCATCAGCTAACGCCAACAATTGAATCTGCTTTGCGTCTGTGAAATGCGGTTTTTGGTCACCCTTGCGCTTCTTAATTTTGCCCGCGATAAAATCTTCCACGAAGTCCGGCCACTCGCGCACGAAGTCCGGAAGCGGCCACTTCTTGCCGGCAAATTGCTGGGGGTATTCCAGCGTGCATTTCTGGATGAACCAAGCCACCGGATTCAAATCAGCCGACGTGACATCGCAGCCCAGCCGCATCGCTTCCAGCGGAATCGCGCCGCCGCCGGCAAACGGATCCAACACCTTCGGCGCGTTGCCGCCGTAAAACTTTTTGATGGCCGCACGCAGCTCATCCATTGCCGGCGCATTCTCGTTGCCCCACACCAGCACGCCGCCTTCCACCACCTTCTTTTCTTCGGACACCGAGTTGCCTTCTTCGTCTTCCGTCGTGACCAGCTTTTTCACCACCGTCCCACCAATCAGGTCGAGCAGTTCCTGCCGCTTCTTCGCGTTGCCGGGATCGGGCAGCAGTGTGCAGAGCAGCGCCGCCCGGCTCGCTGCCAATGGTCGCCGCGCCGGCCAGATGTGCAGCGTCGAGATATGCCCATGCCGCACATTCTTTTCATGCACGCTCGTCAGCGACGCCTGCTCCAGCGGAAAGGCGACTTCAATCAGTCTCGGTTTGTCAGTCATAGTGGTTTTGGTATCCATTGCGGTTTTCCAGGGTGGCTCATTCCGGCTCCGCCTCTTTCATGATGTCGCCGATGTTCAAAGTAAAACTCTGCCGCGTCTTGAAAGCAAGCCGCACTGGGTCTTGCACGCGGAACAACCGCGGCTCGGTGGCGCAGTCAGTGACGACATAAAGCCAGTATTTCTCCCGCACGTTTGCCGCCGTCGGCCATTCGTTGTCCGTCAGATGCACCACGCCACGACCAGCGCGGCCCTTGACCTCGATGACAATCTTCTCGCCATTCGCCCGGTGGGATTCCAAATCGTAACCGCGCGCCAAGTGCGGCGCAGACACGTCGAACACCTTCGCCTTGTGCTTGTCCACTTCGTAATTGATCGCCACGCGCATGGCGATGGCTTCGATGTTCTTGTCGTAGCTTTCCAATGCTTCCGGGCTTTGGTCGGGAATCACCAGCGCAATCGCGATGCGGTCCAGCGTGATGATGTCCAGCATGTCGCCGCGCCGCTGCTCGTAAAGCAGGGCTTCCGCCTTCTCCTGCTCGATGCGGCTTTGCTCGCGCTTCACCAAATCCAGTTGCGTGATGGCTTGCTCGTCGCCGTCGCGCACACGGCGGGCAAAATCCACGCGACGTTCCGCCATTTCCCCGGCGGAGAAATCAAACCCGCGCTGCAAATCATCCAGCCGCGCCGAAGACTCGGCGCGCACCGCCGCCCGCGCCTGCTGTAAAAAAGTGGTTTCCGCCAGCATCCGGGCGTGCGCGTCAGCGCGGTGAACCTGATCCATCGGCGATTGCAGCAGCGCACCGGCTTTCCACGCGAGGGACGGCGGCGCACCCACGAGAGCAATCAAATGGTTCGGGGCGCAGGAAGTGAATTCGCCGGTGTTATCCCAGCGCAAACCCATCAGCCGCCGTTCCAGCAGGCGCGGCTTCGCATCGCCGCCGCGCAGCGACCGTTCGCCCAACTGGCAGACATACAGCGCGGCGTAGTAGGGTTGCTCCGCCGTCGGGTCGAGAAAAAATCCGCCACGCCGGGCATCATTGCCAAAGCGCCGGATGGTTTCATCGCAGAAGGCATTAAACAAAGGCTCGCCCGGCCGCAGGAAAGCAATCGGCGCGGCCTCGCTGCCGGCGGAACCCTCGCGCCGCACGGAAATGTAAGGCGGCAATCCGCCGCGCCAATGGCTCGCCAGCGGTTCAATCCAGTTCGAGCCGGAAGTCCGGTTCAGCCGGGCGCGGTCATTCATGTCGCCGTCAATTTCAAATCCCAGCCGGGGCAATGCCTTCTCGGCAAAATTCTGGACGTAGGCCGGCAGCAGTTGGTTGAACCGCTCGACTTCAATTTCGGCGTTCAGTTGGCCCAGCCGCTTGGCGACATCGCCGAAGGACGAGGCATGTTTGCGTTGTTCCTCGACCGCCGCCCGCAGCCGTTGGGTCGCAAACATGGTGTCCAAGCGCTTCTGCGCCGAGTAGGGCGCCGATTCAAACAGCGACTCGCGCAGCAAGTCGCGGATGGAAACTTCCTGAAGTTGCTGGCCGATGACGTCAAAAACTTTGTCGGTGCAAAGCTCGCGCCGCGCCTCGTCCAGTTTCGCCAGCAGCGTCGCCAGCACATCGCCTTCGCGTGTCTTGTCGGCGATGAAGTTGAAGATGCGAACCTCATCATGCCGCTGGCCGAAGCGGTGCAGCCGGCCCATGCGTTGTTCCAACCGCGCCGGATTCCACGGCACGTCGAAATTCACCATCAGCCAGGCGAATTGCAAATTGATGCCTTCGCCCGCCGCGTCGGTCGCCAGCATGATCCGCGCGCTGGGCGCGTCCGGGTTGGGCAGGTTTTGGCGGCGGCGTTCAGCGGGCGGCATGAAGAAAATCCGCTGGCGCTCGCGCTCCTCGACATCCATGCCGCCGTGAATCGCGGCGATCTGGCCGGTGTAGCCCAGCGCTTCAAACCGTTGCTGCAAATGTTCGAGCGTGTCGCGATGCTCCGTGAAAATCAGCAGGCGTTCATGCTGAAATTCCGCCGAGTCCACCAGTTCGCGCAGCTTCAAAAATTTCGTCTCGCATTGCGCGCTCAGGATTTCTTCACCCTGCTTGATGATTTCATCCAGATAAGCCAGTTCCTTATCGCGCTGTTTTTCCGTTTGGGGTTTCGCCAGCGCCATCGCTTGATCCTCGACGCGCTCCTGGCTTTCCGCGCCCGTCTCCGTTGGTTCCGAATCATCGGCGGTGTTCGTGTCGAATTGTTCCAGCAGCCGTTCCGGGCTGGGCTGGTTCTCGACGGTGTCCGCGTCCATGATGCGTTTGCGCCGCCGTTCGAGGGATTGCACCATCGCATAAGTCGAGCTGGCCAGCCGGCGTTGCAGCACGGCCACCACCATCGCCGCCGCATTCTTGTTCAGCGAGCGGTTGTTTTCAAAACTCCAGCGCAGATAGTCGGATGACTGGTCGTAAAAAGCGCGCTCTTGCGGGGACAGGTCAAACTTGACCGTCTGGCAGAGGCGCGGCTTGTAAATCGGTTGCGACTGGTAATCCACCATTTCTTCCTTGAGCCGGCGGATGAAAAATTTGCGGCGCTTTTCTTGATCCATCTGGCCCAGCGCATCCATCGTCGAGAACACGTTAGCATCCAGCAGCCGCCAGAGCGCGAAATAGGGAAATTGTTTTCCCATGTGCGGCGTTGCCGTGAGCAGCAGCAGATGCGTGGATTTTGCCAAGGTCTCCGCCAGCCGGTAGCGCCGTGTTTTCGTGTCGAGGCGGCGACCATCAGACCAGGACAACTTGTGTGCTTCGTCAAACACCGCCAGATCGAATCGCGCATCGGCCAGCCGTTCACGGATGGATTCCGTTGCCGCCGTGTCCACGCTGATGATGAATAGCCCTTGTTCGTTGGCGAGGGGATCGCCATTTTGAAAGTCTTGCCCGCGCAAAATCTTAAATTCCAAGTCGAAGAAATTCCGCAACTCGCGTTGCCAGTTCCATGTCAGACCGGCCGGGCAGCAGATGATGACCCGGCGCAAGCGGCCACGGTTGAGCATTTCTCGGATATACAGCCCCGTCATCACGGTCTTGCCCGCGCCCGCGTCATCGGCCAGCAAAAAACGGAGCGGATTTTGCGGGAGCATGTGTTCGTAAACCGCCACGCGCTGATGCGGCAGGGGAACGACGCGGGAAAGTTCCAACCCAAACGCCTTGTTGAATTGGTGGCCATTGCGCAACCGGTGGGCATCCACGACCAGCTTGATGGCTTCGGGGTCGCCCTCAAAATTCAGCGTGGCGGGAATCGCATCTTTGATTTCGTAACCCATCACCGTCTGCGCTTCTTTCCGCGTCGCCAGTTCTTGGATGCGTTCCAGCCGGTCGCTTTGCGGCTCGGCCTTGCCATTCTCCCAGCGGTTGACCGTAGTGAAAGACACGCCCAGCGCCCTCGCAAACTCAACTTGCGAAAGACCCAGTCCAGTGCGGATTTTTTTGATCTCGTCAGGCGTCACGCCCTAAACTTGACATAACTTAGAAATAATGTCAATATGCAATATAGCAAACGCTATAACCAATTAAATACAATGAAAACAATGCAAACCACAGTCCAATCAGCCCCACTTACCAAAAAATTCTTGATGTCCGCCACCGAGGGCCACTACTTGACCAGCAATTGCATGACGACGCGCTTTCAGCCGATCTTCGCGCAAACCATCCGACCCGCCGCCGAGCGTGTCGCCCAGTGGCGGGAAATTGTCGCCGCCGGTGCCAATGGCCGGCTGTGCTACGTTTATGAAACCGCCGCCGATTACCAAGCCGTCGCCGTTCAGCGTATGCTGCCGGTCCGGAACGATCTCAATTAATTATTCTTCGTAATCGCTCCACTTGATGGAGCGTGGCCCAAATGGCACCGGCCCGTCTTCAGAATCAATTCCTAGCTCGATTTCGAGGGATTTGAAAAAAACTTCCATGCTCTTTTTGGAGACTTCAACCGATAGATCCTTCGATTCGGCCGTAAACCAGTTCTTGGTTTTGCTCACCACCTTCATGTAAAAGGTTTCCATTTCGTCCGCCAAGCTGGCGATCTTCAGCAAGACTTTTGAATAGTCGGCGCGCAGCGATTCCTTGTTGGGGTTTTGATAAAAATAAAGCAGAGCCAGCCGCGACACATAATTGCGGACAACCGGCTTCTTGAATATCGTCGGTGCGTTGCTGTTGGCGTGGGTCGGGAGGTCGAGGTAATTATTGAGCCCGCGCTTGATACATTTTTGCAGGTTTGAACAGTAAACCATGTCCCGTGTATATTTGGGAATGGTTCGGTCGAAAATTTGATCGTGGTTTTGTTTGTTCAGAAATATTTCCGAGGGCTTGGCCGCCCAAGTGATATTGTTCCTCGCCAGCGCTACCACCTGAGCCAGATCGACAACTTTGATAAATGTCCCGTTGGTGTTCGGAAAATACTTCGCGTTGTCCGCATTTTTCATCAGGGACTCAAATTTTCCCTTTTGCCGCTCATAAAACACCCCGCTGTCTTTCAACGTCTGCTCAATCTCAATGTGCATCGGCTCATTTGAGAATAGTTGCCAGTTTTCAATGGGATTCTGCCGGTTGTTGGCGTTGGTGATTTCCTTCAACTCTTCATTGCTGGTTCCGACCACCACCTTCGCGACAACTTTTATCTGCTTAAACCGCTTGATGGCCTCCTCGTTTTCAGTTTTTTTCTCCAATTGTTTCAAATATTCCTGGGCGATAGTGATCGTCTGACAACCGTTGATGATGCTTGGCGCTTCCAGATTGAGCAGACTGTTTTCCCCCGCCGTCGAGGCCGACGCGGCAATCGTGACGCCAATGTGGTAGAACGGGAAAATGTTCGGGCTGAGTTCGCCTTTGACGATTTTGTCCAGGGTTTCTTCCAAAGGATGCACCAGCCGGTCTTTGGCCTCCTTCGTATTCATCAGAGAAAGCCTGACGTTTTTATCGAACAGGACATTCCCGCGTTGTCGGTAGAGTTCCACGAGGCTGTAAAGGGAGATATATGCCAGGTCCAGATAGGCGTTTTTACGCAGATCAATTTGCGAGTCCGGGATTTTGGTGATGGGGTAGGTTTTGATTTTCTCCGGCAGGGCGGATTCCAAATTGTATTGCACCAGTCCGGTGTCCAACTTCCCGGCACGGGACTGCCGCATGAAGTCGTTTAGCTTTGATTTGACCAGTCCTTTGGTGAATTCATCGTATTCCGGCGAGTCCTCGATTTCGTTTTTTTCAAACGGCGAAAGCAGCAGAAAATTAATTTTTCGGATGACCTCTTTTTTTTGCGAGAGCGCGGTGTAAAGGTTGAAAAGACAATGATTGTCAGGAACCGCGGCGACTGTTCCATCAATCAGCACTTCCTCCAGCCATTGCCGGGCATAATCCAGATCACCGAGACCGCGCAACGCGAGGGCGCGACTTTCCGACAGCTTGCTCTGATAGACAGTGAGGTCGTTCGTTTTGTCGTCGTAGAACCAGCCATCAACCCCGTGATCGTTTCCGCTGCGGGAACTCTGGTCCATTGCGGAATGCAAATCCAGCCCGTGCGTGTTCATCAGGTGGATGGTGGCAATGATATTTTCATCTGCTGCTTCGACACCATGTTTAGCCCGGAAATTTTTTACCGCCTTGAGGCACGCGTCTTTTGAAATCATGGTCAGTCCCTTAGTTGATGAGTGGCGATTGGGTTCTTAATTTTGCCAGAGGATGCGCCCGCCAGGAAGCGACATCAAGCGGAACGTTCATCGCGCTCAAATTATCCCCGCCGTAGAGCATCCCCACATGGATCCAAATTATCACAGGCCCTGGACAATGCCTGTCCATCCGAAAATTTTTCCTTCGGATTTTCGTATTGTCCAGGCAGCCGGCGGATTCAACTCTTGCCCGCCGGCACGATGGCAAACCACGCCTTCGCCGCGTTCGGCTGCACCAGCTCTTTATAGTGTTGGAAAATCATCTGCGGTGAATTGCCCGCCTCCAGCGACACGTTGGCCACGTTGCCAGTCTCCGACACGCGGTAGGAGATGAACGAATGCCGCAGCGCGTTTTGCTTCCATGCGAACGGTGCCCAGCCTTCATCCTCCGCCGTGTCCGACCCCAGCGGCAGGACTGAACCTCGCGCCCGCCGGCCCTTCTGATTTTCATTGTCCTCTTTGCGCCGTTTGGCTGCCCGCGCATCGGCCGCTTTCAAGTCATCTTCGCTGACGCCCTTCGCCGTCGCCCACGCCGCCCGCCGCGCCAGATTCACCTTGCGGGTCATGTCCTTGAATTGATCCACCATGTTCGCGAACGAGCAGACCGGCCCCGCTTCTTTCCAGTGCGGTTTGAGCCACGCCGCCAGATTCGGCAAAATCGGAATCACCCGCCGGCTCGCCGTCTTGGCCGCGCCCGCCCGGATTTCAATGATGCCGGCGGCTTGGTTCACATGCTTCCAATCCAGCCGCTGAATTTCCGCGTGCCGCACACCGGCAAACGCGCTGATCGCCATGAAGGGCAGTTGTTCCGCCGACGCCACCGCCAGCAATTCCGCCATTTCCTTCGGCGTGAAAATTTCAATCTCGCCGCCCTTGTCTTTTGCCAGCGGAACCGCATCCATCTCGTCATTGTCTTTTTCCAGATACTTCCGCGAAATGGCGTAATTGAACAGCACTTGGATGGAGGCGCGCAGGTTGTTGCGCGTGCGCGGCCCGACCTTCAATTCGCGCAGCCAGGCATCCACTTCCGTCCCGCGCACATCCCCAATCCGGTTGCAGAACCGGCGCATGAACCGTTTCATGTCATAACCGAGTTGATCGATGTAGCGGTCGCTCAACCTGTCGGCCCGCTTGAGGTCGATCATTTCCTTCACGACCTCCGGCACCAATTTCGACTCCATCTTCTCGGGATGCCGGCGCACGTAATAATCCACCGCCGCCGAAAGCGACACCCCGCCCAGGCGTTTGATGGCGCTGGCATATTCCGACGCCGCGAACTCCAGCGACGCGCCGGACGGTTTCAGCAGATCAATCGCGCGGCAGTAGGCGGCGCTGTCGGCATTGGTGAGCTTGGCGGCGCCGTGATCGCCTCGGTCCAGTTCCTCGGCTTTTTTCTTGGCGGCTTTTTTGGCCGCCTTGAGTGTGGGAAAAACGTGGCGCGACCGCTTGCCGTGCATCCAGTAAGAAATGGTGAAGAACGGGATTTCCCCTTTGTCCGTGAGGTCCGGGGTGTAGTAAATCCGCACGGTTTGAGAGCCCTTTACTACGGCCCATTTTGTTTCTTTTTCGGGAGCTTTGGGAGTTGCCGAAGCGTCGGCCGGCGAAGTTCCGGTCGTGGTGACACTGGAATGAATGGCGTTATCCGCCTTAACAGCGAGCATTGCTTTCATACCCCCATAGTGTCAGGTAGGTGTCAGGTAATCAAGCAAAACTCACAGAACCGTTGTCAAATATGGTGCCCACGACAGGACTTGAACCTGTATGATGTTACTCACTAGAACCTGAATCTAGCGCGTCTGCCAATTCCGCCACGTGGGCAACTTGATTTACAACAGTTTGCGACTGTTTATGAACCCAAGCTTGATGCCTGCTACAGAATATGCGACAGTGTTGCCGTATGAAACGCACGGCAACGCCAGGCAATCCGCAGTCGGGTTCAAGCTCACATTCACGCCGCTATAGATACACCAAGGTGCTGGACAACCGCAAGCACGCAATTCGCGGTCTGTGGCGGCGCAATGGCAAATTCGTCGCCCGCCTCACCGTCGAGGACGCGGCCGGACGCAAGGCGGTCAAGTGGGTGCCATTGGAAGCTGCCTCCGCCGCCGAGGCGCAGGAAAAATTTCGTGCCCTGCTGGTGGAGCGGGGGGAGAACCACCTGCGGCACATCGGCCGGTGCCCGAAGTTCGCCGACTACGTGGCGGAGACTTATGATCCGCGGCTGGCCGCCTCGGGCAAAAAACCGGACACACTGGTCACGGAGCGTGTCCACCTCAAGCAGCTTGCCGAATCCCTCGGGCACCTGCACCTCGACAAGATCCGGCCGTATCACATCAAAGGCCACCTGCAGAAGCTCAAGGAGCGCGGCATGGCCAACCGGACTTGCAACCTGGCAGTGGTGGTTTTTCGGAACGTCTTCAAGAGCGCGAAGGTTGACGGGTTTGTGAAGACGCTGCCGGTTGAAGGCATCGACTGGCTGCGCTCCAAGACGAAAGCCCGCCGGCTCTTTACGCGCGAGGACATCAACCTGTTCTGCCGGGCGGCGCTGACTGCCTCCAAGAACGGTAATGCCTTCGCCGACTACATCCGCCTGCTGGCGCTGTGCGGCGCCCGCGAACAGGAAACCATCAAGGGGTGCTGGTCTGATGTGAACTTTGAACGCAAGCAACTCACCATCGGCTCGGAGGGGGATACGAAGAACCTGGAAGCTCGGCGTGTGGACTTCAACCCCGAGCTGGAAACCCACATTAAGGAGATGCAGGCGCGCCGCGCGCCAGACACGCAATGGCTGTTCCCCAGCCCGCAACGTGGCGACAAGGACACACACGCCAAAACGTTTCGGGAAGCGTTGCTGCTGACCCGGGCCGCTTCGGGCTATGTCTGTCGGGGCTGCCAACACATCCAGTTCGTAAAGGCTATGCCAAAAGCTTGTCCCCAGTGCCAAGACGCCCAGCTGGAATACAAAGAGAAGGCGCTGCCCGAGCACCTGCAGAAATTCGGATTTCATGATGCCCGGCATCATTATATTAGTTACGCCGTAATGAGCGGCATCGACTTTATGACGATCGCTAAATGGGTCGGCCACAAGGACGGCGGCATCCTCATCGGCAAAGTATATGGCCATCTGAGCGACGAGCACCGCAAGCTTCAGGCGGCGCGCATGAACTTCGGTCCTGGGATCGCGCCTGCCCCATCATCACCTAATTAACTACCTCCATAATTACCTCTGGCATCACAAATTCAGGTCGCTATGAAAAAAATAAAACAATCGGCGTTGCCGACTCCGCCCGCCACCGACCATCCGACCGGTTCACGCGAAGGTGTTTTTGTGCGCAGCCTTTTTTCCCTGGTCGATGACCCTGTGTCGCTATTCCAACATCAGCCGCTGTTCCATAGCTACGATCTGGCAGAATTAAAAAAAGAGCTGGTCCGGGTCGAAGCCCTGGAAAAGGAACAGATGGTGCCGTTTGACACGTCACTCTTGCGCGAACAGATTCGACTCATTGAATTATTGAACACGCCCGCGAACGGACCGACGTTGTTAAAATGGGAATTTGATCAGGCGGGTGTATTTCAGGCAGAGCTGACCTATCTCATAGCCAGTCTGGGCAACCAGGATGCCTTCGAATCGTTCAGCCGGAAAACCCAAGAACATTTTTGGCATCTGAAGCAGTTGGCCAGTTACGGGCACGAGGGTGCGTTACGAAGCCTGGCGACAATGGCGATCGAGGCCACCGAAGTCGTGAATCGCCACGCCGTGAATCAGCCGGAGGCGTTCCGAACCGTGGCCACCGAAAGAACACACTGGCCGTTTTTGAAATCTCTGAACAGGCAGCTGAACCAGATTAGCACCGACGATGAAGACAAGTTATTGCGGCAATTGCACTCGGGTGAAGCCACGCAACAAGATCTTACCTCAGACAACAGATATGCCCCTGAAAACCCAGCCACGGCGGTTGCCCAAAAACTATTGGATTACGTAAGAGAAATCCGGAACCTTTCAAAGTTCATCTACAAGGATAATCTTCCCGCCAAACCGAAGATGACGGATTATTTAGCGTGGGCCGGACGCCTGCCTGATTCGGCACAAGGCCCCAAAGCCGCCGAGATGTGGTGGAACCTCGCGAAAAGATTTTTGCTGGAAAGTTATCCGGCACTAGATCCGAAAACTGATGCCGATTTGATCGCCATAGCCCCAATGCTGCTGAAGATTTCCAAAGTGGCAAATATCAAGGCTCGCAGACGAAGAATTCTGTATAACTTGGAGCGGGCGTTCATGACGATTCTGGCCAAACCGCCGGGGACTGTTCGTATCTCATCTTGATTATTTTGGCGGTGATGTTTTGTTTTGGAATTGCGATCTAAATCGTCCGTGGTATATTGACTGTGGTTGCAGTTCAAGGCCTCGATTTACAGCTTCAATGTGAGATCTGGCTTTGATTAGTCGGTCAGTAAAACTCTTCAACTACTCCCCAAAACAGGATTCGTCCCAGGTCATGCCCTGACCAGGGACGCAAATCGCGTTGCTGTTTTGCCTGCTTCAAAATGCGGCAATGAAACGGCAATTGGCGCCTTGTGCGCAAAACGAACCAACCCCAAACACGGGCCTCCGCGCATCGCGGGCTGTGACACGCGACCGCGGAATCTCGGACGTCACCTTGTGGCGCTGGGCACGTCGCGGATGGATTCGGCTAGTCAATATCAGCGGGAAAAATTACGTGGATCTCCAGTCCCTCGCCGAGTTTGACCGCCGCGCGGCGGCCGGCGAATTCGCCAAATCTCCTACAGGCGCGGCAGGCGCGAGCAACAAAGCCCGCGCAAATAAGGAGGCATGCACTATATGACCACGACGGTGATTGGTGATCGGAATTTATCGGCGTGGTCGATTGCGCCAGGCGTCGTTTGGATTCAAAGCCGCGATCCGCTTTTCACTCGTAAGCTCTCGCAGGTTGCCGGCAGCCGGGTTGTCGCTTTCGGAGTTGTCGGCGGCTACCTCCGATCCTTCGAATTTGCGCGCAGCTTGGGTTGGGCCAAGCGGCTCGTCGCCCGTTACCAGAAAAAGTGCGCGGCGCCGGCTAATGGCAAGTTTTCCACGCCCAAATCGCCCAGGACGTGTCGAAGTGCTGGGAAGGAGGAGCAATGTAAACGGCGGCTGAAAAGTGCGGCGGGGTCATGTGTGTGACGGGGCGGTTCAAAAGTGCGGCATCTTCATTAACAATGAAGCATGTATCGCAATATGGAAGACTGGGCTGAGATTCGCAAAAAAGTGTTGGCAGGAG
>CAIXPZ010000231.1 GCA_903921455.1 uncultured Verrucomicrobia subdivision 3 bacterium | reverse complement strand
CATTTTACAGATTTTGAGCCTCACGCTCTTTGAGAAAATGCCCATTTCACAGGCACTCGCTCAACTCCCGCCCAATTCCCCATCACACGATGCCGATAATCATCAATGTTTACTGGGTTTTTAAGCGGGACAGGTGTGATATTATAATAAATATGATACGAAATATTTTGCCCCACCTTTTTTACCCCTTTTCCTAATTTGGCTATCGCCGATGCCGGCTGGCGTTTCGGTGCTCTGTTTTTATTGTCTTCTTTTGGGATTATTGGTGGCGGTTTGTCCCCAGAAATGGTGACTCGCCGGTTTCTGCGTTTAGGGTAAGCTGAAGTCGTTGGAAGTTGTGAGCCAACCAGAAATTTAAGTGTGTTGTTCTTGAAGAGGCCGGAGTAGTGTCCGGCCTCTTTTCTTTTATCGACAGGGCAATTATCTCCTTATTTCATGCGGTTTTCAAGCGTTTTCTCATTTAGCTTGCGGTAACTATGGGTAACCGGAACCTACCAGTTTCCTAGTTTTACTTGCAGTTTTACTGGCAGGCCACTGGCACTGCCAGCGGGCAATCGCGTCAATTCAAGCCGGGCTTCCCAGGCGGGAGTTCAATGTTCCTCAGCATGTCGGGACACTCGAACGCCAAGTCCGCCACGACGTCGCGCGGCATCCAGTTGGTCATCAGGAAATGAAAGGTCTCGGGCAAGGTCAAGGCCACGCCGGGAGTTTTGGGATCGCCGAATTTGCCGTCGTTCATGGGCCAGACTTTGAGATAGTAGCAATGGCCTTCCGGATGGCGCCAGAGCTCCCATTCCCAATGCTCGCTGTTGAACATGGACTCGAGGATGCTCTCCGATCCCTTTTCCATGACGTCGTTTTGCGGGACGACGAAATTCTTGGGCCAGTCGGGGCTGGCAAGGAGGATGGCTTTCCAATCGGACTTGGGGGATGGCGGCAACGGTTTCATGCGATGGCGGCACCAGCATACACGCCCTTGATTTCCGATGCCAGCGGTTGTGCTTTTAACTGGTTTGCCGGCTGCCCGGATCGGACGAAAATCCGAAGGGAGAATTTTCGGATGAGTGGCCTGGTCAGGGGCGTTGACATTTTTGCTGCTAAAAAAACTGCCGGATTTGTTTCTCTGGCCGGAGGAGGCGTCATTCCCGAAAGGACTCGATCTCAAAATCTATCCTAAAGAGTTGTTGCGCTTCCGGCAAAATCACCCGCTAAAATTACGTTATGCACAATAATTGTCATTCTGTTCACTTTGCATTCCGGTTGCCTGGTCTCGCCCGCCTCTCTGGCGGGAGCTTCGGTCCATTTGCCATTCACGGAGCTTTGTGGGTTTCGCTGACGGATTGCGACTTTAACATTCTTATTTTTTAGATAAAGTTTCCACCATGCGGTTCGACAACATGCCTTAAATTTGTGAAGCGGGAAACACATTCATGTCGCTGCTGGTTGCTTGCCTTTGGGGTCGTTGCCGGGATGTGGACGAATGGCTTCGGTGAGGTTGTGGGCGTTAATCCGGATGGACGGGTGCTGACGAATGCCGCCCAGGTTCGTGCCTTGACGCCGGCTTTGGCCGGGCAGCATTTGTCGGTGCGCTTACACGGGGTGGTGACGTATGGGCTGGAGACGAATACTTGGATTGCCGAGGGCAAAAGTGTGACCGTGGTAAGCGCAACCCTCTTGGACAATACCGCCGGCATCTATTTAGAATTTGCCACGAATGTGTCCGGCAACTGGCGGCGGGGCGACTGGTTGGAAGTTGAAGGGGTCAGCGATCCCGGCAAGTTCGCGCCGGTGGTCAAGGTGATCAAGGCAGGGAAGATCGGAGTGGCTGATATTCCGGCACCCCAACGGGTGACTTATGATGATCTATTGACCGGCCAGATGGACGCGCAGTGGGTCGAGGTTTCCGGGGTGGTGCGATGGATCAAACCATCCACACAAAATCAACAAAACGGACAGACCTTTGAATTGTGGCTGGCGATGGGGAAAGAGCAATTGCCGGTCAGATTATCGGCAGCGCAAATTACACGGGTTCGCGTGGATTCATTGGTTTGCGTGCGAGGCTTGGTCTTTTATCAATTCAACAAGGCGCGCCAAGCCTTGAATCCTGTTCTCGCCATGCCGCGGGGCGAGCCGGTGGTAGTGCTTAAACCCGCGCCCGAGGAGCCGCCGATGATGGCGATCGGCAATCTCTTGGAATTCAACCTTGAAAATTCATACGCGCACCGCATCCGTGTCCTAGGCGTGGTCACCTATGCCTCCTCCAAAGAAGGCTGCTGGATTCAGAATGGGGGCCGGGGATTGCACGTGCGCGTTTGGCAAACCAACCACCTTGAGATCGGCGACAAGGTGGAATGCCTAGGTTTCGTGGGTCGCGACGAATATTCGCCGCTGTTGGAAGATGCGGTTTTAAAAAAACTGGGTGGGGGCGAGCCGCCGACTCCCGCGATGCTGACGGAGCCGCAACTAGCACTGGAACATGATGCTGGGTTGATACAAATTGAGGCTACCATTCTGGAGCGCTGGGTGTCATTCGATGGCATTATTTTGACGCTGGTATCTGGCCAGACCCGGTTTTCGGCATTGTTGCAGTTGCCCACTTACGAGCCGGTCCTAAATAATAATTGGCAGCCGGGGAGTCGGGTGCGGTTGACGGGCATTTGTCAGGTGGTGCCCGGAGAGCATGGAACCTTTACCGGGGATTTCACCCCGCAGTCATTTAAGATTCTGCTGCGCTCGTTACAGGATGTGACCGTGTTGCAGCCGGCGCCATGGTGGACGCCGAAACACATCGCTTGGTTGCTGGCGGTTACCGCTGGCACGCTCCTGGTGGCGGTGGTCGCGGTCTTCTGGATTAGCCGATACCGCCTGCGACAACAGGCGATGGAGCGGATGAAATCGGAAGCGGAGTTTGCCGCCGTCTGGAATGAACGCAACCGCATCGCGCGGGAAATGCATGACACGCTGGCCCAGGGCCTGGGCGCGATCGCGATGCAATTGGAAGTGGTCAAGCGCAAGCTGCCGGAAGAAGCGGCGGCGCGCGAATCACTGGAAGTCGCCCGCAGCCTCGCCCGCACGAACCTGACTGAGGCGCGCAACTGCATCTGGAACATGCGCTCTCAGGTTCTGGAAACCGGCGACTTGGCCACCGCGCTGGGAGACATTTTGCGAAACCTGACGGAGGGGACGAAAACCAAAGGCGATTTGCGCGTCCGCGGGCGCGTCCGGCGGCTGGCCCCGATGGCAGAGAACGACCTGCTACGCATCGGCCAGGAGGCCATCACCAATGCCGCCAAATATGCGCAAGCCGGGAACCTGCAAGTAACGCTGGAATTTGAGCAGCGGCAGGTTCGGTTGACAGTGGTGGACGATGGCAAAGGTTTTGATGCCGGGCATCTACCGGCGAGCGAAGGTGGATTTGGCCTGGTGGGAATGCGGGAACGGGCGGCGCGCTTGCATGCGGAATTCGCGGTGACGAGCGAACCCGGAGAAGGCACCATCGTCATGCTCAGCGTGCCGGCACCAGGCTGACCTGTTAAATATTTGAAAAAGAATCCGGAATAAAAGACCACGCCGATGAAAACGAAGCCTGAAATTCGATTGATGGTGGTGGATGATCATGCGGCCTTCCGGCGCGGCTTGACCTCCTTGATCCAAACCGAACCCGGCCTGAGCGTGGTGGGGGAAACTGGCGATGGCCGCGCGGCGCTGGAATTATATCGCAAGGTCAAACCGGATGTGGTGCTGATGGATTTGCGCCTGCCGGGATACAGCGGCGTGGAGGTGATCATGGCCATTCGCAAGGAATTTCCCGCCGCCCGCGTCATTGTGGTGACCACCTATGATGCGGATGAGGATATTTATCGCGCCATGCAGTCCGGCGCGCAATCTTATCTGCTCAAGGACATGACGGATAAGGAAATTCTGGACACCATTCGGGCCGTTCATGCCGGCAAAACCAGGCTGCCGCAAAACGTGGCCAACTTGCTGGCTGAACGACTGAAGCGTGAAGATTTAACGCCGCGCGAAATGGAAGTGCTTGCCTTGCTCGTCAAAGGCCGGAGCAACAAGGAGATTGGCGACCAACTCGGTCTGACGGAGGCGGCGGTGAAGTTCCGGCTCAAAGGTCTTTTCGTCAAGTTGGGGGTGCAGGATCGCACGGAGGCGGTTGTCAGCGCGTTGCGTCACGGGATTTTTCACTTGGAATAGTTGTGCTTCCGGGAAAGCGCAACGCTTCCGAGACCAGTATTGGCGGCACATTCATGGGCGATTTCTTGGAAGGGTTGCGCTGTGGGTATCTCGGCGGTTCTGAAAAATCTATCCGAAAGAGAGGTTGTTGCCTTTTTACCGCTGAAGTAGTGTTTCTTGCATGAGCCACCGTTGCACGCTTAACAGCCGAGAACTGTAATTTTTACCTACTGAGCTTAAATCAAACATCCCGTCCATGAATATGAAAATCATAAGCCAATCAAAAGTGACACTATTTGCCCGGTTACCCGAAAACTTAACTCAATCCCATCAGCCAATGAAAACCACCGTCAAATTCCTCGCCCTTGCCCGCCTGAACCTTGCCGTCTTGCTGCTCGTCCTCACGGCGCTACCGGCTTTCGCCGGCACAGCCACTTGGGGCGGCCTCGGTGCTGACGCGAATTGGGCCACGGGGGCGAACTGGAGCGGTGGGAGCGCGAGCGGGGCTGCGGCCGCTGGCGACACCTTGTCCTTTGCCGGCACGACGCGGACGTCTCCAGTGAACAATATGACTGCCGACACCAGCTTCGCGGGCATTAATTTCCCCAACACCACCGCCGGGCAGACTTTCACGCTCAGCGGCAATCGCATCACCTTGAGCGGGAACATCGTTTCGGCCGCAGGCGCGATTGCTGATTCCAGCTCAATCCCCATGATTCTCAATGGCGACCGCACCATCACTTTGAATACTAGCCACAATCTGACCTTGTCCGGCATCCTCAGCGATGACGGAGGCACGCGCGCCTTGTTCAAGGACGGCGCGGGGACACTGACTCTCTCGGGCAATAATTCGTTCGGGGGAAATTTTACCATTCTTGGCGGTCAGGTGAACGTGACCAACTT
>CAIXPZ010000230.1 GCA_903921455.1 uncultured Verrucomicrobia subdivision 3 bacterium | reverse complement strand
GCAACGGTGGACGGCAGAGTGTTGGCACTGAATGCGGCCGTTACCTTGGACAATAATTCCATTGACCTGCCTGTAGCGGATAGTAATACCCTTGCTGTGCCGGAACCTAATATCGCGCTCCTGGCCGGCTTTGGACTAGCCACGATGTTCGTCTTTAGACGGCGCGCTTTACTGAATTGCTGGAGGGGATCGCCAAGTACAAACGGTTAAGGAGTCACCGTCCGGATACCGCGATTGATTGGACCAAGGCATCCGACGAGTGGTTTGAGAAACACTTTGCTGACTGGGCACGCGAGTAGCGCCGTCTGATTGACGAAGACCTGAGCATGATTGATGAATTCCTCGGTCTGATCAGCTACCAGGAAAAGGCGCAGAGTTCACGACAAGGTCGATAAATCTAACGATCAGCCTGCGCTGTTGGTGCAGGTCGCAGTTGCTCACCTTGGTCGGTAAAGGCCGTGACGAATCAGCCATGAGCGGAACACATGCCCATTGATCTCAAGAAAGAACAACAAGCATCCAGCGCAAGGCCGCGCTACAAGTATTCGCGAGCGGCAAAGGTCTTTTTCTGGGCGATTGATCTGATTACAGGAAAAACGATAACTCTTTCCAAGGTCAAGCTCATCGAGATTCTAGCCAGCATCCCCTACCGTTCCTGGGAAACCCGTCAATATGCACGGATGACGCGCCGTTACCGCGATCTGGGACTGGTGCAACAGGCCCGCAAAATTATGATGTGGGCCCGCGGCGCTCAGGATAACGAGTATTGGCACTTGTTGGTCGTCAATGAAAAGATGAAAGCGGATGGCATCAAGGACGCCTACTATTTGTTTACTCCGATCCCCTGGCTGATGGTCAGCGTCTATACAGTATTCATGCACGCAATGGCATTGATTAGCATTCGCTGAGCGTTCTTGTTCAACGCAGAGTTCGAAGACCATGCCGAGCATGTGTATGCACAATTTGTTGCCGAACATTCGGAGTGGGAACAGCAGCCCGTCAATAATGAACAGGTGAAGGCTGATGGAGATCTGTCAACCTGGGCCGATGTGTTCAGACGCATCGGGCTGGATGAACGTGACCACATGAACATGAGCTTTGTATTCGGGAATAAACAGGAATGCATGGTTGATTACGATGGAATGCTGGAGAAAATGGAACCACCTCCCGACCCGATGAACACTGATCTCAATGCCGATCACTCAGCAATGTTTCAAGGTTAATTCCCTGCGCATCCCCGCTAAATGTCAAACCCAGCGATGATCACGATTCAGGGTGGGTCGGGTCCACCAAGAGCTGATTGTTGGCTGTGGGGTGTTCACCCTATAGCACCCGCACAGCTAGCCTGATAATCATTAGTCATGGGAATTCAATACGGCAATAATCACAATGAAACTTCTCGTCTCGAAGATCCGCAGTCATTGATTCAGAATTCGGTTCTTCACCCCAGCCTGCCCGCCAGCCCGCCGGGCGATGATGTCGCAACGTTGGCCTACCTGATCTGGGAGCAAGAAGGCCGGCCCCAAGGTCGCGAACAGGAGCATTGGCGGATGGCCGAACTGTCATTTAAAGCCCTGCATCTGCAGGAAGATCGCACCTTGCGCGGCTGGGAAAAGTCTGTTGGGATTAGTGCGAAGCGTCAGCGGCCTCGATTTTAATGGTCAGGGGCTAGCCCAGCGACCGAAAGCATTCAGGCCTACTCCAAGCCAATGACTGCGACGCGGTGGGCGATATAGCCATCAGTACGGCGGTTGCCCACGATCCGCCAGTGGGGTGAACACCCCATGGCGCTCCCAGGGCATTCCGACGATTGTTGGGGGTGAGAACGAAGTCACTATTCCTGAACACCAAGCCAAGCGGTCG
>CAIXPZ010000229.1 GCA_903921455.1 uncultured Verrucomicrobia subdivision 3 bacterium | reverse complement strand
TCCAATCCGCGCTGGCCAGATAGCCGTTGGCCGAGGTGGTGGCCACGGGCAGGGACAAAGTCAGGTCGCCCGCCAGCGTGCCGCCGCCCGCGAGCGGAGCCGTGGTGGCGATATTGCGCGTGGCGGAAACTTTGCTGTTGAACGTCGTCCAATCCGTGCTGGAGAGTGTGCCCGCTTGGGATCCACTGGCGGTGGCGATGGTCAGGTTGGTCAAGCCGCTGCCATTGCCGGTTAAGCTGCCGGTGAACTGATTGCCGGCATTGGTCGCCAGCACCCCACCGCTGATCAGCACATTCCCACTGAAGGTATTTATGCCGGTGAAAGTCTGGTTGGTATCCACCAAAGCCACGTTCGCCAACAGCGCGCCAGCCGGCCCAGTGGCACCGTTGGTGCCATTCACGCCATTCACGCCGTTCACACCGTTGGTGCCGTTGCTGCCCGCCACACCTTGCGAGCCTTGCGGACCGGTGTTGCCGGTCAAGCCGGTCGAACCTTGCGAACCGGTGGCTCCGGCCAGACCGTTGGTGCCATTCACGCCGTTGGTGCCGGCAATGCCTTGCGGACCTTGGGCGAGGTTCAGATTGGTCAAGCCGTTGCCGTCACCTGTGAAGGCGCCGGCCAGATTCACGCCGCCCGCGCCATTGGTCAACACCGCCGCCGGCAGTTGCGCCAAGGTCACCGGACCGGTGAGACTGCCCGCCACCAGCGCATAACCCACGCTGGTGATCTGCCGGTCGGGCGCCAGCAACTGCGAACCGTCGGTGCCGTCATTGAACCAGGTGCGCAAATACACCGCGCTGTTGGTGAAGACGCTGGCGGGGATGCCCTGCGTCATATTCGCCACATTGGTGTCGCCCAGGTTCACCGAGAAAATGCCCCACGCCACGGTAAGCGCGACGGCGGCGGCCGGTTCCGCGCCGCTGCCGGAGCCGTCGTTGCTCCAGTAGGTGGTGTCGCCCGCCGCGTTGACGAGGGCGAACTTGAACAAGCCAGAGCCGGTGTAGTTGGTGCCGTTGACGGTGACCCTGCCCTGATGACTGATAATGCCGGGCACTTGCGCGGCGGCAGACAGCGCGGCCAGGGCCAGGGTGAGGAGGAGTTGCAATTTGGTTTTCAAATCAATGGATTGGTCTTAGGAGTTGGCTGCTTTATCTTTATGTTTAGTATTTTAATACAATAAACCACGCATCGTTGCATATTCTGATGCTTTCCCTAGTGAATATTTCATAAAATCATCAAGCGCCGGTAAAAGATCAGTAAGCGCCTGTCTGAAAATTGCGAGGGGTGCTGCGGCGGGGGATTTTGGCTGTGGGCCAGGCGGCGAGGCCTGAGCATCCCCGGAGCGGGCTGTAAAGGCCGAGCCAACGCCGCCCACGGACAAAAGACCCGCCGTCCTATGGATTTTTGTTCTGCAGGTCGTCTGGCTTCGTTGCTCCTCGGTCGAATCCCCATGAAGGGTATGGGCTTCCTAGCCCTGCAAATTGGTTTCCTAAAGCGAAGTCGTGCGCTGACGCGCAGGGCAGTCTCCCTCGTCGCGCCTCGCCATCCAACCTTCAGAATAAAAAACATCACTCCTCGGAATTTTCAGACCGGCTCTTAGCGCAGCCAGCCCCGCCCGGCCCGGTTTGGTGGTCAGCTTTGGCAATTGGGTTCGACGTTGACATCCGAAACGCGCCGCCGGAACATCAACTAACCATAGCGTCCGCGTCGGTAGCGGGCATTAAACCAAACGGGAAATCCCCGATCATAAAAAACTGCGCCAT
>CAIXPZ010000228.1 GCA_903921455.1 uncultured Verrucomicrobia subdivision 3 bacterium | reverse complement strand
GCTTCGCTGGGTTTCATGCGGTCGGATTTGATGGCTTCGTCCATCTGCGCCTTCATCTGGCGCTTGAGCTCGTTCTCGTCGTATTGCACGGCGGTGAGCGAATGGATGACGGTGTCGCCTTCGATAACTTCCTCGATGTAATAGCCGGTCGGTTCGTCGGGTTCGAGGAAGACGTGGACTTCATTCACACGGCCAAACAGATTGTGCAGGTCGCCCATGATGTCCTGATAGGCGCCCATCAGGAAAAATCCGAGGTAGTAAGGTTCCTGTTTGCCGTCGCCGTTGGCGTTCAACTGATGCAACGGCAACGTGTCACGCACGTCGCGCAGGTCAATGAACTTGTTGATGGCGCCATCGGAATCACAGGTGATATCCACCAGCGTACCTTCGCGCGTCGGGCGTTCGTTGAGACGCGAGACGGGCATGATAGGAAACAACTGTCCGAGCGCCCAATGATCGAGCAGCGATTGGAACACGGAAAAATTGCAGAGGTATTGGTCGCCGAGCGAATCTTCGAGCTTCTGGATTTCGTCGGGGATGTAGGCCTGGCCTTTGAAACTTGCGACGACTTCCTGGCTGATTTCCCAGTAGAGATTTTCAATGCGCGCCTTGTCCGGCAATTCCATGACGCCGAGCGTGAACATATTGTGCGCGTCTTCCTTGCGCTCCTGCGCGTCATGGAACGCCTCCAGCTTGTTCAGCTTCGCGAGATTTTTTTTGATGTCGAGCAGCTCTTTCACGAGCGGATGCTCGCTGTCGCCGTATTTGAACGCATCACCGGGACGGATTTTCTCAATCGCGCCGAACACTTCCACGATCAACACGCTATGGTGCGCAACAATCGCGCGTCCGCTTTCGCTGACAATGTCGGGATGCGGCACCTTCTCGGCGTTGCAGACGTCGGCGATGTAATAGACGATGTCGTTAGTGTATTCCTGCAATGAATAATTTGTCGAAGAATCAAACGCACTGCGCGAGCCGTCGTAGTCCACACCAAGGCCGCCACCAACATCCATGAACTCAATCGCAAAACCCATCTTCACCAGCTTCGCGTAAAAACGCGCGGCTTCCTGCACGGCTTTTTTCACAGTCAAAATGTCTGGCACCTGCGAGCCGATGTGGAAATGCAATAGCTTCAGGCAGTGGCCAAGGTTTTCGGCCTTCAACATTTCCGTTGCCGTCAAAAGCTCCACTGTGCTCAAGCCGAATTTCGCATTTTCGCCGCCGCTTTCAGCCCATTTGCCGGCACCCTTGCTGAGCAACCGCGCGCGAATGCCAATGAGCGGCTCCACATTAAGCGATTTGGAAATCGTAATAATTTGGCGCAGCTCTTCCAGCTTCTCGACCACCATGATGACGCGTTTGCCGAGTTTGATACCAAGCAGCGCCATGCGGATGAATTCCGCGTCCTTGTAGCCGTTACAAATGATGAGTCCGCCCATCTGGTTTTGTAGCGCGAGGCCGGCGAAGAGTTCCGGCTTGCTGCCAACTTCCAGGCCGAAGTTGAACGGCTTGCCCGCGTCCAAAATTTCCTCCACGACTTCACGGAGCTGGTTCACCTTGATCGGAAACACGCCGCGATATTTTCCCTGAAAATTAAATTCCGCGATCGAGCTTTGAAACGCCTTGTTGATGGCTTCGACGCGGTGACGAAGGATATCTTGGAAACGAATGAGCAGCGGGAATTTCAGCCCGCGACCTTTGGCCTCCTCGATAACGTCGGTGATGTCCACGCTCGCACCCGTGTCCTGCAAGGGTTTGACGGCGACATGGCCGGCATCGTTGATGTCAAAATACTTCGCACCCCAACGGGTGATGTTGTAAAGGTTGCGAGCGGAGTCAATATTCCACGGCGCAGCATTGTCAGTCGGATTACTCATCTCAATGGTTCAAACGAGCGAACTATAAAAACTCCGGCGCAGAAAGCAATCAACACATTGAAAAATTCAGTCCGGACAAATTCTTGCGCGACACGGAGACAGACTGACACTAGCCTTGCCACGCCGAATTTTTTTGGTAATATGTCACTCGCACGTTGCCCACGTGGCGGAATTGGCAGACGCGCTAGATTCAGGTTCTATCTTTCCACGCTTTCAGAGCGCTCCAGAAGGTTTCAGAAAAACAAATATCCCATTGGTTCTACTTGGTAATCCTGCGGTTTGCCCCATCAACCGCAGTCTTCGATTCAAATGCCAATACTGTCGCAATTACTGTCGCAATCTGTCGCACGCGCTGTTTGGCCTTCATTCCATGCGATAGCCCCTCCTTTTGTGTTATCAACTTTTGAGTGAGACTGCGGTCTCAATCGGTCCCCCGGGCAAATCCGCCCGGGGGATTTTTGTTTCATAACCCTCCATCGAAAGGAATCAAAATGTCCCCCCAAGCAAGTTGGCTATTGCAGGAAGAAGTCGTTCCCCGTCTCCGGTCCGCCATTCCCCGCGCCGTCCGCTGTGTCGGCGCCGAGGATGCCGAGGAACTCATTCAAGATGCCACCGTCATCGCCGCTAAAATGATCATCCGGGCTGAAAGCCTGGGCAAGCTCGGCAAGATCAGCCCAGGCAACTTCGCGTATTACACCCTGCAACATTGCAAGGCTGGTCG
>CAIXPZ010000227.1 GCA_903921455.1 uncultured Verrucomicrobia subdivision 3 bacterium | reverse complement strand
TACCTCAACATGAACCCAAAAACCCAACCCTCAGTTTGATGCTCAACAAATTTACAGAAAAAAACTTGCGCGGCCCTCGCCATCCTCCGCCGAGTCCCGAACCGTCTTCACCACGTAGTCGCCGTAGGTGTGCTCCCAGAGCCCGTAATTCGGGTCAGCACTCGCGTCATAATCGGCAGGAGTGGTGGCTACGGTATTGGTTGTGATGAGATCGGCTGGAGTTGTGAGGGCTGGCGTAGTAGGTGGCACTTCCTGCACCGCATTAACCACTGCGTCGATTGGTTCAGGATCAGGTCGAGGCGAGTGCTTGTTGGTCAGGACAGCGTAGACAGATAAGTCCACGCAGAACAAGATGGCGAGACACGCCACATCCGCTTTTGAAATCCTAAACATCTGGTACAGCCCCCTTGGTAGCCGACCTAATACGCCGATTGATGTGGGGATGCAAATGGAAAAGCGAAATCAATCGATGATGGTAATTTTGGTGTTCTTTCCCCATTTACCCAGTGTCGCCAACATGAACAGTCACTCAATTTCGATGCGCCTTTGCGACCGCATATCTTAATACCTGTATAGTATAGTGAACAGTTTTTGGTATACTGTGTCCAAAAGAACATGGGAAACGCTAAGGGAGTGAAGCGGGATTTCGCAAAACTCCAAAATCGCCGGTTTCGTGCTGCCAATCTGTTCGACCGTGGCTACAGTAAAAGTGAGGTTGCTCAGCGCTTCGGTGTCAGCGCCCAGTCGACCAGCCGCTGGTACGCAGCTTGGCAAGCCAATGGCAATAACGCCCTGAAGCAGGCGGGCCGTGCGGGTCGCATGCCGCGACTAAACTCCAATCAAATTCACCAACTCGAACAAGCCTTACTTCAAGGTCCTCAAGCAATCGGCTACAAAACACCCGTATGGTCGGCGACCCGGGTGGTGGATTTGATTCACCGGCAAACCGGCATTCGTTACCATCCGGATCACATCTATCGCCTCCTGCCAAAGTTGACATATCGTTGCAAACACCTTGTGGGCCGGACGCTGGAACGCGACGAGCGGATAATCCGCGGCTGATAGCGTACAGCTGCATCTGGAGACCGGACACCATTGCCTTTCGACCCAAAAAACGCCCATTTTGGGAATTTTGCTGTATAATATAGTTATATCCGTCGCTTCCCACCTATTAATTTAAGACCGATTTCTGCATTCTTATATTGTGTATCTACAGCATGTTATGACTTACGAGCCTAAATCAGACAAGCGGAACCTTATGGGTGATTTTCATTTCTTCTATGATTCCGCAACTTGTATATATGGCCAAATACTTTTTCGAGGACCGCTGCCAAGGTTTCGAAGGCGGCAACCGCCAAATCCGGACATGGGTAAACCAATTTTCGGAAGAACTTTCGGAATCCGTTATTTTCAGCCTCCGGTCCTTGTGCATTTGCAGTCCTACCCTGACTTGGGTGTCTCCCCTACAAAGTAGCCACTATGCTTCCGGCCGCGACTGCTTGAACGCGGTCAATCTTGCTTCATTTTCGAATGAATGGGTTGGGTTCTGGCCAATCGATGATCCCGCTTGGGAGGCCTTGGCTGTGGCCGAGCTGGACAATAACGATCCCAACCATGGCGTGGTACTGGTGGCCGCCAAAAGCCATATCACCGAGTTGTGTGGTAACGCATGCCGTGCTGAGGGAGCGGACTTAAAACAGCTCAAAAAAGCCCTTTGCCTAACCCGTCAATGGTTGGGGGTGTCCGACAGATTCGAAGATCACTGGTTGGGGACATTCCACCAAACTGCCGCACGGTTGGCATTTCTGTATTTCTTACACACAGTCCCCAAGGTTCCGACATGGCTCGTGAACATTTACTTCATGAACGACCCGTGGCGTCCAACTTCGATTGAACAATGGAGCGCATTCCTCCCTGACATGCAATGGGCACTGGGTCTGAGCGACACCCATTCGGAATTCATAACGGAGTTTTACTTATGCTCTGAACCAGAGCGGTTGTGGGTAAAGAAATGCAGGGACTGAGGCAGATGATCTCTCAAATTGATCAAAAGACGAAAAGGGATAGCAACATGGCAACCAATAGTTCGCCACAACAAGTGGCATCAACGAAACAACTTTTTAAATTGCAAGACGGACAGACCGTTCAGATTAGCGGCACCATCAGTCAATTGCAGTCCAAGGTAACCAAAGCAGGCAGGCCGATGGTTTTCCTGACGATGAAAGACCATGACGGCGAGGTGGAAGCGCTTGTCTTTCCTGATGCCTACGCCAAATGCGCACAGGAGATACGGATTGATTCAAAGGTTGTGGTAACTGGAGCGATCAACCTGCGCGAAGACAAACCGAAGATTTACGCCACGAATGTCATGCAGTGCTCGGCCATACCAACCGGACGCACACAAACGAGGCAACCAACCGCCTGCGCACAACAAGAATCTAAAAACAATAACCAATAAGAAAGGACGCAACATATGGCAATCGCAACAGCAATCCAAAGAGGATCAGTGGTTATCACCCTCGACGAGCACGGCAACGTACTTGGAATGATTCCCTGTAGCAACACCCCCGGCGACGGTCTAACAGGATACACAGCGACCACCGTCACCCTCAAGAACGGCAGTACGATCTGGGTGCTTGATGAACGCGGTAACGTGAAAACTTCGTTTTCATCTTGATGCAACCCATCATACCCAAAGGCTGGTGGGTGGGCGTTGATCTTGATGGAACCCTCGCGATTCAAGACCACACCCAACCCTACGATCCACTCCGTATCGGTGCTCCAGTACCTGCAATGGTGGAACGAGTGAAGGCGTGGCTGGCGCAGGATGTCGAGGTGCGCATTTTTACGGCCCGTGTCGGTGGACAGCAAGACCCAGCTGAGTCATCCCAACAGCTAATCACCAGCATCCACAAGGCGATTACGGCCTGGTGCCATCGTCATATCGGGGTTCCACTGCCTGTAACCTGCCAGAAAGACTTCTACATGTTTGAGCTCTGGGATGACAGGGCGGTAATGGTGGAGCGGAATACTGGCAGAATGCTCGTAGATCGAACTCTGAATCAAATCCAACAACACATTAAACCAAGAATACAGCCTGCCTGCCATGGCACTTGATCTCCCAAACAACCTACAACAGGAGCAACATAGATGATCGACGAATTCTCAGATAATCAGACATTTCCAAGACGCGGAATGACCAGCATCGAAGCAACAATGTTTCTACGCACCCAGTTTCCGCAGGTAAGCAATTGGACCTGCTGGCTACCGGAATACCAACATCAGGCTACGCTGGTTAGCCTTGTGGGTAATGGGCACCGAGACACCGGTCAAATCGGTGACTGGCAATGGACGCGGGTTCCGGTGGATTACCCGACTCCGTGTTACTGGTATGGCACAGTGAAGGATCTTGACCGCAAAGCAATATGCTGGGCTGGGGTGGTGCGGATTCAGAACTCTCAAGGGGAGGAATTCTTGTTGTTCTCCGGACTGGATTCCTGCGGGAAGATCGGCCAGAAATATTACGCCTCAACCGATAATCTGCTGCTGCTGCACCGCTTTGCTGAGGATTTGCGGAACCTTCTTCAGCCGGTGGTGCCGAAGACGAAGATCCGAATTACTGTGTACGGTGGTGAATCGATTCTGATCGACGCGGTCGCCGTTGAACAGATTTTCTTGCCGTCGCGACTGCTGGAAGACATCGAAGTCCAAGCGACTGCCTTCTACGAAGGGGCTGAGCTCTACCGGCGGATGCAGTTGCGTCATCAACGGGGCTTTTTATTCGTTGGTCCGCCTGGCAATGGCAAGACGATGATGGTGCGGCGATTAATCCGCGCTTGTCATAACCGATATCACGCTTCTGCATTCACGCTGTCCATCCATCGAAAGACCGATGAAGATGACATAGAGCGGCTGTTCAAGACTGCAATTCGGGCGACGCCGAGCCTTGTGATCCTTGAAGATCTTGACTCCTTGACCACGGAGACACAGACCACTCGGGCGGCGTTGCTGGCTCAGCTGGACGGATTGTCGGCATCCGATGGATTACTGGTTATTGGAACCACAAATAATCCCCACGACATTGACACCGCATTATTGCATCGCCCCAGCCGATTCGACCGCGTCTGGCATTTTCCATTGCCGGATCGTGATCTGCGACGACGGTATCTTGGTTGGGCTTTTGAGAACCGTGATGCCGCTTGGCTCGATGGGCTGGCGGAACGCACAGAGGGCTGGACCTTCGCCTTTTTGAACGAACTCCGCACCACGGCAGCTATTCTCAGCGTCAACAGCGGATCGGAAACGATCACGAACGATTGCATTCTGGAATCTTGCAAATTGCTATCACATCAGGTGCATGAAATCAAAAACAACTACGCGAAGACACCGACCACCGGTGTCGTTGGATTTCACACTGGGGATTCGGCTGAATGCGCAGCTTGATTAACAACAGGAACAAATTAGTTAACAGCCGAACGTATCTTCGACACGTTTGCGAAGATTGCCGGTTGCGTCTCCCTCAAGGCCCATAGCGCTGCCTACGCCGTTGTTGCGTACCAGACTGCATATCTGAAGCTAACCACCCGGTTGAGTTTATGGCTGCGCTCGTCTTGCACAAACGGTCGGATGGCAATAACCTGTAACTCTTTATTCCGGTAAACAGTCTTCCAAAAAGCAAATACTTTGTTCATCAAAAATTAATTGTGTCTTGGCAGGGAGCGCTTCATTCACCTGGCTGACGATATACCACATCGGCTTAACCATTTCTTCTTTATTCCATCCCCAAGTCTTCCAGTATTGCCGTGGTGCGGCCAGAAGTAATCGGATGCTATTAAAATATTTTCCGGACTCCCCTTTTTTCTTTATGCCAGACTCTTTAAGAAGATGTTCACGGCATCGAATTGCCTGAATCCCGTAACAGATCGCTTCAGTCAGAGCCATCAACGGACTATCGCTCGTGTTGTTCGCTTGTTTTAATTCAATAATTACCAGCGAGCAGTTCCGCTCTTCAATAGCAATAATATCCACTTTCAACTGTCCATCTGATTCTTTAGCCAAAGGAATTTCATAACCAATGCAATTCTGCCACTGAGGATGGTGATGAAAGAGTCTTGCGTTGATCTCATTCTCGCTTAAGACGGCGAAGGCATTCTTTGTTAATTTTCCGTTTCGTACGAGTTCCTTTCTCTCTTTAGACAACTGGCGATCAAACATAAATTTGTCTGTTCGAGGGCCGGGATTAGCGGTCTTTTTCAATGAATTAGCTGTCCACTGCTGAAGGAATGGCGCACCTCTACTAGACAGGAAAAACAACCCTTTATTTCCCCAGTGAGTCCTTGAGTTCCAACCTTCTTCGAGTGAATTTGTGGCACGAGAAGCCTGTAAGAAACGAAACCAAGTTACCTCCGTAGGCTTTAGTCTCACTGTCAGCCCGCCAGCATCTGTAATCATAATTTAACAATCCCTCCGTCGCTCACCATTAACACATTATCGAAGCGTTTCTGGAACTCGTTTCTCTCTGTCGTATGAATTGGAACAACGCATCCCGGATTCACATTTTTAACAAAAGTCACAATATCTTTGGCAAAAATATGCCCGCTGGTGTGATAGATCGAGAAGTTCCCGCCATTATCTTCTAACCGGGTCTTCAAATCTGGATACTCGGAATCGGTCCGCTTGAGGTAGCCATCCCAGTAGGAATAAATCCAAGCGGTCTTGGGTAGAAATGTCCCACTAAAGTCCGCTTTAACCATGGATGGACGGCACACCATCACATATTTCTCCGGCTCGGAGAGAATCGTCTCCAACTCAATTCGATTCTTCACGAACATGTTGTGAATCTTCTGGAGGTTCCGCTTTTGCCATGACTGTTCAAACAACCGGTTGTAGTAGACCATGATTCCGCTTTTTGCCTCAGGCCTTGGCACGCGGCATTGGCTGGCGACCAGATGCATCACAAAAGCTGCGTAGGGGTCCACCACAAAGATTCGCTTCGAGCGACGGGCTGCTTTGTAAAACGACACCAACCGATCAACATGCATGGGGGAAAAGTTGGCCAGAACCAATCCGGACTGCTGG
The DNA here is from genome assembly GCA_903921455.1 of uncultured Verrucomicrobia subdivision 3 bacterium. The sequence goes on along the minus strand of CAIXPZ010000227.1, from coordinate 7,453 downwards.
CTGATGTGCTGCTGCACCTTGTCCTCCAACTCGGCTTCCGTCCAACCAGCTTCCCGTTGGCTGGAAAAGTGCGTGCCTTCCATCATCAGGACGTCAATGGGCTTGGCAGCAGTGGCTGCCAGTAATTCTTCACCCATCCACGGCTTCCTTCCATGGAGGCGTAGGTCCCCGGAATACAGGAGGCGTTTGCCATCCGCCTCAATCAGAAATGCAACGCTATCAAACGCGGAGTGATCCACCGAAAAGGCGGTCACCACAAAATCCCCGATGCGAGTCGGTTTTTTGGGGACGAGTTCCCTCACTCTCTTCCTATCCAGTTGGACTTGTTGGGCAAATATTCCGCCTGCCAGCAGCATTTTGCTGGTGCCTCTGGTGCAATAGACCGGGATTACTGGGTTGGCGTGGTTTAACAAGCCTGAATGATCAGCATGGGCATGGGAGAGCAGAATGGCATCCACCGGCTTACCATTTTGGAATAATCCCGCCACCTTGGGCACATGCTTGGCGTTCGAGGGATAGTGCGACCGCGGTTGCTTGGAAGTTCTTGGATTAAGGAACTTGTTGTCCGAATTGTCCAGTGGGAGCCCAACATCCAGAATAATTCGCGTGTTTTCGGTGGCTACCTCCACGCAACTGCCACCAATCTGATTCGATCCACGATGGATGATGAATTTCACGTGTCGCCATGAGTTTTATGCCTGTTGCCCAATGCCGTAAAGCGTTATTCTGACGGTCCATTTTTCAACACTACAGCAACACCGGGTTCGGCAGCTGTTAACTCCGACTTCCTGTTAGCGCCCAACCATGGCATTCCCAAAACCGTGCGACTTTGCGACTCGGTCGGCTTCAGCCTTAAACACCTCAGGGCCGAGTTGGGCAGCATAGAAGCCGTTGGAGAGATTAAAAGTCCTTAAATCGCCATTCTGGCTACAATGTGAGAGCATTGCGGGCAGGTGCTGGTTGCCACCAGACACCACCCATCGCTATGTTTCATCTTCTCGTACCGCGGAACGACAGCTCAGGCACTGCGCCGAATTCATCAGCACAACGGTCATACGCCTCCTCAGCTCGTCGGAGGACAATTTCTTCGACCTGCTCCGCCTTGGGATGCTTACAATCGAAGTTGCGAATACGGACGTACCCATCCTCACCGATAGCAACATCGGTCTGGAATGGAATTGACTCACCGTCTAGCACAAGCCGTCCCTCCACCTCGTAAACGTAGTCCACGAACGAGCTAGTGCGGATGCGTAGCTGTGGTTTCTCTGTTTTTGGCACGGACGGGACGTCTTGGTTGGTTGGATTCTTGTTGTTCATAATTTCCTCGGTAATTTTAACTTCGTTAATCATTTTGTATTTCCTTTGAATTCGCTGGTTACGCGCCTACTTCATTTCCGACTAGGGCGACAATCTGTGTTACGCAGACACCACGTCGCAGTGTCACGACGACCGAACACCGTAGGCCGCACAATCCCGAGAACGGCTTTGTCATGGCTTGCGGATCCAAACGGCATAACATCTCCTTGGTCTGCTCCGCACTGCCGGTTCCAATCCAGCTCATCTTCTGCGTCCGCCCGGATTTGTCATAAACTGTGAAGAATACCCGTGGGAAGTTTGTTCCAGGATGAAGGCGGCTCGGTTCCAGTCGGACTTCATCAACCACAGCCTCGTACACTTCACCTTCGTTAAACTTTGGCATGTTGTCGTTCAACTTTTCCCAATCAGTCGTTAGATTTGCGTTTGTGATTTGCATAGTTTCTTTCTCCCATTGCGATGACCGCCCGTGATGAACGCATGGTTGGAGAGCGTGACGGCTGATACCGGCGACGGTAGGTCTTGAATGGCTTCGGTTAATCCAACTCTTCTCATCATAGTCATTATACAAATCTTTTCCGGGTGACCTGAAGAAAAGTGCGAGTCAGGCAAAATAAATAATTCACCCGCCGAACACTGCTGATTGGGACGCCCAGACTGCTTCCACATTGTGATAAACAGTTAGGCCAACTCCTGAATTGCTTCACGCCGTCCCCACGATGCCCACGGCTGATTTCAGAGGCCAGACAGCATGGGATTGTTTACAAAGGCCTGTGTGCCATCGTGAGCAACACGTGAGGCATCACACGCCTTCTCCTCATGGTGTTAATTGCTGTCCAGACCCGCCGTCCACGACCTGGTCCTGCCAAGTTTTAATCGAGTCCTGACAACCGTTCGCGGCAATATTCGCTCGAAGTTGTGCGTATTCTTCGACCGTCAGTTGCGGGATCAGCGCTTTGAACTTTGGGTTAATCGTCAATGGCTTGGTGGTTCGATCCATGGTTTCACCTCAAACTATTGCCGGAATCTGCTGTTGATGGGTTGTGGTTTTCAATGCCATCGCCATTTCCTGATGCTCCGCGGTTGGCATTGCACCATTGCACTTCGTGGTTGGATGGGGCCCGACCACCACAGGTGCAATAGTGCAATCAGTTTTGCCGCTATCAGGAATGGGTGGGGTAACGAGCCGGTCCTTGAAGCGCTCCAGATAGTAATACCATTGGCGCTCTGACCGGCCGGTTCGGTGCATGAACTCGTTAAGCCGTTGGGTAGGGGTCAGCTTCGGATTCGCAATCAGTTCCAGGGCCGTGGCAACCGTGGGCTCAATCTTCCAATTGCGCAGGAGCAGGTTCCGCCAGTTCAGTCCGCCAGATTTGAGGCTCACGGCGTGGAGATAGTCCCGCATCGACAGCTCGGGAATAAAAGCGAGATGGTTGCCGATGAAATTCAGGACTTCGGCATCCGCGGTGAACCATTGCTGCACCCGCTGGTGGATTTCAAGGTTGCTGGGGACGAAGGTGACACGCATGCCCCGGTCCAGCAATGCGCGTGCGCCAGGATTCAGGGACTTCCACTCGTTGGCGATAACGCAAATCCGACTGCGGACGGTGAAACTGGTTGGAATGTCGTCGGCTTTGAGTGCCGGGGATGCCTTTTCCCAACGGATGGTGCGATCTTCCCGCGTATCACAAACCACCCGCAAGATCCGGATGGCAACCGGGTCCCGCCAGAAATGATCCAGGTCATCCAGAATAATGTCCTCATTCCGGTGCGCATACAGCTGCCGGTAGAGCCCGTAGGTTGAGCAGTTGCCCTCCAGCACAAAGGCGTGGGGGATGATCTTTTTGGCGGTTTCAGACTTTTGGATGCCACCCCGCCCGACAACAACCAGTAGCGGTAAATGGCCGTGGGCAAACATGCCCAGGTATTGTTCGAGGTCAGCGTATTTGTCGGTGTCGATGTTGAGTCCCATGGTATTGGTCCTTTGCTTTGGTTGGGTTAATCACGGTTGAAGCGGCGGGAAATTGACAGTTGGACTGAATTGAAAGGTGGGTGTCACGCCGGTCGAAGCGCAGTAAAACTTCCTGGGTTGAGCTTGCCCGCTTGGTATTTGTTGGCAAGGGACGCTTGAACTCTTGGCGGACCGTCAGTTTACTTCCGGCGGCTACTGCGAGGTTTTGAATTTCGCCAATGGAAATCTTGCTGCTCGTGTTGTAGCTCACGATCAACGTTGGTATATGGCTGGACTTCAGGAAAAGTTGGCCGAATCCCGACACCGCGGTCCGTCGGGATGCAAAATTGGTATGTGGCGGCAGATCGCAGTTGCCGTCCCAGATGTCACGAATCTCAGCGACCTGTCCCAGGCAAATCCGAACCAGGTCATCATAAAATGCCAAATCGGAACCGTAATTTCCGCGCTGACAACAATACGGGGTGTCAATAAAGGCGACATCAGCCTCAATATGCTCAAGCAGGGCTGTGCCATCCTCATTGTAAGCTTCATTGGCTTGGCCGTTATCAAAAACCAATTTCGGCAGGACATCATGGGCCGCACTGAGCATTTCCTTCGCAAAATCAGTCCGAATTAACCGCTCGCTTCCGGGAAGATTGCCTTTACGGGAAAGATGCGTGGCATAATATTTCATCCGCCGTTGGGTGCAGAAAACCGGAAGCCAAGCCGCCACGTCCCGTTTGGCAGAACTTTCCAAGCAGCGGATGTTGGCGATCCATTGGTCAAGGAACCGGGCGTTATGGCTGCCGTAAATCTTGACAAAATACCGCTCGATCAATGGCGTGGCCACGACTGGCTGAGTGAGCACCGCCAAATCAGCGTCGGTTAACAGGGTGTCGTTATTGGCAATCAACACCGTGAATTGCAGTGCCGCAAAACGCCGGATGTCGTTTCCGATGACTCGTAGACCGGCTTTCTTGGCATTCCAACTTACGATACCGGTGCCGCTGAATGGTTCCACAAACGTTCGTGCTGACGATGGAACCAGCTCCAGAATCTCGGCCACCAACTTCTGTTTATGACCGAACATGTAGGTTGGGTAAAAGCCCGGAACAGGCTTATTTTGAACGGAAGAGCGAGTTCCATTGAGGCCCAACTTTCCAATCGATTGGAGAGTTGGCGTCATACTGGTTCGAGCCGGATCAGGACTTCATAGGTCTCCGTCGTCGCTCGCTTGGTATTGTTTGGCAGCGGATACAGGAACTTCCGCTCGGCTGTCAGTTTGCGCCCGGATGCCTTGGCCAGGTTGTGGATTTCACGGATGGAAATCTGGCTGCTGGTATTATAACTGACAATCAGCGTCGGGATATGTTTGGCCCGCAGAAACAACTGGCCAAGTCCCGTTACGGCGCTTGGGCGGGATGCGAAGTTGATATGTGGCGACAGATCGCAGTTGCCGTCCCAGATGTTCACAATTTCATCGGTTCGTCCCAAGCAGATGCGCAGCAGATCATCGTAAAAACCCAAATCCCGTTCATAATCCCCACCCCGGCAACAATATGGCGTATCGATGAAGGCGACGTCGGCCTGAATGCGCTCAAGCAAGGCCAGGCCGTCTTCGTTGTAAGCTTCATTGGTTTGGCCGTTATCGAAAACCAATTGGGGCAGGAGTACTTTGGCGCTGGTGAGCATGTCGTGCGCCAAATCTGCGGCCCGCAGTCGATAACTCCCTGCCACAGCCCCATCCTTACCAAGTCGAGCGACATAATACCTGATCCGGCGCATGGAACAGGAGACGGCAAGCCACGCGGCCACATCCCGCTGCGCCTCGATCGGCAAGCGGGGGATGTTGGCGATCCATTGGTCGAGGAACCGGGCGTTGTGGATGCCGAAGGTCCCAACGAAAAGGCGCTCAATCCAGGGTTCGGCGACGACTGTTAACTGCGTCAACAGCGTCAAGTCCGCATCAGTCAGAATGGTCGTGTTGTTGGCGACCAGGACCTTGAACTGCTGATGCGCGAACCGGCGGATGTCGTTGCCAATGACCCGCATGCCTGCTCTCTTGGCGTGCCAGCTGACGATCCCGGTGCCGCTGAATGGTTCCGCCAAGGTTTTGGCCGTTGGCGGAACCAGATTCAGGATCTCGGCGACCAGCTTTTTCTTATGGCCGAACATGTAGGTTGGGAATTCCATCAATGTCCGATAATTTCATCGAGGTCTTGTTGGGAGAGGAAATGCGTCAGGATGAACCGAACCAAGACAACTACCTTTTCCCGGGTTGCGGCGGGCAGAGGGTTGTCACCTTTTTGTTCGGCGAGATGCGAGAGACGATCCATGGCCCGCTCGGATTCCGCTGACAGTCCAGTATTCCAATCGCTGGGAGCCGGGTTGGTAACTGCGTCAGGAGTCGGTTGGTTATCCGTCTGACCGGGGGCAACCGGCGCTACATCCCCCTGCGCCGTCTCGACAATGCCGGGTTGCGGTTGCTCCGGTTCTTCGGTCTTCGACGCGGGCTTGCTGACAGGCGCTGGTTCGCCGGAGATGAGTTTCTTGAGTTGGGCAACGGACAGCCCTTCTTTTGCCGCCTTCTCGAGCAGGCGAGTCTTTTCGTCGACGTCCAGGTCTTGCGAAAGGACGAGAACGAAATGCGTCATACTAACGGCCGGTGCCTTTTCGCCCCCCAATTCCTGCCAGAGATGGTAACAGTTGGCATAATTCCTCAACTGGCTGACCTTGTGAACCGCCTCGGGATGATCGGCGAGGACCTTGAACGGGTCTTCGTTACAATCCGTTTCCCGAAGGGCTGTAATGAAGTCATGAACGATCTTGCCCATTGCGACCCAGCTCATGACGTTTTTCCCGGCTTCCCGGTTCAGCTGTTTGACGGTTGCTCCGGTGAGCTGGTCCAGCTTGGCTTCGTTCAACAACCCCGGATGTTCGTGGTGTTTCGTTTTTCCCGCTTTGACTTTTACTGACATGGTTAACACTCCTATTTGGTTATGGTTGATGGCTGTTCAATAGGAGCGCTCGGGTACTACAAGAGATCTGCAATTGGGGCCATTTTGCGGGCAATGATGGTGATTTCTTGTACTATCTCTTCGCAAGAGGTATGCAGGCGTGTTGCGATTTCGTCCGGGAACAGCCCTTGCTTCCAACACATCCGGTAGACCAACAATTCGATGGCACTCAGTTGGCCAAAGTATTCCAAATATTTGGCGTATTTTTCTTCATAGGTCAGGGCTGCTTTGCCAGTAACCTCATTCTCAACTGTCGGCATCGTCTTTGTCTGGATACTCATTGTCGTCTTTACCTTCTATTTCGGGGTTGATTTTGATTGGGCCATGCATTTGTTGCTGAAGCTTGCCCAGTTTCTTGTTCAGGCGCTTCTGAATGGTTTGGGCAGAACCCCGGGACTGCCAACCAAGCTCAAGCGCAATTTCAGACGGAGAAGTAATTTTCCCGCAATATTGGAGGATGAAGACTTTCTGTTCGACGGGCGGGAGTTCAGAGTACGTCCGAATGAGCATTCGAACATCCGAGATGCAAAGCGCAAAACTGTCGGGAGCGCTCGAATGATCGTGATTCTCATCACGATTATCGTCGCCACAGTTTTCGATATACGGTACACGTTGCATCTGACGTGTACTTTTGCAGAGGAAATCAGGCGCGTCGAAGGGAGCGCTTATGGCCTGATTAGACTGCGGTGTTCCTTTTAGGCTAGAAGGAACACGGCCATTCTGGGAAACGACTATCTGGGCGTTTGGAAACCGATCAAAGTCAAGATTAACCCCAAATACATTTGGGGATTTGCACGTCTTTCGTGCTTTGAAGATCCGTTAGATGGCCTGTTATTTCCCCATGAGGAGCTTACGAACTTCGCGATAGTATCTCGCAGGCGTATCAAGACTGGTGTGCCTAATCTGGGGTTCAGTATCATCGCGTTTCTTAACCATCTGCCAACTCCAGTGTAATACATGCTTTTGGATCAAGGCGGCAGTCATTTCCTTACCGTTCAGTTTCGCGACTACATAGCGTCGACACTCCTCCACTATTGATAACTGTATAATATAGTGAACAGTTTTAGGTTTGCGGTGTCCAAAGGAGCATGGGAAACTCCAAAGGATTGAAGCGCGATTTTAACCAACTCCAACACCGTCGGTTTCGAGCCGCCAAACTCTTCGACCGTGG
>CAIXPZ010000226.1 GCA_903921455.1 uncultured Verrucomicrobia subdivision 3 bacterium | reverse complement strand
TGGAAAACGGCGCGAACTGGACGCGCGTTTTTGAAAACAAAAACGTCCGCATCGTCGCCATCGACCACAACTGACTGCGTCAGGGCCAATGCGCTGGCGCGCGGGACTAACTGCGTTAGGGCCACCCGCGCGCCAGCCAAATCAAAACCATGAACGATCAATTACATCACGTCCGGCGCAAGCGGTTCCCATTGGTTGAACCCGAAGCGCCCAAGCCTTTGGTGCCGGGCGATGTGTGCCCGCAATGCGGTCGGGTGGTGCCGGCCGCGACCCCGGAGAAAACTCCTGAACCGCCGAAACCCGAAGAGTCGAATGACGCCGACACTGACTATTAACCGCCGTGTCTGGCTCGCACTCTGGGCGCAGAAGCGTCGCCGCTCCCGGGTGCGTGCCGCACTGGCTGCCTTGCTGCCCGCGCCGGTGTTGCGTGCGCAGTATCCCGACAAGTTGGTGTGGGCTTGGGACCTGTCGAATCCGTTCAAGTGGAATATCTGGATGAGTTTTGACGGCGGCACGACGTGGACGTTGGCCGAGGGCTATTGGATGTATGGCGACGCGCGGCTGTTCGCGCCGGATGGCGGCGGCGAACTTTATTTTATCGTCGGCGTGGATGAGGCGGGGAACGAGGTCACGCGGCGCAGCAATTGGATCCGGCCGGAAGATGCGCTGTTGCCGGCGCCCGTGCTGCGTGCGGCGTATCCCGACAAACTGGTTTGGGATTGGGACCTGGTGAATCCCTTCAAGTGGAATGTCTGGCAAAGTCTCGACGACGGCGCTTCCTACATTCTCGTGGACGGTTATTGGATGTATGGTGATGCCCGGCAGTTTGCGCCGGACAGTGGCGGGCAACTGCATTTCATCGTTGGAGTCGATGAGGCCGGCAATGAAGTGACTGAGCGCAGCAATGCCGTTCACCCCGAGGATGCGGCTGTGCCTCCACCGATGACGTTACTCTCCGGGTTGTCCGCGTATTGGGATGGCGATAGCAATCTGGACCAGGTTGGTCTCGTGGAAATGTTGAATACTGCCGATGGGATTTTTGGCTCCAGTCAATTGCTGCCGTCGGGTTCGACGGGACTCGTGATGGAGGCATTGAACGAAACCGATTTATTTTACAGTAAGAATGCCGTGTTTGATAACTACTCGGCCCGCACCGTCAATTGCTGGGTAAACCTCCAGAACTGGCATGGAAATTTTCTGCTCGCCAATGAGACCGACGACGGCGTGGGTGCCATCACCGGCGTCGGCATTCGCATGTGCGCCGATGGTGGCTTCTATGAGTATTACAGCCATTACGACGGTGGTTGGGATTCGAGTTCGGCTCCGTTGTTGGAAGGCCAGGTGAGTCCGGCGACGTGGTTCATGCTGACGATCACGTCCGACAATTCCGAAATGCGCGTTTACATCAACGGCGATTTGTCCGGCACGCTGGCGCTGACGGGGCCGACGACGCCCTATTACGAGCAGGGTCCCGAATCGTTTTATCTGAACGGTCCCCACTTCTGGGGAAATATGGTCGGCCAGTTTTGTTATCTCGGCGTTTGGGGGCGCGTACTGGATCCCACCGAACTTGAAACACTTTACAACAACGGCGCCGGGCTCGCCTTCGCGGGTCTTTGAGCCACAACCAAAACTAGAAATATGAACGCAATTGCCATCAAACCGAAAGTCATTGAACTCACGCCAGCACGCACGGCGCAGATTAACAACATCACCTGGCGCACGAATGATGATTCATTCGCGCGCAAGCTGACTGTCATCGTGAATAACGCCACGGCGTTTACAGTCGAGGGCGCGGATTATGACGCGCTGGGCCAGTGGACCGATGACACCATCAAGGGGTTGATCCTGGTGCGGTTCGGTCTGGAACTCGCATGAGTAGCACGACCGCCATCACGCTCACGAAAGAGGACGGCAGCGGCAAGGCTGACGCGAACACCTATGCCTCGGTTGCCGATGCGAACTGGTATCACGAGGGGCATTTATATGCCGCCGCGTGGACCGCTGCGACGGACATTCAGAAGGCGGCGGCGCTCGCGATGGCGACGCGGTTGATTGATATCGAATATCAATTCGGCGGCCGCCGGGTGCTGGTCAATCAGGCGTTGCAATGGCCGCGCTCGGATTGTCGCGAGCCGGATGGCAGCACGGCGGAATTTGTGCTGCCGGGATTTACCCCGCATTTCGTGGTGATTACCACCACCTCGGAACAAATCGCCATTTTGAACAAC
>CAIXPZ010000225.1 GCA_903921455.1 uncultured Verrucomicrobia subdivision 3 bacterium | reverse complement strand
GCCCTGCACGGTGTGATCGTCAAGATGAGCTGACATGGACGCATTTTCCCACGATTTTGCCGACATCGTCCGTCATCCTTACATCGCCCTGATCATCATCATGGCGCTGGCGTTTGACTTCATCAATGGGTTTCACGATGCTGCCAACTCCATTGCCACGATTGTCGGCACGCGCGTCTTGCGACCGCTCCAGGCGGTTGTGTGGGCGGCGTTTTGGAACTTTGCGGCGATGTGGTTTTTCGGATTCCACGTCGCGAATACGGTCGCCAAATGGGTGCACGTGGAATACGTCAACCCCGACGTGATCCTGGCCGCCCTGATCGGTGCGATCGTGTGGAACCTGATCACGTGGTACTATGGGATACCCAGCAGTTCCTCCCATGCGCTGCTCGGCGGCTTGATCGGCTCGTCTGTTACCTACGCGATGCAGTACCGGGGTGTGCTGTACGAAGACAAAGTCTGGCAAACCGTCATATTCATCGTGGTTGCGCCGCTGCTCGGTCTGGTGCTTGGGCTGTTTTTTGTGGCGGTGGTGATGTGGGTGTTCCGCAAAACGACGATGATGAAGGTGGATCGCTGGTTTCGGGTCGCCCAACTTGGCAGCGCGGCCGCCTACTCACTCGGCCACGGCACCAACGACGCCCAGAAAACAATGGGCGTCATTGCCGTGTTGCTCTACGCCGGTGTCTGGAACAAAGAACAACAAGCCAATTTCAATGCCGGTCACTTCCCGTTCTGGATCGCGTTGGCCTGTTTCCTCACCATCGCGGTCGGCACCATGTCCGGTGGCTGGCGGATCGTGAAAACCATGGGCCTGCGCCTCACCAAACTCCGTCCCTACGACGGCGCCTGCGCGGAAGTCGCCGCGGCCACTTCGCTGTTTTTATCCACCTCACTCGGCGTGCCCGTCAGCACCACGCACACCATTACCGGCGCGATTGTTGGCGTTGGCTCTGTGCATCGGCTGTCGGCCGTGCGCTGGGGCGTCGCCCGACAAGTCGTCTGGGCGTGGGTCCTGACCATCCCGTGTTCAGCCATCGTGGCCGCAATCATCCAGTGGATTTTGCGGACAGCAAAATCGTAATCCGCCGCGGGTTCTTTTTGGGAGGGCGAGCCTCCCGGCGAGCCAAGTCGTTCTTCTCACCGGATGGCTCGACAGAAGCTCCGCCAGGAGTCGCGAGTCCTTCTCAGGCCTCGCCCGCCAACGGTCACTTTGCGACGACGTCTTCCGGCAACGCCAACACCGCCCCTTTGCTCGCACTCGTCACTAACCGGCAATAGCGTCCCAGCCAGCCGGTGTTGATCTTGGGGGCAGGCTTTTTCCAGCCGGCCCGCCGCTGCGCGAGCTGGGCGGCGTCCACTTGCAGCGTCACTGTTCGCTTCGGAATATCAATAATGATGGTGTCGCCGGTTTGCACGAGACAAATCGGGCCGCCCTCGGCGGCTTCCGGGCTGATGTGGCCGAGGCATAACCCAGCCGTCCCACCCGAAAACCGCCCATCCGTGATCAATGCCACCTGCTTGCCGAGACCTTGGCCACGGATCATGGAGGTTGGTGACAACATCTCCGGCATGCCGGGGCCGCCCTTTGGACCTTCGTACCGGATGACGACAACGTGGCCGGGTTTGATCAAGCGTTTTTCCAATGCCGCGAGACATTCATCCTGCGACTCGAAGACAATGGCAGAGCCCATGAAATAAAAACATTCCGGATCCACACCGGCGGTTTTAATGATCGCGCCATCGGGGGCGATATTGCCAAATAACACCGCGAGTCCGCCTTCCGCTGTGAACGGCGTTTCAAGGCGGTGGATGATCTTTTCATCTTTAATTTCGGCCTTGGCAATCACTTGGCCGAGCGTCTTGCCGGTGACCGTCTGCGTCTTCAAATGCAGCGCGCCGGGTTTACGGCTGAGCTCTTTTAGAATCGCGCTGATGCCGCCGGCCCGGTGCACGTCTTCAATATGCACGTCGGGCTTGGAAGGTGAGACCTTGCAGATGCACGGCGTCCGCGCCGAAACTTCGTTCAGGCGCGCGAGCGGGTAATCCACACCGGCCTCGTGGGCCAACGCAATCGTGTGCAACACGGTATTGGTTGACCCCCCCATCGCCATGTCGAGCGCGAACGCATTATCAATCGCCGCAGCGGTGACGATATCGCGCGGGCAGATATTTTTCTCCACCAACTTGATGATTTGGCGACCGGCTGCGCGCGCCAGCTTCTTGCGGCCCGCATCGACCGCGAGTACCGTTCCATTCCCCGGCAGGGCGAATCCAATCGCTTCGAGCAGGCAATTCATTGAATTCGCTGTAAACATGCCGGAGCACGAACCGCAGGTCGGACAGGCAACTTCTTCCAGCTGTTTAAGGCGGGCCTCATCAATCTGGCCCGCTTGATACTGGCCGACCCCTTCAAAAATGGTGATCAGGTCCGCCGACTTTCCATCGGCAAGTTTGCCAGCTCGCATGGGCCCACCGGTCACGAAAATGGTTGGAATATTGACGCGCACGGCAGCAAGCAACATGCCGGGCGTGATCTTGTCGCAATTGGAAATACAAACCATCCCGTCAAACCGGTGCGCCTCAACCATTGTTTCCACGGCGTCGGCAATCAGTTCCCGGCTGGGGAGCGAGTAGCGCATGCCAATGTGTCCCATTGCGATCCCGTCATCCACGGCAATGGTGTTGAATTCGAAGGGCACACCGCCGGCCTTGCGCACCGCGGCCTTGACGACCTCGGCAAATTTTTTCAGGTGGACATGGCCCGGGACCACATCGGTGTAAGAGTTGGCGATGGCGATGAACGGCTTGTCGAAATCCGCGTCGGATTGGATCACGCCGGTCGCCCGCAATAATCCGCGATGAGGCGCACGTTCGGCGCCGCGTTTGATGATGTCAGATCTCATGCCGGCGACTGTAGCGCAACAGGCTTGTTCCGGCAAGGCGCCGGGCGTAGTATCATCCGCCATGAATCTGCCCAACCGATTGACGTTGACTCGCATCGGCTTGACGGCGGTGTTCGTGGCAGCCCTGCTGCTGCCGAACAACGGCTGGATTCTCTCCCATTTCCCGTATGGCAAAACCATTGCCCTCAGTGTGTTTGTCGTCGCTGCGATTACGGACTGGCTCGATGGCTGGCTGGCGCGTCGCCATCAATTGGAAACAACGTTTGGCGCACTGCTTGATCCGGTGGCGGATAAAATCCTGACCACCGCGGCGTTTATTTGTTTTATTGAACAGCCGAGCTATCGCGAAGATACACCGCTGGTTCAGGCGTGGATGGTCTTGATCATTGTTGCGCGCGAATTTTTGGTGACCGGCTTGCGGATGATTGCCGGCCAACGCGGCGTGGTGCTCAAGGCCGAAAAGTCTGGGAAGAACAAAACTGTTTCACAAATGGTCACAATCATCGTGGCGTTGATCGGGCTGGCAATGCGGGATGATTGGCACCGGTTTCTCCCCTACAATGACCGATTGTTTTCACGGCTGGTCTTTGGGCTAATGCTGGTCACGGTAGCACTGACTTTATGGTCCGGGATTTCCTACCTCTGGAAAAACCGGGAAGTTTTCCTGCGCGATGCGTGACCGGGTTGTCAAACTGTTGGCGACAGGATTCGGCGCGGGTTACCTGCCCAAAATGCCCGGAACGGCCGGTGCTGTACTCGGAGTCGGCGTCTGGCTGGTGCTGCAGCTCGCTGGCAACACCTGGGTCTGGGGCGTCTTTGCAGGAGCGATCTTCCCCACGATTTGGCTCGCCGGCGCCGCAGAGCGTTTGTTTGGCCAGCCCGACCCGCCGTGTGTAGTAATTGACGAAATTGTCGGGATGCCGTTGGCGCTTGTCGGGATTGCTCCCGTTTGGTGGCTGATTGTGACCGGCTTTGCGGCCTTTCGGCTGTTTGACATCTGGAAGCCCTTTCCGATCCGGCAATCGCAAAGACTGCCTGGCGGTTGGGGGATTGTGGTGGACGATTTACTGGCCGGCGGTTTCGCCTGTGTGGTGACGCACTGCGTGGCGTGGGGAATCGGTCGCGTCTCCTGACGCGGCGCCGCGGGTGTCACACGATCGCTAATGTCTTCAAAAAATTTTCCAGCTGTGTCACGTCGAAATCAGCCAGCACCTTGCCATCCACAACGATCGTCGGGACATACGTCTGACCTGATAGCCGCTGCATTTCAGCGTAGCCGACAGCATCGACACCCACATCCACCAACTCAAACGGGATTTTGTGTTGCGTGAGGTAGGCTTTGGCATCCTGGCACCAGCCGCAGAGTTGTTTGGAGTAAAGTTTAATCGCCATGAAGTGTTTTTGCTTGTGAATTACCGGCCAACATCGCAAATTGCCGCCGAAAATCAATAGGCGAGTTTTTATGAAAATTCTTGTGGCAGATGCTATCTCTCAAAAAGGCGTGGACGCACTCCGTGCAAATCCGAAATTTCAGGTCGATGTCAATACGGGCTTGAAGGAGGAGCAGCTCCTCCCGATTGTCGGCGAGTACGATGCCCTGATCGTCCGCAGCCAGACGAAAGTGAATGCCAAAGTCATCGCGGCTGCAAAAAAATTGCGCGTGATTGGCCGCGCCGGCGTGGGTGTGGACAATGTGGATGTGGACGCCGCCACGCGCCGGGGAATTATTGTCATGAACACGCCGGGCGGCAATACGATCTCGACGTGTGAACACACATTCTCGATGATGCTGTCGTTGGCGCGCAAGATCCCCGCCGCGCACGCGTCCATGAAAGCCGGTAAATGGGATCGCAAATCGTTTGAAGGGGTCGAGCTGTACAATAAAACCCTCGGCATCATCGGCCTCGGCCGGATCGGGGGCGAAGTCGCCAAGCGCGCCATTGCCTTCGGGATGCGCGTGCTGGTGTTTGATCCATTCCTCAGCTTGAGCCGCGCCAAAGCCTTGCAGGTGGAAGTTTGTGAATTGGAGGACATTTACCGGCAGGCCGATTTCATCACGGTTCATGTGCCGATTACCGATCAGACCCGCGGCATGATCAACAAAACTACGATCGGCATGATGAAAAAAGGCGTCCGCCTCATCAACTGCGCCCGCGGCGGTATTATCGTGGAAGCCGATGCGCTCGAAGCGATCAAGTCCGGGCAGGTCGCGGGCGTGGCGATCGACGTGTACGAGTCCGAACCGCCGAAGGATTTGCCGCTGCGCGACATGGACCAGGCGATTCTCACGCCGCATCTCGGGGCCTCGACCCATGAAGCGCAGGAAAGCTGTGGCATCGAAATCGCCGAGCAGATTGCCGAAGTTTTGGCCGGCGGCACGGTCCGGAACGCTGTCAACATGCCGAGTATTGACGCCAAAGTATTGGCGGCACTCCAGCCATATTTGACGTTTGGTGAAAAAATGGGCCGGTTACTGGCCCAACTCGCCCCGCGCCGGATTGAACGGTTGAGCATCGAGTTTTGCGGCAAAGCCGGTGAACTCGAAACCAGCCCGATCACCCGCTCGATTCTCAAGGGTTTTCTGGAAAGTGCGGAAGGTGGCGACGTCAACTACGTCAACGCTCCACTGATTGCCGAGCAGCTGGGGGTCCGTGTCGAGACCATCAAGAGCAACGAACCGATTGATTACGCGGAACTCATCAACCTCCGCGCGATTGTGGACGGGAAATCGGCAAGCATTTCGGGGACGTTCTACGGTGCGCTCAACAATCCGCGCATCGTCCGGATCAATGACATGCCAGTGGAAGCCGTGCCGACCGGTGTGCTGTTCATCATGCACAATCAGGACCGGCCCGGCGTGGTTGGCTGGATCGGAACCATCATGGGCAAGCATGGGATTAATATCGCCAGCATGTCGCTCGGCCGTGACAAACAGGGCGGCAAAGCGCTGACCGTGTTAAATCTCGACAGCGCTCCGAGCGAGCAGGTCCTCGCCGAAATCCGCAAAGATAAAGACATTCTCGACGTCAAAGTCGCGAAACTTTAGCCGGCATTGGCAGTGCATGCTGTTGGCCTGGCGGTGGAAGGGCGCCGTGTCTCGACCGCGCCAGTGCGGGAGCTGAGCCGCGTCGACCGACTTTAAAACTGCGGAACAGCCCGCTCGCTACCACTAAAAATATTCCGCAGTGGGCTGAACACGCTCATCCACCGTGGCTCCCAGCCTATTTGATTTTTTTCGGAAATGCGCCGATATAACCCGCTATGGGAAACTTTATGCCGACACAAATTACGGACGCCGCATGGGCGCAGTTTGAGCGCGATGGGTATCTCAAGCTGGGCCGGCGACTCGATGGGCCGCAGTTACAAGCCCTGCAACAACGGATGGATGACATCATGCTCGGGCGCGCCCGAGTGAACTATGACCGGATGTTGATGCAGCTCGATAGCGAGAGTGGCAAATACGAAGACGCCGGAGCGATGACCAAGGGGTTCAAAGGGGCCACGCTGAATTACCGGAAAATTCAGGAACTGGAGTTCGACCAGCTCTTCCTCGAGTTCATGCAGGGCGATATTTTCCGGGAGCTTTGTCAGCGGGCCTATGGCGCGGCGACTCCCATTGCTGCCTTTCGGGCGATGTTCATGAATAAGCCGGCCCATAAAGGCACCTGGTTGCCGTGGCATCAGGATCGGTGGACGCATCTGAGCCAGGATCCGCTCATTACAATTTGGACAGCATTGGATCCGGCCACGATCGCCAATGGCTGTGTCCAGGTCATTCCTGGCAGTCACCGGAACGGCCTGATTAATCCATCCCATCCCTCCGGCTTCCTGACGCCCGCGCAAGCGGAGCAATATGCGCCCGCGAGCAAGGTTGTCTACCTCGAACTACAACCGGGGGAGGTCGCGATTTTACACAATTACCTCCTGCACGCATCGGACGTGAACAAGACCGACATTTCACGGCGAGCCTTTAGCGTATGCTATATGGACGCGCGCACCGTGACCAGCAACGGTGAAAAGTACTCCACCATCTTCGGTCCTGGTGCTCTCCAAGCGGCAGAACTGCATGCCGCAACGTAAGTGCCGGAGGCGTGGATCGTGCTTAAAAAGCTTTGCGCAATAGCGCGCGGGTGCCGGCGATAATTTTCGGACCGGCCACAGAGGCGAGCTGGCTTGTGGGGGCCGGCCATGTTTCATAGCCGCCCCGCGAAAAAGCTTTTTTCGTCGGAACGTAGCCGCAGTAGCCGTCCGTCAACTCGCTGATGAACGTCACTCGGGCCGGTGACAGCTTCCGAATGGCCAACCCGTGTTCGACAAAAAACTCGGATGGATTGGT
The DNA here is from genome assembly GCA_903921455.1 of uncultured Verrucomicrobia subdivision 3 bacterium. The sequence goes on along the minus strand of CAIXPZ010000225.1, from coordinate 3,795 downwards.
GCAGAACGCCGTATCGCCAACGCGAATGACATTGACCAGGACCGGCACCGGATTGTGCTTGGCAATGCGGTCCGGCCACTCGGCTTTGGCGGCGTCATAGTAGTGCTGGTGGTCGGGGCGGTTTTTCAGCCAGGGAAATGGATCATTGATCGCCCCCGGTTTCGGCCAGGGCCGAACAGGGATTTGCAATTTGGTTTGCAGTACGCGCAAGACCGGAGCTTGGATCGGCCGCGTCGCACTGGCAATCACCTTCGCGGCTTCGCCAGCCAGATACAACCCTGAGCGCTGCAGACCAGTGACCCCACGCCAGGGTTGGTCGGCCTCCAGTGGATCGAGGATACTCGGCGCAACGTTGGCGGCGGAGCCGGTCAAATACACCACCACCACCTCCGGACCCAGCAACGCTTTGAGCTGGCGGCGAACTTCGCCGGGCAGGTCGGCACTGTAATAGCGCTCGCCTTCGAGACAGTTCGGGTGCGTGGCGAAGTTGACGACCACCACTTTGACGGCGCCATTGCGATCCCGCGCAAACAACACCGGCAACGCCGGATCGCGCGGTCCTTCCAGACCGATAAAGCCCGGTGTTTCGGAGTCGGAATACATCCGGCTTGAACCGTCCCGGAACATGGCCCGGCGATTCCAGCCCATGTGCTCCATCTGCCCGGTGCCGCTGAAAACAGCGACGGAATCCAGATCGCGGACGGCGCGAACCGCCGCATCCAGAATCGCCCGTTGGATGCGGGTGACGAAGCCGGGATTGGCTTTCGCGGTCAGGAGGCCAAACACAGTGGGCGCAACATGAGTGTGCGTGGCATGAATCAACAGCTTGCCAGACGGTAACCCGGTCCGTTTAGCGAAAAGCTGTTGGGTCTGCCGGACAAATGGCTCGTTCAGAATGCAGATATCCACCGACACCAGCACGACCGTCTCACGGCCTTGACGGAAAGCGACGGCATTCGCGGTGAGCGGATCGCGCTTGTGACTGGCAATTCGCTCATACATCTGGCCGAGCAATGTCAGGCCCGGGGCCGGTGTAAACTCCGCCGCCGCGGCGCCGCACTTAAAGTCGGACTTTGTAGGTTTTGATTTCATAGGGGTTGATGGTGTCCACAAATTCGTGGTCGGCCGAGCGGACCACAGCCTGTTCGTCTTCTTCAATGAGGTTGCTCTGCTTGACGCGCTTCAGCTTGGGCGTGAGCGCGAAGCTGACTTCTCCCCGGCAGCCGAGGCTGTCGAAAGCGCGAATGACCAGGTCGCTGGTATCTTCCGCTTGTTTGACTGCCTCAATGATGACGCTGTTGGAGTTCGTGGCCAACAGCGAGTAGGTGGCGCGCACGGACCGGCGCTTGCGGGTGGTCGGCAGCGGTGCGGTTAACACCGGAATATTGAATTCGTAAGCCCGGCGATCCACATGGGCTTCCCGCCAGCCGCCGGCATGCGGGAACAGCGAATAGGTGAACTCATGCATTCCGATGTCGCTCGTCGGGTGCGGCCGGACCGGGCTGCGCAGCAAGCTGAGGCGCAGGCGATTCTCGCGCGCATCGTAGCCGTACTTGCAGTCATTCATCAGAGCCACGCCGTAATCACCTTCCGACAAGTCAGCCCACTTATGGCCGCAGACTTCAAACTGCGCCTGTTCCCAACTCGTATTGCGGTGAGTGGGCCGGTCCAGATGGCCAAAGGGCAAATCGTACACAGCCTGCCGGGCGCGGACCGCCAACGGGAACGCCACTTTCAAGAGGCGTTCCGCATCCTGCCAGTTGGCCGTCGTTTTGAAGTCAATGCGGCCGAGATCATGATAGACAATCAGGTCTTGCTGGATGTGTGAGTTTAAGACCGTCCATTCCGCGCGCAGCACGGCGAGCACCGGGCCATTCTCAATTAACTTCCACGGTGCGCTTTGGGTGGCGTCCCAGCGCCGATTCTCGAAGGTTTCCAGGATGTCCCAGCCGCTGAACTGCCGGCCGGGATTATCTTCAAACACCTGGAATTCGTTGCCATTGCCGGCTGCCAAAACTTCCCGGTGGTTGTGCTTGTCGTAGATGCTCTGCAGACAGCCCGTGCTGGTCAGCCGAATGGTATAAAACGGTGTTTCGAGCTGGTTGCCTTTGAATGTCGCCGTGGCTGTGCCGGACGGTTTACCGGGGATCAACTGGACGGTCGTCCAGCCCAGCGGCGGCAGATTTTTGGCGAAGAACCATAGTTTTTTGTCGTAATGCTGGACCGGCCATTGCTGGCCGTCGGCGGTGTGAACACTCCCGATCGATCGCTGGCCGGCCAAGGACACAACGTCATCGCGCTGCCACGAGAGTGTGTTCAACAGGCACAAGCCACCCTCCGCATCAATTGAATTTGTAATGTGGTGGACGGCAGATTGTTTGACTTTTTCGCCGATGGCGAAAATGTCCCGGTAATCCTGATCGATATCCGGGGTGCATTCTTTGACATGCGTTCCGGGCAAGGTGTCATGGAATTGGTTGAGCAGAACCTTTTCCCAGCCGGCATTGATTTCGTCGCGGGCGCTGGGCGCGCCCAGCGAATAGGCAATGCTGGAGAGGATTTCGGCATCCCGGTACAGAACCTCGGCTTGCCGGTTCCGCTTCTTCAAATCACCGCGCGTGGTCAGGGTCCCGCGGTGTGCTTCGAGGTAGAGTTCGCTGTCCCAAACCGGGAGCCCATCCGCCTTCTTCGCGATCCGGTTGAGGTAGTCTTCGGCGAACTCAATGGTGGTAGATGGCAAGCCTGGGAAGCTGGTCGTGCGCAAGGAAGCCGCCACCATTTCGCGGGTCGGTCCGCCGCCGCCATCGGCCCAGCCGTACAGCATCAGCGACTCGTGCAGCTCTTCCTTTTGCAGGTAATCCTGCCAGTGCCGGCGGAGGATTTTCGGCTCATACAGTTCGCCGAAATGCGTCGGCGGGAAGTGCGTCAAGATGCGGGAGCCATCCAGGCCCTGCCACCAGAAGGTGCTATACGGAAATTCGTTGGTGTCATTCCAGGTGTTCAGCTTGATCGTGGTGAAGTATTTCAGGCCGGCCTTTTTCAGGATCTGCGGCAGCGTGTAAATTGCGCCAAAGACGTCCGGCATCCAGCAGGTGAGGGTGTCCACGCCGAATTCTTTTCGGAAAAACCGTTTGCCGAACAGAATCTGCCGAACAAACGATTCCGCGCCGGGCAGATTACCGTCGGGTTCGACATACATGCCGCCGATGACCTCCCAGCGGCCGGCTTTGACCATTTTTTTGATCTCTTCGTGAACAGACGGATACATCTCCTTCAGCGCCTTGTACATGAACGGCTGGCTCTGCGTGAACTTATAGTCCGGGAATTCCCGCATCAGGCTCAGCATGTTGGTGGCGGTCCGGCAGTTCTTGCGGAACGTCTCTTTGATGGGCCAGAGATAGATGATGTCGAGGTGGGAATTGGCACACAAGCTGACGCGCCCGTCATGGCGGAAAGCAGGATTCTCGTACAACAGCTGCCGGAGCAACCGGCGGGCTTCCTTGACCTGTTTGCGGAGCACGGTCCGGTCCGTCTCATACAGATCAATCCCTTTGCAGGCGATCTGGAGGCTGCTGAGAATCAGGCGCTCCAATTCCATGTTCGCATCGGTTTCCCAGTAATTGATGTACACATCCATCGCCAACTGCGCATCCAGGTAAAATTCTTCCAGCTCTTTGTCACGGCAGACGAGCCGGGCGCGCTTGAAAATATGTTGGTCGCGTTCGTCGTTGCGCCAGCCATCGTACGGATAGTTGATGACGAAGGCTTCGATTTCCAATTTGAACCGGTCGCCTT
>CAIXPZ010000224.1 GCA_903921455.1 uncultured Verrucomicrobia subdivision 3 bacterium | reverse complement strand
GTCATCACCTTCGTCGACATCACGGAAACCAAGCGGAAGGAGGCCGCGCTGGCCAAAGCCAACGACCTGCTCCGGCTGGCGGTGGTCGTGCGCGATTCGCACGATGCCATCACCGTGCAGGATCTGGAGGGCCGCATCATTGCCTGGAATCCGGGCGCGGTGCGGCTGTATGGCTGGAGCGAAGCCGAGGCGCTCGCCATGAATGTGCGCGACCGGATTTTGCCGGCGGAGCGCCCGAATGCGCTGGCCAAGCTGGTCCAGTTGAGCCGGGCGGAAATCCTCGCGCCGTATCCCACCCGGCGCCTCGCCAAAGACGGCGCGGTCCGGGAGGTCTCCATCATCTCCACCGCGCTGGTGAACGAGGCCGGGCAGGTGTATGCCATTGCCACCACCGAACGGGCGCAAGGAGCAACCTCGCCATCATGAAAACCAAGCCGAATGCTGATGCCGCCTTGCGCCAGCGCGCCGAGGCGCAGTTCAAGGCCAGGCCCGCCGCCGCCAACCCCCCGGATACCGCCGCCGCCGCGCTCCGGCTCAAGCAGGAACTGGAGATTCACCAGATCGAATTGGAGATGCAGAACGACGAGCTGCGCGCCGCGCAGGTGGAAATCAAAGCCGGCCTGGAGCGCTACACCGAGCTGTTCGACTTCGCGCCGGCGGGCTATTTCACCCTCACGGCCGACGGCACCATCCGGCTCGTGAACCTCACCGGCGCGACTCTGCTGGGCAGCGAGCGGGCGCATTTGATCGGCAAGCGGCTAAACGTGCTGGTGGCGGAAGGCGACCGGAAGATTTTCACCGGCTTTCTCGACCGCGTTTTCACCGGTTCAAAAAGCGAAACCTGCCGGGTTTGGCTGGCGCTGGAAGGCCAGCCGGTGCGGATCGTCCGCCTCGATTCCAAACGCGCGGCGGAAGGCGACTGCTGCCGCGTGGTGATGCTGGACATCACCGAGCACCATCGGGCGGAGGAGAAGCTGCACCAGAGCGAAAGCGAATTGAATCGCGCTCAGGCGACAGCCCACGTGGGCAATTGGAGTTGGGAAATGCGGCATGACCGGGTGACCTGGTCGCCGGAAATGTATCGGATTTTCGGCGTTCAGCCGGAAACTTTTGAACACTCGCTCGTTGGCGTGAACCAGCTGATTCATCCGGACGACTTGCCGAGGCAGGCGCAGGCAATAGAGGCATTTTTACAGGGCCAGCCTTTCAAGAATTACGAGTATCGCGTGATCCGTCCGGATAAAGACATCCGCGTGGTGGAAGTCATTTCTTCCGAAGTGAAGCGCGACACCTCGGGTCGGCCGATCCTGGTCTCGGGGACCGTGCAGGACATCACTGTCCGCAAACGGGCCGAGGCGGCGCTGCAGGAAAGTGAGGCGCTTTACCGGGCCATTTATGACCAGGCGAGCGATGGCATTGTGCTGATGTCCACCGCCGGCGAACTGGTCGCGCTGAATGAGGCCTTTGCGCGGATGCACGGCTACACGGTGGCGGAAATGATGGGGATGCAGGTGAAGGATTTGAACACCCCTGAGACCAACCGCCTTCTGGCCGACCGGATGCTGCGGTTCGCCGCCGGGGAAGCGCAGACTTTTGAAGTGGAGCATTATCACAAGGACGGCCATGTCTTCTCCATCGAGGTTTCCGGCCGGCGCGTCTTGTTCGGCGGGAAATACTACATCCAGTCCATTTGTCGCGACATCACCGAGCGCATGGTGTCGGAGGCCGTCCAGTCCTTCCTCGCCCAAACCACCAGCGGTTGGGCCGGCGGGCCTTTCTTCAATCTGCTGGCCGGGTTCCTTGCCAAGAACCTGCAGATGGACTTCGTCTGCATTGACGTGCTGGAGGGCGACGGGCTGAACGCCCGCACGCTGGCCGTCTGGCACGACGGCAAGTTTGAGGACAATGTGACCTATGCCCTCAAGGACACGCCCTGTGGCGACGTCGTGGGTAAACAGGTCTGCTGCTTCACCGCCGGCGTCACCAAGCTTTTCCCGAAGGATCAGGTGCTGCAGGATCTGCACGCGGAAAGCTACGCCGGTGTGACGCTCTTTGACCATGCCGGCAAGCCCATCGGCCTCATTGCGGTCATCAGCCGCAAACCGCTGGTGAACCGGGCGCAGACCGAGGCCGGGCTGAAAATGGTGGCCGTGCGCGCTGCCGGAGAATTGGAGCGCCAACAGGCGGAGGCAAAAATGCGCGAGGCGCAAAACCTTCTTCAAGCGGCCATGGACCACAGCCCGGCGGGCATCGCCATTGCCGATGCGCCCGATGGCAAGCTCCGTTATGTCAACAATGCGGGTCTGCTCATTCGTGGCGGCGACCGCGAAAGCATCGTCAACGGGGTGGGCATCGATCAATATGTGGCCAGCTGGCAATTATTGGATCTGGATGGCCGGCCCCTTAAGACCGAGGAAGTGCCGCTGGCCCGCGCCCTCAGGTTCGGCGAGACCAACCGTCGCGAGTTCATCATCCGGCGAACCGCCAGCGAAGAGAGCATCGTTTCTGCCATTGCAGCTCCGATCCAGGATCCCGGGGGTAAAGTGGTTGCGGCCATCGTGATCTTTGATGACATCACCGCGCGGAAGCGCGCCGAAGAATTGCATCATCGCCTGTCCACCGCCGTGGAGCAGGCGGCGGAAACCATTGTCATTACTGACACCAAAGGCACGATTATTTACGCCAACCCGTCCTTCGAGCGGAGCACTGGCTATACCTGTGCCGAGGCGCTGGGCCAGAATCCCCGCGTGCTCAAGAGTGGAAAACATGATGCCACGTTTTACCGGCGGATGTGGGAGGTGCTCAAGCGGGGTGATGTCTGGACCGGCCACTTTATCAACCAGCGCAAGGACGGCACATTGTATGAGGAGGAAGCCACCATCTCGCCCATC
>CAIXPZ010000223.1 GCA_903921455.1 uncultured Verrucomicrobia subdivision 3 bacterium | reverse complement strand
CGCCACGGCGTGGCGGGTCACTGTGGAAGCCTGGCTCCGCTGCCAGAACTTGATCGCCGTCCGCCAAAACCAAAAAACAAATGTGTCAACCAATTATCAGAAAATATGGTCTCACAATTAACTTGGACGCACAAACTTGAGCTGGGGCCCGGAGTATCAGGGATACCGGCTGCAGGTGCAGACGAACAACCTGAGCAAGGGTGTGAGCAAGAACGTGAGCGATTGGGATACGGTGGCGGGTTCGACGACGCTGACGGGGACGAACCTCCCCATCATCAAGGTCGGTGTGACGAACGAATATTACCGCCTGGTCTATCCGTAAGTTTCAAGCCGGTCGTTCGGCGGGGCTTCGCCGAACGACCGGCCCGGCTTCAATTCGATAACTGAAATCAAATGCCGTTTGTGATACTCCCGGTGCGAGTTATATTAATCGAATGACCATCTGTGATAGCTGGCTTAGCCTGCCGTTCCGGCGCTGGAAATGTTCCGCGCGGTGGACGGCGGGCTTGTTTTTTTTGCTCGTGGTCGTCATTCCGGCGCATGCTGACGAGTTCGACACCTTGCGGCAGTATTGGTGGAACAGCATGACGGGCGGTTCCAACAGCAGTGCGTCCACGCTTGCCAGCCGGGCCAGTAGCGCCAACACCTATTGGACCAGCATGATCACGACTAATGGGCGCCTCTGCCTGTGGAGCGATCTGCCGCTGGGCACCAAATCGGCCAATCTTTCCAGCACGTTCAACCGGCTCAAGACGATGGCGCTGGCCTGGACGTCGCCGGGCTGCTCGCTGGAAGGGGACACTAATCTCGCCGCCGCCGTCACTGGCGGATTGGATTGGATGGCCACGAACATCTACACCCCGACCCTCGCGTCTGGTTCCCAATACGATAACTGGTGGGATTGGCAGATCGGCGGGCCGCAGGCGTTTAATGACACGGTGGTACTCATGTATTCCGGGTTGTCGGATGTGGAGATCACCAACTACTGTGGCTCGATCGATCACTATAGTGCGCCGACCAAAGCCTTGATGACCGGTGCGAATCTCACCGACCAGTGCAAGGTGATTCTCATCCGTGGAATTTATGGCCGGAACAGCGCCAAGATGTCTTACGGACAGACGAGCATGAGTCCGGTGTTTCCCTATGTGACCAGCAGTGACGGTTTTTATCGCGACGGATCTTTTATCCAGCACGGCAACAAAGCTTACACGGGAAGTTACGGCACGGTGTTGCTGAATGATGTCGCCCAGCTGGCCGGTCTGCTGTATGGCTCGACCTGGCAGATCACCGACCCCAACTTCACCAATGTCTTCAACTGGGTGGTCAATTCCTACGAACCGTTGATTTACAACGGCGAGATGATGGATATGGTGCGCGGGCGCGCTATTTCGCGGGTTAGCACCACGCAGGCCAGCAACGCCAGCGGTGCCATTGCCAACGCCCGGCAGCTCGCCCAATTCGCCCCGGCGGCGACCGGCGCGGCCATCACCAACTGGGCCGCCAATCCTGCGTTGCCGCCGGGGCAATTTCAGTTTGCCGCCATGGACCGCGTGGTGGCGTGGCGCTCCAACTTCTGCTTTGGCTTGAGCCTGTCCTCGAGCCGGATCGCCAACTATGAATCCATCAACGGCGAGAATCTGCACGGCTGGTTCACCGGCGACGGCATGACTTATCTTTACCTCGGCAACCCCGAGGCGCAGTTCGGCGGCGACTTCTGGCCCACGGTGGATCCGTATCATTTGCCGGGCACCACGGTGGAGCTGAAGCCGCGAGCGGATTCCGCCAGTCATGACACCACCACCGGACAGAACTGGGTGGGCGGGGCGCAGGTTTCAAGCAGCTATGGCACCGCGGGAATGTCGCTCGCCGCCGTGGCCACCACCCTGACCGCCAGGAAATCGTGGTTCATGTTCGACAACGAAGTGGTCTGCCTCGGCGCGGGCGTCACCTCCGGCGGCACCAATGAAGTCCATACCACCGTGGAAGACCGGCGTTTGGGTTTTTCGCCGACCAACCATTTCGCCATCAACGGAACGGACCTGCCGCCGGTCATCGGCTGGAGTTCCAACCTGACCAGCGCCGCATGGTTTTCCCTCGTCGGCGTGGGCGGCTATTATTTTCCCGGCGGCGCGACCAATTTGCAGGCCGTCCTCGAATCCCGCACCAATGCCTGGATTGAAATCAACAATGGCACGTTTGTCGCCAGCACCACCAACCTCAATACCAATTCCTATCTCAAACTCTGGTTCAACCACGGCCTCAAGCCGACGAACTCGACCTACGCCTACGTCATCCTGCCCAGCTTCACTGCGGCCGGCATGAGCAATTATGCCGCCGCCCCGGACATCATCATCCTCACCAACTCCGCGACGGTTCAGGCGGTCAGCAAGCCCTCGCTCGGTGTCGTCGCGGCGAATTTCTGGACGACGGGAACCAACTCTGCGGACCTGATCACCGCCAACAACAAGGCCTCCGTCATCACGCTGGAAAAATCCAACAGCCTTTCGGTCGGCGTCGCCGATCCCACCCAGACCAATACCAGCACCATCCGGGTCACCTTGAATCGGCTGGCGATCAGTGCTTTATCACTCGATCCTGGCGTGACGGTGGTGCAGCTTTCCCCGCAGATCATTTTCACCGTTAATGTGAGCGGTTCCTTGGGCAAGACCTTACAGGCGTCATTTCTTTATCCTGCACCCACTGTGACTTGGGATGCCAATGTCAGTTCCCCCGGTGCGCAGGACGGGAGTGGCACTTGGAACAGCAGCAACACCAACTGGTGGAGTGGCGTCGGCAACCTCGCCTGGAATGATCCGGCGCCTTACCTCGCGGCCTTTGGCTCGGGCGGCACGGCGGGAACCGTGTCCGTTTCCGGTCCGCACAATGTCTTTGCCCTGGTGTTCAATCCGGTGACCAATGGCGCTTACACGCTGTCTGGAACCGGTGCCTTGACCATCAGCAACGGCATCAACGCCAACGCTTCCGCGACGGTGAGTGCGCCATTGAATCTGGGAGCTGATCAAACTTGGACGATCGCTAGTAATCAAACCCTCACTGTGTACGGAACCATTTCCGCATCGTCCGCCACCGCCTTGTCGCTGTCGGGGGCGGGCACGCTGAACCTGGGCGGCGCCAATCAGCTTTCCCCCAACCTGGCCTCGCTGAATTTCGTGGACACCGCGAACCTGACCACGCTTTCCCTTGCCGCCGGCCCGGCGACGGTTGGTGTTTTGAATTTGAACGACGGCGTGACCGGTACGGTGACTGGCGGTGGTGGCTTGTATGTCAATGGCGCAACGGATTTGCGGATTGGCGGCGAAGCTTCCGGCGCGGCGCAGACGTTGAATTTATCCGGCTTGAACACCTTCAATTTCAATTCGCCCTCTAACACGTTCTCCGTCGGCGGCCAGGTCAGCGGCGTCACCGGCAGCGGCGCGGTTTATCTGGCGGCCACCAGCAGCCTCACCGCCAATGTGTTCGGCGTGCAGAATGTGACGGGTGGCACCACCACCCAGAGTTCCGGCAACCTGTATCTCGGCCAGAATACCACGATCAACGCCAACACCCTGAACGTGGGCCTGACCCGCGATAATGGCTATCTCCGGTTCGCCCCCGGCGCGGTCAACCCCGTGCTGGTCATTCGTGCGGGCGACGGCGTGGGTCGGGCCAATGCCACGATCGGCAGCCGCAGCAGCAGTTATTTCAGCAGCGCAACCGGACTGGTGGACCTGACGAACAATGTGAGCGGGGTTTGCACCTTGGATGCGCTGCTTGGCACGCTGCAGATTGCCAATGAAGGTTATTGCCTCACACCTACTGATGTCCTAACCGGCTCCTGGGTGATGGGCGGCGGAATTCTTGATGCTACCGCCATTAGCCTTGGCTCGAAAACCAGCGTCACCAGCCAGAGCCTGGGCAATGTGAATGGCACTTTCACGCAGGGCGGGGGAACAGTGAAGGTTGGCACCCTCACGCTGGGGGACCGCGTCGCTGGCAATACCAACACGCTCAATGCCACTTATAACTTGAACGGCGGCACGCTCGCCGCGCAAACCATCACGCCGGGCGCCAATGCCGCCACGCGCAATTTGAACTGGAACAGCGGCGTCATTAGTAATTACGACACCGGCACCGATCTGACGATAGCCGCCGGATTGAACGTCAACCTCGGTTCATCCGGGACGCCAACCTTCGCCATCGGCAGCGGGCGCACCGGCACTGTGAATTCCGTCCTCAGCGGCGGCGGGTCATTGATTAAAAACGGTGGCGGCGGCACGCTCGCCCTGGAGGCGACCAACCTGTATTCCGGCCCGACCACGGTCAGCAGCGGCACGCTGTTGGTGGACGGCGCCCTGGCCACCAACGCCGTGACCGTCGCGGCGAATGCGCGGCTCGGCGGCTCCGGCACCATCGCCGGAACGACAACCGTGCAAGCGGGCGGCAGTATTCAAGGCGGCAATGCGCTTGGCGCCGGCACGCTGACGGTTGGTACCTTGAATCTGGGCAATAGCGCCAGCGCCGCGACGGACAGCCGTTTTACGATTTCGTCCGGCGGAAAAATTGCGGCGACCACCCTGAACGTCACCGGCACGAATACCATCAATATTTTGGACGGCGTTTTGGCCGTCGGGACGAATACTCTGATCACTTACGCTGGCGCCATCGGCGGCAGTGGCTTTGCCGGCTTCAAGCTGGGAACCGTGCCCGGGTTGCCGGCGGGCACGGCGGCGATTTTGCGGAATTCTGGTTCCGCCGTGCAACTGGTGGTGACGCCGCTGGTCGTGCCGGTGCTGGCCGCCACGACGACCTATGGCGCGGGCGGGTTTAATTTGAGCTTCAGCGGGAGCAGTGGACAAAGCTTTCGGGTGCTCTCCAGCACGAATTTGTTATTGCCGCTGGCCAGCTGGTCGGTGCTGACAAATGGCATCTTTGGGGCCGGCAGCGTCAACTTCACCGACCCCGCGGTGACCAGCCAGCAGCGATTTTACCGCATCGCGTCGCCCTAGTCTTCGTGTCCTCACGCTTTCAAGTGAATATTCATTTCCCTGTCACGCGCCTTTCCTGCTGGCTTGCGTTGGCCACCCTCGCTGTTTCGCCTGCCTCCCGGGCTGCCACCTGGGGCGCTGATTCTCACCCGACCCGCACGGTGGCCAGCCATGGCAAGCGCGTCATCGGCTACCTTACGCAATGGGACGCCTGGAAGGACGCGACGGCGGGACTGCCGGTTCAAGGTTACTTGAACCATCTCAACTTGGATTACTCGCAATACACGCACCTGAATTTTTCTTTCTTTGGCGTCGCGTCGGATGGCTCGATCCATAGCGGCGATTTTCGCAACCAGAATATTTATCAGACCAACCAGGTGCAGTCACCCGCGCCCCTGCTGGATGGCGATGTCTATTCGTCCTGGGATTACTGGCTGGTCTACGGCGACCTCAATTTGCAGTGGGACTTCAGTAATCCCGCCGCGGCGGCCGCCGGTTTTATGGCCGCCGGCGGCGGTTGGTCGAACACCGTTACCAAATTGACCGGCCCGCTGCCGGTGCCGCTCCCCAATACCAACGGCGCGCCGGGTTTGCTGGCGCTCGCCCATGCCAAGGGCGTGAAAGTCATGGCCAGCATCGGCGGCTGGAGCATGTGCAAACACTTTCCCGCGACCGCCGCCGACCCGGCGATGCGCGCGCGCTTTGTCGCGGATTGCCAGCGCCTGATGACCATGGGCTTTGACGGCATTGATTTCGACTGGGAATACCCCGGGCCTTACGCAGGGATGAACTTCACCGGTTCTAGCGCGGACTACGCCAATTTTCTCACGCTGATCCAGCAGGTGCGAACGGCCATTGGCACGAATAAGGAAATAAGCATTTGTTTGAGCGCCACCCCCGCAAAGTTGAACGGCTTCGACTGGCCGTCTCTGGCGTCGGCGGTGGATTCGCTGAACCTGATGACTTACGATTTTCAAGGCGGCTGGTCGGCGACCGCCGGGCACAATGCCCCGCTGTATCCGTATCCGAATGAGGAAGGCGGCGCCCAGTCCGCCTCCGCCTGCGTCGCCGACCTGCTTGCCCGCGGCGTCGCGGCCTCGAAAATCGCGATGGGCGTGCCGTTCTACGGGCGCGGCGTGATTTGCTCGACCAGCGCTGCGCTGAATGCCGGCACGGTGTCGACTTTCACCTTCGCCCAGCCCGACGGCCCGATCATTACCTGTGCGGATTACAGCCACTGGTCGGTTTTTGACGGCGCGCCTGATTATTCCTACCTCCGCAACCATCAGGCCGGCTGGACGCGCCACTGGGACACCAACGCGCTGGTGCCTTACCTGACCACCAACAATTATTTTCTGAGCTACGATGATTCACACAGTATCGGTTTGAAGGCGCAGTATGTGCGTAATCAAAATCTCGGCGGCGTGATCATTTGGAACGCCTTCGCCGACATCATCCCCGGCCCGGTGAAAGTCACCAGCGGCGACAGCGGCAAGCTCCCTTACTCGCCCACCAACGGCGCACCGCTGGTCAATGTCGTCAACTCCGTTCTCGCCGGCGATCCGGTTCCGCCCGACAACACCGAGGGGCCGGTGGCACCGAATACCCCCCCGGCGCTGGGTGTTGCGGATGCGTCCGTTGTCGAGGGTAATGCGGGGATGACCAATCTGGTTTTTAATCTCACGCTGTCGTCGGCTTCCACCGGCACCGTGAGCGTCGCGTATTCCACCGCTGATGGCGCGGCCACCGCGCCGGGGGATTATCTGGCGACTAATGGCACGGTCACCTTTGCACCCGGGCAGACGGTCGGCACAATTTCGGTCCGGGTGCTCGGCGACACCAACCTGGAAACCGATGAGGTCTTTTATCTCAACCTGACGAATGTCTTGGGGGCGAGTCTTTCGCGCACCCAGGCCGTGGGCACCGTTCTCAATGACGACTCGGCTGGCGGCCCGGCCAATAATGCCGGCGGCTGGCCCACCAATCTCTTTGCGCCTTACGTGGACTTCACCGCATGGCCGCCATATGACCTCGTCGGGGCCGCCACGAACACCGGCCTGCGTTACGCCACGCTGGCGTTCATCGTCGCCGACACTTCGCAAAATGCCGCCACGGCTTCACCGACCAATATTCCCGCGTGGGGCGGCTACACGGAATATTCCGCCGCCAGCGGTTACCGGTTGGGCGATCTCACCGCTTTTCGCGCGCTTGGCGGCGATGTGGTGGTTTCCTTCGGTGGCGAATCCGGCACGGAGTTGGCGGGTTTTCTCACCGATACCAACCGGCTCAAGGCCGCCTACCAATTCGTCATCAACACCTATGCCGCCACCCGGATCGATTTTGACATCGAAGGCGCGGCGACCGCCGACACCGCTTCCATCAATCGCCGTTCCGCGGTGATGGCCGCGTTGCAGGCCGATGCGACGGCGGCGGGGCGGACCTTGCAGATTTCTTTGACGCTCCCGGTGCTGCCCACCGGTTTGGACAACAACGGCCTCCAGGTATTGCGCTCCGCTGTCACCAACCATGTCACGCTCGCCTGCGTCAACATCATGGCGATGGATTATGGCGACAGCGCCGCGCCCAATCCCAGCGGGCACATGGGCGATTACGCCATCATGGCCGCGACCAATCTGTTCACCCAGCTCAAGTCCGTTTATGCGGCGGCGAACCTATCCAAGACCGACGCGCAGCTCTGGCAGTTGGTCGGTGTCACTCCGTTGCTCGGAGTGAATGATGTGCTGACCGAAGTGTTCGATCCCGCGGCGGCGACGCAACTGGTCAGCTTCGCCGGAAGTAAAAATATTAATCTGCTCGCGTTCTGGTCGCTCAATCGCGATCAGCCCGGTCAATCCGGCATCACCCAAACGGCGTTTCAATTCACCGGCATCTTTTTGCCGTTCGGCGGCGGCGCGAGCCCGGCTCCAGTTGTTTCTCCGGCCGGCGCCGGGGTCGTGATGCCGACGAACGGTTTCGCCACTCTTGGATTTCCCGTCAGCCTGTCGCCGGCTTCGACGGGGACCGTGAGCGTCGCGTTTTTCACGAGCGACGGCACTGCCGCTGCGCCGGGCGATTATCTGGCGACCAACGGCACATTGGTGTTTGCGCCGGGGCAGACGGTCAAAACCGTTTCCGTCACCGTGCCCGGACACACGAATCTCGGTCCGAATAAGGTGCTGTATCTCAATCTGACGAATGCCTCCGGCGCGAATCTGTTCATCCCGCAGGCAGCCGGCACCATCACCAATGCCAATGTCAGCGGCGGCTCCGGCGGCTCGACGAATGGCGCCAGCGGCGGCGAATGCGCCCTCACGACGCAATGGCTGGTGACCTATGATGGCGCGGCCTTTCGCGCGGTGCTCACGCTGGGTAATCCCAACTCCACCAACATCACGATCAACCGCTTTGCCTTTGACGCGGCGTATGCGGGCGTGGACTGGATTGCGGTCGACGCGAACCTCACGGACTGGGTTGCGCCGGCGCACAGCGGCAATCATTTCACGATCAGCAGCGGCTGGAATCCGGCGGCGGTCATCCCGGCGGGCGGCAGCCTGGCGCTGACATTTCAAGCCAGTCCCGGCGGCACTCCGCCCGCGCCGACCCATCTTATCGTCAATGGCGTTACCGTCGGCGGTTGCGGTAGCCTGGTTCCGGTTTATTTCACGGGGGTGCAGCGCAGCGGCAACGATGTTTTACTGGCGTGGAAAACTTTGGGCGGCGGCACGAACCGCGTGCAGATGTCCTTCGATCTGGTGCACTGGACGAACGTGAGCTCCGCGGTCGTTGTCCCCGGCAGCGGCAGTGTTTCAACGAACTGGACGGATGTCGGCGGTGCCACCAATGCCGTTGCCAAATTTTACCGCGTGTTGCTGCCCTGATGGGTTCCCACCGCTGAGGCGAATTGAATCATGAACGTGCGTGTTGCCATTTTGCTGCTGCTGCCCTTTTGCCTGGCAGACCAGGTTGACGCCGCCGTCACCAGCGCCTGGAATGTCAACAGTGGCGGGCTGTGGAGCGCCGCCGGTAACTGGACTAACGGTGTGCCGGCGACGGCGGGCGACACCGCCAGCCTGACGTTTAACATCACTGCCGCCCGCACCATCACCAACGATGTCGCGCGTTCCGTCGGCGTCCTTAATATTGGAGATTCCACTTCAAGCTACTTTGGCTACACGCTCACGAATAACGGTGGCGCGACGTTTACCTTCGACAATAACGGGAGCGGCGCCAGTCTGGTGCAGTCCACCAC
This sequence comes from uncultured Verrucomicrobia subdivision 3 bacterium, assembly GCA_903921455.1. Next base: position 7,651 of record CAIXPZ010000223.1, on the reverse strand, counting down.
GACCGCCAGCGATGTCATCGCCACCGCCGTGACGCTCAACGATAATTTAAGCATCAAGAACAACAGCGCGTCCGCCACCTTGGTCCTGTCCGGTGTTGTCAGCGGCAATAAGAATATTCTGAAACTTGGCGCAGGCACCCTGACCTTGTCCGGGGCAAATACGTTCACGGGTTCGATGACTGTCACCAATGGCACGGTTAACCTGACTGGCAGCGCCGGCAGCGCGACCGGCGGCTGGCTCATGCCAGTCAACCTGGCCCCGGCCACCGTCAATTTTCAGGCGGGCTCGGTCATCGGGGTCGCCAGCAGCAATGCAGTTCAGGTCGGCAGCTATCCCGCCAATGGCACGCCCAACAACCAGACGTTGAATGTGGCTGGCACGGTGACCAACAACGGCACGTTGCTCGTGGCCCGCGGCGGCATCCTCAACGTGAACAGCGGCGGCGTGTGGCTTCAAAACGGCGGCATGACCAACAGTCCGCCCGGCGGTTCCGGTTATAGCGCCGTCATCACCATCAACAGCGGCGGTGCGTTTATTTATCGCGGCACCAATGTCATCGTGCTGAGCCCCTCGGCTGGTAATGGCGGCTCCGGTACCCTGACGGTCAACGGCGGCCTTTTCACCACCGCGCAAGGTTTTACGAATACCATTGGTCCGGCCGGGAGTTCCGGTTACGCGCAGATTGTTTTGACCAGCAACGGCACGCTCGGCTTGTCGGCGAATATTCCCCAGTTCACCTCCGGCCAGAACACCAATTCCCTTCCGTCCATCAGCCTCGGTGCCGGGGGCGGCAGCCTCAACACGGCCGGTTTTTCCACGGCCATCACCAATCTCATCGGCGGTTCCGGCGCTCTGGCCAAGCTGGGCGCCGGCACGCTCACGTTGGGGGCGGTCAATCCTTATACCGGTGCCACGGTTGTCAGCAACGGCACCCTGGTCGTGTCCGGTTCCATTCCGGGTTCGCCGATGGTCACCGTGGCGGCCACCAATGCGACGCTTCAGCTGGCTCAATCCGCTTCGCTTGCGAACACCGCGCTGCTGGTGGTCAATGCCGGTGGCAGGGTGGCGGTGAACAGCGGAGTCAACCAGACGGTCGGCGCGCTGTGTCTCGGCGGACAGTGGGCCGGCGATGGCACGTGGGGTTCGACCGCCAGCGCGGCGGCCAACCAGAATGACGCGTATTTCAGTGGCGGCGGCTTCATCACGGTGGCGCACGGGAATCCGTCGCCCGACCTCTCGTCGTCGTTCATCTCCAGCTGGTATGTCCGCTATTACGGCGGGTCCTATGACAATGTGAATCCGGCTCCGGGCGTGATCGCCTACATGCCCTATCCCGGCTGGGACTATGTTCCGACCAGCTCGGCCAATATCAAATCCTATACCTATCAATACAGCCATGGCCTGCCGCTGGCGGTGTATTTTCTGGAAGGCACCGCGCCGGTCGGCGACAACACCAATACCATCGCCGGAACGTATATGCGCAGCAATGCCGTCGCCGATACCGTGGCTTACTTCACCACGAACACGGCGCCGGCGCGGCCGCTGAATTATGTCCTGTCCGATTTCGAACCTTACGACCAGACGCTGGCCCACTGCGAACTGGAGATCACGAACCTGGTGAATCTGGTGCGCGCGAGCCCGAACACCAATGTCAGCTCCGCGTTCGTCGGCAATTATGCGTGCTATGCGGGCGGCACCGATCCGGCCCTGACGCCTTCGTCCCGGATTGGCACCGACGCCTTTTATCGCGGTAGCGGTTTGAATGCCGCGCAGCCCAATGCCTATCCTTACCCCGCCTACACCAATAACGGTCCCAACGCCCGTTCCGGTTTGTTCTGGTCGGATCTGGAACTGGTTTCCTTTGCCAAACTGAACCTGCCCGCCGGCCACCGGTTGCTTCCCTGGTTAAATGATACCCTCACCGGCGATCCCGTCGGCGTGCCCACCGTGGACGATTGCGTCGCGTTGATGGCGCACGTCCGGCTGCGCGGTGCCGACGGGTTCAGCGATCTGGGCGGGTTGGTCAACCTGACTTACGGCTGGACGGATTTGGACTGGCTCTTCCACGGCGCCGGCGGTTCGCAGATCTACAATCTGGCGACGGACAAGGCGTCCGGTTTGCAGTGGTCGGGTTTTCGCGTCGGGGAAAACCTCGCGTTCCTGTTTAGTAATCTTGGCAATAGCGCGGGCGCGGTCAGCCTGCCGGATTTCCCCGGCCTGCCGTCGGCCACGCCATTGCTCGCCGCCGGCTCGCACACCGCCTGGTATTTTGTGAATGATCCCGGCGCCGTTGCCGCCGCTCCGATCAACCTGGGACGCAATGGCATCAACCACGCGCTGTTCCTGAACGGCACCTTCACGCTCACCAATCCGGTCACCGTGGCCGACCCCGGCGCCGACCCGGCCGCCGCCGTCATCATCGGCAGCAGCGTCACCAATGATTTTTCCCCCGTGCTGGCCGGCCCGCTGACCTTAAACAATAACAATGTCACCCTCCAGAGTTATGCCCGCAATCTGACCATTGCCGGTGACATTAGCGGCAGCGGCGGCATCACGAATGCCGGCGTCACCACGTTGAGCGGCACGGCCGGTTACACCGGCGCGACGCTCATCAACGCCGGCACCCTGTGGGTCAACGGCGCGCTGAGCTACAGCGCGGTGACGGTCGCCGTCGGCGGCGCGGTCGGCGGCTCCGGCACCATTGGCGGCCCGGTGGAAGTGGCCGGGTCCGTGTCGCCGGGCAGCGACGGCGTGGGCACCCTGACCACCGGCGATGAAACCTGGGATGGCGGCGGCGCTTATGTCTTTCAACTCGCCGATGCCACCAATAATTCCGGCGCCGACTTTTTGAATATCACCGGCGCGCTCAATCTTTCGGCTTCGGCCGGCAGTCCGTTCACCATTCATCTCGTTTCGCTGAACACTAGCAATCTGCCCGGTCCCGCGACCGGATTTGCCCGGACCAATGGTTATTCCTGGCCGCTGGTCGCCGCCACCGGCGGCATCCTCAACTTCGATCCCGCCGCGTTTGTCGTGGACACGGCGTCCTTCAGCAACGCTTTCGCCGGCGCGTTTAGCGTGACCAGCGACGGCAGTTCCCTGATGTTGAATTATATGCCGGCGATTCCGCCCGTGATCAACCCCGGCGGCCTGGGATTCAGCGGGGGAGCGTTTGCCTTCAGCTTCAGCGGCGCGAGCGGGCAGGGGTATCGCGTGCTGGCCAGCACGAACCTGCAACTGCCGCTGACGAACTGGCTGGTGTTGACGAATGGCCTCTTCAGCCCCGGCACGATGAGCTTCACCGACCGGGCTGCGACGAACTTGCGGGAATTTTACCGTCTCGCCTCGCCCTGACCGTTAGTTGACTGAAGCGGCCTTGATGTGCTGGGCCGTGGGAGAGATTTTCCCGGGCGTCTTCACTTCGCGCAGGGAGCCTTCCGGATTGTTTTCGTCGTAGCTGTGGATGCCCTGCTGCCGGTATTGTTCCAGCCACGGTTTCAGCCGGGCGTTGAACTTCGCGTAGTCCCGCTGGGCGTCCGCCGTCCACGCCATCTCGGCGAGCGCCGGCAGGCGCGGCAGCAGCATGAATTCCAGATACGGCACCGACCCGATATGCTCGGTCCACACGCAGCCTTCCACGCCGAGGATCTGTTTTAACTGCGCGGGCGGAATCGTCGCGGGCAGCTTCGGTCCGCCATAGACGGCCGCCGGCGTGTTGCACAGCTTCCACGCGAAGGACGGATATGTTTTGTCCTGCGGATAATCAAAATAGCACGGTGACCGCGGCGTCAGCACCACGGCATAGCCATCCGCCAGCGCTTTCTGCAAGGTGTCCGGCTTGTTATGCCGCCACCAGAACACCACCGTGTTCGTCGCCGGCCGGGCGGTCACGATTTCGTCCCAGCCCATCGGCGTGCGGCCCAGTTCCGTGATGAACCGGCTCATGCGGCGCGCAAAATATCCTTCCAGCTGCTGCGGCTGCTGCAAGCCCTCCGCCCGCAGCTTCTCCGTCACGGCGGCGTCCTGGCTCCAGCCGCTCGTGTTCACCTCGTCGCCGCCGAAATGGATCCACGGCGAGGGGAACGTCTGCACCACGTCGCGCAGCACATTCTCCAGGAAATCATACGTCGCCGCCCGGCCCGGATGATACGTGTTGCGGCCGCCGTCCAGTTCCGGATACGTCCGCGTCGCGGCGCCCGCGTGGCCGGGCATGTCGATCTCCGGCACCACCACGATGTGCCGCGCCGCCGCGTAGGCGATGAGCGACTGCATCTCCGCCTTCGTGAAGAAACGCGCCGGCGCGTTCGAATCCGTGAAGTTCCCCCGCGCGCCGGTCTGGGTCAGCTCCGGATATTTCCCGATGGCCAGCCGCCACGCCTGGTCGTCCGTCAGGTGGATGTGAAAGCGGTTCAACTTGTAGGCCGCCATCCAGTCGAGCACTTGCTGGATCGTCGCGGTGTCAAAATAATGGCGGCTCACATCCAGCAGCACGCCGCGCCAGGCGTAACGCGGCGCATCCTCGATCTGCACGCCGGGAATGGTCTGCGCCCGGGCGTCGAGCAATTGCCGCAGCGTCTGGCCGCCGTAAAACACGCCCGCCGCCGTGGCCGCCCGCAGCGTCACGCCCGCCGGACCTGCTTCCAGCCGGTAAGCTTCCGGGCCGAGCCCGTCCGCGCCGGCGGTGGTGAGATGGATTTGATTTGCCGTGGCGGTGGCGGCGGTCTTGAGCTGGAGTTGGCCGGCGAGTTGCGCGGCTTCGGCGGCGAACGCCGCGTCGGCGGTCACCACCGTTTGATCCGTCACCGCGAATTCGCCGTCCCGGCGCTGCACCTGGGCCGGCCAGGGGATGAGGTTAAGTTCGGCGGCGGGCAACCCGCCGACCGCGGCCAGCAGACTGGCAATCAATAAAAATTTTCGGAGCATAGACCCGGACCCAAGCTGGTTTCCCTGCAACCCGGCGCGCACCCCCGGTGGCGTCGGCGAGACGGGCGGCAGGATAAATAGTTTAAAACGGTTTGGCATCATAAATCCCGGCGGCAGGTGCGCGACGTCGGCGCAACCCGGATCCTGCGAGCGGTTCGATTCCAGTATCGGTTATTTGATCCCCGCCTGAAAGAGCATGAATATGCCCCGTCCTGCCGGTGTCCGGCCGGATGGGCACCAGGGCTGGACCTGACCGCACAGCGGTCATTGGGGGATGAATGTCCCATAACCAAGGAAAGGGAGAAACCTGCGCCGCCGCCGCCATCAGCGATGCCAAAGGGTCATCCAATCGTAGCGCGACCCTGGATCGCAGCCGGAGCGGGGAACGCAGGTCCTCTTCCTGGGGGAGAGGAAACAGGTGAGGGCGAGCGATAAAACGAATTTGTCCGAGACGTCCTCCCTCACCCCGGCTCTCTCCCCAAGGAGAGGGAGAAACTTTCTGCCCCGATATCCCACGCAGCATTGGCAAAACACTCGCCTAAACGCCAATTCTGTCAAGTTTCCAGCCGTTTTCCCCGCGCTTTTGCCAGTTTGGCTATTTTCCTGATTTGCACTGGAACATCCCTAGCTAGGATTACTGCATCCCTAGTCGGGATTACTCCATTCCTAGCTAGGATTGCTCCAGTCCTAGTCGGGATTGCTGCATCCCTAGCTAGGATTACTTCATCCCTGACCCGGATTGGTTCAGTCCTGGCTCGGATTGCTTTGGTCCTGACTCGGTTTGTGGCAATCCCAGTCGGGATTGTTTCAGTCCTAGCTAGGGATGCTCCGGTTCCAGCTAGGGATGTTTTAATCCCAGCTAGGAATGCTCTGATTCCTGTCAGGGATGTTTCAGTCCTAGCTAGGGATGCTGTGGTTTTAGTCAGGATTGTTTCAATTCCAGCTAGGAATGCTTGAATCCCAGTCGGGAATGTTTCAGTCCTGACCCGGAGGGTTCCAATCCGAGCTGAATCTTTGATTGCAACGACCCGGCCACGGCCAACGCCGTCAGGCGCGGCATCTTGGTCGAATTGCGCCCCCTCATCCCAACCTACTCTCCCGTGGGTGAGAAGGTGTCCGCCAGGACGGTTGAGGGGGATTGCGAGGGGATGTCGCTCCTACGGAGCTGGAAATTCTGGGCGCTGGGTTTCTACCAAGATGGCGCGCCGAAGTCGCTGCAGAATATCCCGAAGGGATGACGTCATTCAGCCCAGCGTTGGACGACACCGTCGGCCTACGCTGGGTAACGCCGCACAAAATTAATCAACTCTGACTTGAGCGGTTTGGGAAACCGCGAAAGGAATTTGGCGAAGCCGAAGGCCCGCAGGTCATCGCTCGCTGTGCCAGATCGGACGGCCCGCTTGCCAAAAAACAACCCAGCAACCAACGCTTCGGCTTCCACCCTTGCAATAGTCGCAAGGAAACTTGCAATAGTTGTTATAAAAATTGAAAGTTTCAGGACCAAACTTGCAATAGTTGCTTTGGAAATTGCAATTGTCAGAAGGGAAATTGAAAGTTCTGTTTTGGAAATTGCAATTTTCATAACGAAACTTGCAATAGTTGTTTTAAAAATTGCAATTGTTGAAACGAAAATTGAAAGTTTTGCTTTAGAATTTTAAGTTAACGATAGTAAATCGGGCAGTTTGACGCGCCAAGCTGACCCAGTTGGATTGAAAACCTATTGAATCCTAAGCATTTGCCCATGATTCGCACAATTTTCAGACAAAACCACCGCCTCTTTGGCCTATTGTCGGGTGATCCCTTCGAGACGAACCCGGACGGGGGCTTGGGTGCAGGCCGGCCAGCGATAAAAGGCTGCCTAAAATCCACTCGACACGGCGGTCGAGACGTGTTTCCTAAAGGCAATGGCCGAGCCAGAAACGACCTAAATTTCTGCTGGACATCATTTTTCGACGCGCCTAGTGTCGCTTCATGAAAAAAGATAGGCTACACAGGGCGTCTTCGATTATCTGTTAGGCCGATTACCACACGCATGAAACGAGCGCTTAGATTCTTTGCCTTGGCTGTCGCTGGAGTGTGTTTCATCGTGGCCGCTTATTTCAGCCAGTTTTATTACTTCCGCTATAAGACCGTCGTCACAGAATTGGAGGGTCGCATCAATGGGTTCGATGACCGGCTTGCTCGGTTAGAAGGTTACAAACCCAAGCATCTGATTCCGAGCTACGCGATAGCCGAGATTTCGACGACAGACCAGCCAGCCGATGACTCACTGCGATGGGAGGCAGGAGACACCAACAAGTTCAGGCTTATCCTTGGCAAAGGTGACTGGATAGCGCCGGAGTTTCGGATTCCCGCCGGTTCTACAAACAGACAGGAGTATGAGATTCATTTCAGTGATGCGTTGGTTGGTGCTTGGTTATCTCACGTCGAGCCCTATCAAGATTTAGCGATGTTCGACGAGTTTCGAGCATATCGGCCATACAATACGAACGTGGTTCGGTTGGTGGTGCAGCCCAAACCGGGAGCATCGTTCAAGTTCCGATTTACTTTAGTGATACTTCATGAAGATTGACCATCGGCCTAACCCCTATCAAGCCCGGGCGGTCAACAGATAAAAAGAATTCACGTCGGAAAAGTTTTTGTTTTCCGATTAGCGTCCAACCTGCGAGACCCTCCGGCTTAATTTCGATTTACAGCTCGGACGATGGGACGTCCGGCTAAACACCT
>CAIXPZ010000222.1 GCA_903921455.1 uncultured Verrucomicrobia subdivision 3 bacterium | reverse complement strand
TTTAGACCAAAATCGACGACAAAGGCCAGATCACCAGCGCTGGCTTCCCAGGCTTTTGCCAACGCGCCCGACTGTTCGCGCAATTCCACTTCCGGAAAATGTGCCAGCAGTTGTTTTCGCACCATAGGTGCATCAGCTTCGCTGGCGACGAACTGAGCCGTAACCCGCTGGTGAACTCCCAGCAGCTCAAAACCAACCGGCTCCTGACACAAAGAGATGTTGCGGAAAAATTGTTCCAGCGAATCCCGGGACGCATTCAAATCTGCGGGCAAGGAAAGTTGGAATTCAATCTGTGGCACCCGCTCCAAAAGTATTGGCTCAGGTTCTTCTTCCAGTTCTTCCGGAGTAGTTGCGGCCACGGGGGCGACATGGTTCGCCAGTTTGCGCACCAGTGAACTTAAAAAGGTGGGCCGCCGACCATCATCCACCGCCAGCGTATCCATCATCGGCCGGTAAGTGAAAGGAACGAACGGCGGCTCGGGATAAATCGGCTGGTCATACACCCGCCAGCCACGCCCACGAATTTCCCATTCCAAAAATTGCCGGGAAAGATGGTCGTGAACAGTGGGCATGGTTCACGTCCGGTTATTTTTCTGGCGCGGCAGGCGGACGTGGCGGCACCGGTTGGTAAAGCTCGCCCAAGATGGGGGCGATTTGATATTGCCGAATCAGTTTGACTCCCTTTTCAGCCGTAAACTCGTCCGCCAATCCCTCAATGATCGCCGGGATGGTGTCGAGATACATGAGGCGGGTGTCATGACGGTAATAGGTTTCCTTGCGAAAAAAACGTTCGTAGAGGGTGCCAATGGCCGGAAGTTTTAAGAGCAGCGCATCGACATCGTGCAACCCCATAAGCCCCACGTTCCGGAACATCAACATGACCGCCAGAACGAGGCCGCCGACTGCCAGCAGCTACAGCGTCACGTTAATTAGCAAGTGGTTGACGCCGTAGAAAACACCGGTCAGCAAAGCTATGACAGCAATGATATGCCACAATTGAACCACAACTGGTGAATAGACCGTTCGGCTCGAGAAAAAATAACGCGTGCCGAACGGCGCGGCACACACGTCAAAGGCCAGCCGTTCACGGACCATCCGTAGATAGACGCGCTTGTCGGACAGCAGCCCGCCCTCGGCGTATTCCTCACGGGAGATTTCCAGTCCGGGAATTTTAATGGTCGCCAGCTGTTTTTCAACCGCCTCGTAGAATTCTTGGGGCGGGAGGGTGAAGTTGTCAGCGGAAGCAATCCAGTGGTTTAAAACCTCGTCCGTGACATTTTTAGACTTGATGCCAAGCATAACAGGAAATAGTTTCTTTGATTATGGGTAAACGCCCTTTGGCTGGTCAATGCCAAAGCAATCTGCGGTTCTCCACCGCATTCCTGACTCACCCCTAAAACCTATGGCTACTGCGCCCTCCAAACAATTAATGAAATTTTTACGCCCGCTGATCTGGTGGGGCATCGTAATGCTCGTGGTGGGTGGTTATTTCGAACACAAGAAACTTTTGCGCCATACTTGCATCCTGTTTTATGTCCAGAAGCCGGTCGTCAACAACCTGGATTCCGAGACCGCCACGCTGGATGGCCAGCCGACGTTCACCGGACAAAAAATCACCCTTGGCTCGCATGTTTTAAAAGTCACGCATCCCAAGGGCGAAGCTTTTGAAAAAAAATTCTTCGCTTGGTATGGCGGCAATGATCTCGGCACCATCAAACTAAAGCGCACCGAGGGACACTTGAATATCCGCTCGGAAACACCCGC
>CAIXPZ010000221.1 GCA_903921455.1 uncultured Verrucomicrobia subdivision 3 bacterium | reverse complement strand
TGGAAAAGAACAGGTGATAATCGGACGCGGTTTTGCCACGCGTCCAGCAGTCGAAAGATTCGTCCATCACGAGAAAACCCATGCGGTCGCACAGATCAAGAAATTCCGGCGCGGGCGGATTGTGCGCGGTGCGAATCGCATTCACGCCGAGCGATTTCAAGGCAGTGAGCCGCGCTTCCCAAATCGAAAGCGGCACCGCCGCGCCAAATGCACCGCCTTCGTGATGTAGGCAGACGCCGTAGATTTTGAAATTTTTTCCGTTCAGCCAGAAACCGGTGTCGGCCTCGAAATGCGCGTCGCGAATGCCGAAGGTGTTGGTTGCTTCGTCCAAAACTTTTTCGCCGAAAATGATTTTGCTGACGGCGCGATATAGATTCGGAGAATCCAAACTCCAAAGCTGCGGATTTTTCAGCGAAATGTCTTGTGAAAAGTGCGCGCCGCCGCCAATCAAGATGCTTTGAGGAATTGTTTTCGCGGCTCCAACAATTTGTCCATTGGCATCCAGTAAGGAAATTTCGAGCGAGATTTTCTGCTCCGGCATTAGAATCACGCTGCGAGTTCCGTCAAAATAGTTTGTAACGGCAGATTCAATTTTCACCGTCGCGTTTGTTTCTGAAACTTGCGGCGTGGAAATAAAAATTCCGTTTTGTAAAAAGTGAATTGGATCGGTCACGACAAGCCGGACGTGGCGGTAAATGCCCGCGCCGGAATACCAGCGCGACGCCGGTTGCGCTGACGTGTCGCAGCGCACAGCGAGAACGTTGTCCCCGCCAAAATTCAGATGGCCGGTGAGTTCGTAGCTGAAGCTGACATAACCGTTCGGACGGTGGCTGAGGTGAAAGCCGTTGATCCAGACGTCGCTGTTCTGCATCACGCCGTCGAACTCGACGGCGACACACTTGCTGGCGGCGTTCGGCGGCAGGGTGAAATGTTTCCGATACCAGCCGACCCCGCTTGGCAGAAAGCCGCCCGCACCGCCGGTTTTGTTCGTTTCAGCAAAAGGGCCTTCAATGCTCCAGTCATGCGGCACGTCAAGCGGGCGCCACGAATCATCGGCAAATTGATTTTGTTCCGCCCCGGTCGTGTCAGCTTTGAGGAACCGCCAGCCGGCATCAAAATTGTCCGCAGTGCCGCCGGCCCGGGCGAGCGTTGGAAGCCAGACTGCGGCCAGCAGGATGGTGCGGATGAATTTCATGTGGATTTGGACGGATAGTTTCCCGCAAAGGTGACGCCCCCGCAAGTCACCCAAACTGTGGATGCCGGTTGCCGCTCCGCGGCGCAGCGGTTACGATGTCGCCATGTCCGACGACTATCGCCAGCTGCTCGACGCGACGATCCAGCACCTGGAAGGCCTGAAATCGCGGGGCGTGCGCCATGTGGCGGTCACGCCGGAAACGCTTCGCGCGTTCGCGCAGCCGGCGGCGCGGTTGCTGGCTTCCAGTGGTCCAGCGCCTATGTCAAAAATTTCCAGACCGTCCGCCGACAAGCCCGGACCGGCCATCCCCGTGCCAACCCAGAAAACCATTTCTCCCACTGAGACCAGGCCCGCAATCAATCAAGGCGACCCGTTCGCAGGGGCCCGCCATGATTCGGCAGATAAAGCTAAGGGCTTGAAAATTGCGGCGTTCACCGCCTTGCGCGAGCGGGCGCTGGCCTGCGTGAAATGCCCGCACCTCGCGGCGTCGCGCACGACGGTCGTGTTTGGCGTGGGCAACCTGGATGCGCAATTGATGATTGTCGGGGAGGCCCCGGGCGCGGATGAAGACGAGCAGGGCGAGCCGTTCGTCGGTCGCGCCGGGCAGTTGCTCACGAAAATCATCCAGGCCACCGGGCTGGCGCGCAGCGACGTTTATATCGCGAACATCCTGAAATGCCGGCCCGACACGCCCGGCCAGTCCGCCGGCAACCGGCCACCCACGCCGGAAGAGCGCGCGACGTGCATCCCGTATTTGCAGGAGCAGATTGATTTGATCCAGCCCAAGGCCATCGTGGCGCTCGGCGCGACGGCGGTGGAAGGGTTGCTCGGCAAGACACCCGGCATTACCAAACTGCGCGGCAACTGGCAGACGTATCGCGGCATTCCGCTGATGCCGACATATCATCCGGCGTATCTGCTGCGCAACCAGGCGATGAGCGAGAAGCGCAAGGTGTGGGAGGATATCTTGAAGGTGATGGAAAAACTGGAAATGCCCATCAGCACGAAACAGCGGAATTTCTTTTTGTCGGCGTGAAATAGCGGGTGATGAATACCGGCTGGAAAATTTTGATCGTGCTCGGGATTTTTCTGGCGGTGTTTACCGGCATCTCGCTGGTGACGATGCGGGTTCAGCCGGAGAACAAGGTCGAGGCCTACAAAAAGCTGCTGCGCGAACAAGGGGAGAAACTGGAGCTCAGCGAGGTCTTACCGCCGCCGGTGCCGGCGGAGAGCAACAGCGTAAACGCCGTGGTGGATGCGTTTGGGATGTTCGGTTCCGGCAATGAAAATATTCCCGACGCAATGAAGATGGTGGCGCCCGGCAAGGCGTTGGTTGGCTGGCGGCAGCCGGAAGCCAGGGGATATGACTTCACTAATTCCTGGGACGACTTTGCCGTCGGGGTGGCGGTAAATCGCCCGGCTCTTGAATTATTGCATCAGGTCTTGGAACGGCCCCGGCTCGATTTTCAACTGGATTACAAACAGGGTGCCACCCTGCTATTACCTCATCTCGCCCCGATGAAACGCGCCGCGCAAAAATTGTTGGCCGCCTCGGTTCTGGATTTGCACAACGGTGATTCGGGCGCGGCGACGACGAACATCCTCACTTTGCTGGGGCTGGCGCAGAGAAATGCGTCAGAAGGCTTGCTGATTTCTCATTTAGTTAGGATCGCTATCACGTCCATCGCGGTCACACCGACCTGGGAATTGTTGCAGACCACGAACGTTACGGACGCGCAGCTCGCCGCCGTGCAAAAGGGTTGGGAGCAGTTGGATTTTTTCTGCGACGCTGCATACGCCTTTCAAATGGAGCGGGCTTGGGCAGTGAATGAAATTGCAAAAATGCGCGCTTCGCATGAAGGGTATGCGGCGACTTACGGTATGTCTGCCTCCTTGAGCGGCTCCGGCAGTTCCGCCAGCGTTTGGAGCTGGCCGCCCGATTGGGAAGGAATTACGGAACGTCCGCGCTATGCGGTTGGAGAAATCATGTGGCGTTCCTCGTGGAGTTATTCAGACGAATTACGCACGCTCAAATGTGATCAAATCATCCTAGAAACCCTGCGGACGATGCGGACCAACCAGAGCCAGTATTACCAGGCAGATTATGATGCCATGACGTCGCGCTTGTCATCCATCGGCATCACCAACGCTGGGGCCGCGTTGTTCCGCTCGTTGAAAATTCCTGACTTCAGTGAAATCTTTGGCGATTGGGGGATGGGCAGCGCGGTCCGAAAAACGCTTCAGATGGAAACTGCGCGCCGTGTCGTGGTGACGGCGGTCGCACTGAAACGGTCTCTATTGAAGCACGGGAAATTGCCAGGAACGCCAGACGAACTTGTGCCGGAATTTATTCCCGCCGTTCCCATTGATCCGTGTGACGGCAAGCTATTACGGTATCATCCCCATGCGGATGGAATGTATCTGCTTTATTCCGTTGGCCTCGACGGGAAGGACGATGGCGGCGACCCGACTCCACTCAAGCCCGCATCTTCCAGTTCAACCGCAAATTGGAACTGGCTACGCGGGCATGACTGGGTCTGGCCGCAGCCGGCGACGGTGGCGGAAGTGCAATTTTTCTACAACCATCCGCCAAAGTGATTGCGCCGGATTGAATTTCCGCTATAAACCACGGCTTCATGCATCAAATCATCCAGAACCTGAATGAGTGGTATATGCACGCGCTCCAGTCGGGCGGTTATCCGCTTGTCGCGTTCATGATGGCGGTGGAGAGTTCCCTCTTCCCGCTGCCGAGCGAAATCGTCATTCCGCCGGCGGCTCATCTGGCGGCCACGCACCAGATCGCATTATCACTTTGGGGCATCGTCCTGTCGGGAACCATCGGTTCCTGGATTGGGGCCACCGCCATGTATTGGGCGTCGCGGCTGGCGGGGCGGCCGCTGGTGCTGCACTTCGGCAAATATTTTTTTATTTCCGCCGCGAAAGTCGAAGGCGCGGAACGCTGGGCGTCGCATTATGGTTCCATGGGCATTTTTATTTCGCGGCTGCTGCCGGTGGTGCGGCACCTCATTGGTATTCCGGCGGGAATCGTGCGGATGAACTTCCTGAAATTTTCCCTCTTCACGCTGCTCGGCTCGGCCATCTGGTGCGGGGTGTTGTGCTGGCTAGGCGTGAAAATGGGCGAGGATAAAGATTTGATGGAACTGAAGTATAAGCACGTCACGGTCTGGCTGGCTGGCGCGATGCTGGTGTTGGGCGGCCTTTATTATTTCTTTGTCCACCGGCATATGAAGAAAAAAACGTGATTCGTTGAAAGGTTGAATGGTTGGGGCGTAAAATTCCGCCGCGCCGCACAATGTAACGATTAACCATTCAACGAATAAAATTTCTTTGCGCCCTGCGCGCCTTTGCGTGAGATTCAGCGCGTGCCTGTTTCCGAAGCCATCCGCAAAAAGTTAAGCGCCGTGCCGCACAAGCCTGGCGTGTATCTGCACAAGGATCGATTCGGCACGGTCATCTATGTGGGCAAGGCGCTCGATTTGCGGAAACGGGTCAGCCAGTATTTTCAATCCTCGCGGCGGCTGGGCTGGGATTTGAAATTCAACGCGTTGGTCGATGCGATTTGCGATTTTGATGTCCACGTGGTTCGGAGCGAACCCGAAGCGTTACTGCTTGAAAGCAAGCTTATCAAGGATTTCAAGCCGCGCTTTAACATCAGCCTGCGGGACGACAAGCGCTACCTGATGCTCAAGGTCAACCTGAACGACCCGATTCCAAATTTTGTTTTTACGCGGCTGAAGAAGGACGACGGCGCGCGCTACTTCGGGCCGTTCGTAAATTCCCTCGCGCTGCGCAACACCGTGGCGCTCGCGCGGAAGCAGTTTAACCTGCGCGGGTGCCGCGTATTCACGCCGGGCGAGGCGGACTACAAGCATTGTCTCTATGGTCACTTGAAGCATTGCACTGCACCGTGTGTCGGCATCGTCACGCGCCAGCAATATCTCGAGCAAGTTCAGGCGGCGTGTAATTTTCTCGAAGGCCAGTGCCGTGAGATGCAGGGGCAGCTCGAAGCGGAAATGAAAAAAGCCGCCGCCACGCATGATTTTGAGAAGGCCGCCGACCTGCGCGACCTCATTCGCGACCTGAACGACACCTGGAAAAAGACGGAAAAGTTTGCGCGAGTGCCTTACAATTTGCCGCTGGCCAGCCATCCCGATAAGGATTTGTCCGAGCTGGCCAAAGTGTTGGGCCTGCCCGCGCCGCCGCAGCGGATTGAGGGATTCGATATCTCAAACATCAGCGGCACGTTCGTGGTCGCATCTTGTGTGAGTTTCAAAAACGGGCGGCCCGACCGCGCGAATTATCGGCGCTTCAAGATCAAGGGCTTCGCGGGGCAGGACGATTTCGCCAGCATCGCCGAAGTGGTGCGGCGCCGCTACGCGCGGCTCCAGCGCGAGACGGAGGACACGGCCGCGCCGACGCAAAAAACCAAGGACGATGACAGCGGCGAGGCGATTCCACCGGAGTTACAAACGCTCGTGGCTGAAACCAGCCGCCAAGTCCGGCGCGGTCAGCCGGCCAAGTTGGCCGGCGCCACGGCGATGCCCGATCTGATTTTGATTGATGGTGGGCGTGGCCAGCTCGGCATGGCCTGCGCCGAATTGAAGAAGCTTGGCCTCGAACGGATCCCCGTTATCGGTTTGGCGAAAGAGTTCGAGGAAATTTATCTGCCGGAAAATCCCGTGCCGCTGCGCCTCGGCTTGGATCATCCGGCGGTCAAGCTCTTGCAACGTTTGCGCGACGAATGTCATCGCGTGGCCAATAGCTACAATGCCCAGTTGCGGCTCAAAAAAATCTCCGAGAGCGTGCTGGATGATTTCCCCGGCATTGGCGAACAGCGGAAAAAGGCGCTGCTGAAAAAGTTTGGCTCCGTCCAGCGTCTGAAGATGGCCACCTTGGAACAGCTCGCGGAAGTCCCGGGCTTCGGCGGCAAGGCGGCGGCGGAATTGAAGGAATTTCTGGCGGCGCGGACGGCCTGATTTTTAACCCCAAGGCGCCACGGCGCGGAGACGCCAGATTGGTGGTCATTGAAACCGCTTTGCGGCTTTGTTTCCTTGCGCCTGTGCGTTAAGCTTTCCCCGCATGAACATTCAAGTGGCGGTGCTCTGTGACGCGGCGACGGACGACAACGGCAAGCTGAATCTCCTCGGTGCGTTCGACACGATCTACGCTCCGCAGATGCCGGCGGTGCATCCGCAATGCGCGGTGGCGCTGCGCGCTACCTTTATGCCGGGGGACGAAGGCACCCGCAAGCTCACGCTGAATTTCATCAACGCCGACGGCCGCCCCATCATGCAGGCCATCGAGTTGCCGGTGCCGGTAACCTTGCCGGATGATGCGCATTTTCTCACGCGGAACTTCATCGTGAACATCCAGCAGCTCAAGTTCGCGGAGCCCGGTTTGTTTTCTGTGGATGTGCGGATGGATGATCAATCGCAGGCCAGCATCCCGTTGCTGGTGAAGCTGGTCGAGCGGCCGACCGCGCAATAAACACTAAGGCGCAGGGGGTAGGCAGAATGAAGCAGCTTGGAACTTTCTACATTCCAGCCGCTGAATTTTACCTTCATACAAACGACTTTAGGCTTTGAACTTCAGTCTGTGAATATTATTTTCCGCGCCATATGAACGAACCAATTTTGCAACTCGATCTCCCCGGCATCAAAAAAGTCCGCTCCGGCAAAGTCCGCGAAGTCTATGACCTCGGCGACCGCTTCCTGCTCGTCGCTAGCGACCGCATCTCGGCCTTCGACGTCATCATGCCCAACGGCATTCCGCGCAAGGGCGAAGTGCTCACGCAGATCTCGCACTTCTGGTTCGAGAAATTTTCCACGCTCGTGCCGAACCACCTGCTCGCCAAGGCGGATGACCCGCTGCCCGCGAATCTTCAGCCGTTTGCCGAGCCACTCGCGCGCCGCTCGATGATTGTGAAGAAAGCCAAGCCGCTTGCCATCGAATGCATCGTGCGCGGCTATCTTTCCGGCAGCGGCTGGAAGGAATACAAAAAATCGCAGACCGTTTGCGGCATCAAACTGCCCGCCGGTTTGACCGAATCCGCCGAATTGCCGGAGCCCATTTTCACGCCGTCCACCAAGGCGGAAGCCGGTCACGACGAAAACATTTCGTTCGAGGAAGCGTGCCGGATTGTGGGCGCCGACCTCGCCACGCAGGCGCGCGACTTGAGCCTGAAGATCTACAAGGCCGGACGCGATTACGCCAAGCAGCGCGGCATCATCATCGCCGACACGAAATTTGAGTTCGGACTGTTCGAAGGCAAACTCATCCTCATTGACGAAGTGTTGACGCCCGATTCCTCGCGCTTCTGGCCGGCGGACCAATACGCGCCCGGCCGCGGCCAGCCGAGCTTTGACAAGCAATTCGTCCGCGACTATCTCGAAACGCTCGACTGGGACAAAACTCCGCCCGGCCCGAAACTGCCGGACGACGTCGTCGCCAAAACCAGCGCGACGTATTTGGAAGCTTACGAGCGGCTGACGGGAAAGCAACTTTGAGGTCAACGCAGGCAAAATCACAGCTTTCCGAGCTGCGCGAAAGATTACAGCGATGCGCTTCCGCTCGTGACGCCAGGTTTCTTCAGCGGTTTTTCAAAACCGCGCCCGGCGAATACGGCGCGGGCGACCAATTCACCGGCATCCGCGTGCCGGTGCTGCGCAAGCTGGCGTGGGAGTTCCGCGACTTGCCGCGGCGCGATGTCGTGACGCTGCTGCAATCGCCCATCCACGAGGAGCGGCTGCTGGCGCTCATTATTTTGGTCAACGCCTTCCAGCGTGCCGACGAGGCCGGGCGCGCGGAGATTTACACGCTCTATCTGGCGCAGCTTGACCGCGTGAACAACTGGGATTTGGTGGATTCGTCCGCGCCTTACATCATCGGCCTGTATTTGCTGGAGCGTCCGCGTAAAATCCTGTTCCGCCTCGCGCGTTCGCAGAATCTCTGGCACCGCCGCGTGGCCATGCTCGCGACATTTTATTTCATTCGGAAAAACGATTATGCCGACGCGCTCCAGCTTGCGGAGCGGCTGCGCGACGACGGGCATGACTTGATGCACAAGGCTGTCGGCTGGATGCTCCGCGAAATCGGCAAGCGGGCTCCGACGGTGCTGAAGCAATATCTCGATCAGCACGCAGCCTTCATGCCGCGCACAATGCTGCGGTATGCGATTGAAAAATTGCCGGAACGCGAGCGGAAACAGTGGCTTAAGGCGGGCAAAGACCAAACCAGCTAAGTTGCCAGCAAAGCGGCGGCCAGCATTTCCAGACCGGCTTGGTCGGCGGCATCAAAGCGATTCAGCTGTGGGCTGTCGAGATCAAGCACGCCGAGCACTTGGCCGTCTTTCACTAGCGGCACCACGATTTCGGATTGCGACGCGGCATCGCAGGCGATGTGGCCATGGAATTTCCGCACGTCCGGCACGAGGACCGTCTGGCGCGTAGCTGCCGCCGTGCCGCAGACGCCTTTGCCGATTTGAATCCGCACGCACGCGGGCTTGCCCTGAAACGGGCCGACCACCAGTTCGCCGTCCACGAGCCGGTAGATGCCTGCCCAGTTCAAATCCGGCAGCGAATGCCAGAGCAGGGCGGCGGTGTTGGCGCTGTTGGCGATGAAATCGCGCTCGCCGTGCAGCAGCGCGCGAAGTTGGGCGGCCAATTTAGCATAAAACTCCGCCTTGTCGGCGTGGTTCAGCGGCTTGAGTGCGAACATTCCGGCAATGTGCATGGAATGCGCCCACTTGAACAAGTCGTGATTTTTCCAAGGCTGCGCTGGCGCTGATAAAAGCGTGCAGATTTTGGCCGAGGATTTTCGGAAAACCCCGCGTCACGAGCGCGGGCACTGGCACAACCCGGCGGAACTTGTGTCGCTGCGCGCGTAATTCAGGAACCGGAAATCTCCAGCCAGTTGGGATTCTGCTTCGCATGATGGGCGATTTCCTCCAACACCTGCGGCAGCAAGGTTTTCGGCGTCCAGTTCCAGGTTTTCATCGCGAGGGCGGAATCCAGCACCATCCAGGGAATATCGAACGGGCGCGGGTTGGCGTCGCTGGCTACGGAATGATGGCCGAAGCGGGCATCGCACCAGTCGGTGAGTTGCGCGAGCGACATGGCATTCGCGGCGCCGCCGCTGAAGTTGGCGATGCGCGGCTGGTCGTGGCCGCGCTGCTGCATCTGCGCGAGCAGCGCGGGCACCAGGTCGCGCGGATGCAGGCAGTCGCGCACCTGATGGCCGCCGCCGTCGAAGCCGATGTATTTCAGCGGCCGCCGGCGCAGGTGCGAGTTGATCCAGAAGGAGAAAATACCCTGGTCGGGTTTGCCGAATTGCCCGGCGCCGGCGAGGACGCCGCAGCGGTTGATCCAGACGGGAAACTTAAACGTCTCCGCGTATTCCAGCGCGACAGCCTCGCTGGCGAGTTTGCTGGAACCGTAGAGCGAAATCGGCGCGGCGGTGGAAAAGGTTTCGCTGACGCCGCCGGCGGTGAGTCCGGCTGGCAGATTGGCGCCGGGTTGGGGCCGGAAGGCCCGCTGATGCACCTGCACCGGCAGCGCCGCGAGCGGCGGCACGGAATAGACGCGGCTGGTGCTCAACAGAATCAGCCCGGCGCGGTGGGTCTTGCAATATTCGAGAATGTTGACGGTGCCCCAGAGGTTGTGTTCAAGCAATTGGCGGGAGCTGGTCTTGCCGTCCACGCCCGCCAGCACGCTGGGATTGGCGGCGGCATCAATGACGTAATCAGCGGCGGGCAGCGTTTCAAAATCTGTCGCGCTCCGGACATCGGCGTGGAAGATTTTTACACCCAACTTGGCCAGCTCGCGCCGGTTCAATTCGCTGCCGGGGCGGATGAAATTGTCCACGCCCGTCACCGATAGATTTTCGGAGGTCTCTAGCAAGGCACGGGTCAACGTGCTGCCGACAAATCCACAGATGCCCGTGACGAGAAGTTTCATGCGGGTTTCAACTGGGGGTAACCACGGCTTGGTGAATCTGCTGCAAAATAGCCTTCAAATCGAATTGGTATTTCCAATCCGGGTAATGCTTCTGGAATTTCCGCACGTCGCTGACATACCAGATATGGTCGCCGATGCGGTTGTCCTCGACGTAGGTCCAAGATAGTTTTTTACTGCTGATGGCTTCGCACAGGCCGATGGCTTCGAGCATCGAGCAGTTGGAATGGCGGCTGCCGCCCATGTTGTAAACCTCGCCGGAGCGCGGCTTGAGGGTGAATTGCCAGAAGGCTTCGACAAGGTCATGGCTGTGGATATTGTCGCGCACCTGCTTGCCTTTGTAGCCAAAGACGCGATAGGGTCGGCCCGTCGCCGTGCACTTCATCAGGTAGGCAAGAAAGCCGTGCAGTTCAGTGCCGGCGTGTGCCGGGCCGGTCAGGCAGCCGCCGCGAAAAATCGCCGTCTTCATGCCAAAGTAACGGCCGTATTCCTGGACCAGAATGTCGGCCGCCACCTTGCTCGCGCCGAACAGCGAATGCTTGGTCTGGTCAATGGACATGGTTTCATCAATGCCCTGATGATACGCATGGGCTGGATCAATTTCCCAGCGCTGATCCAGTTCGCGCAAAGGTAACAGGTTGGGCGTGTCGCCGTAAACTTTGTTGGTGCTGGTGAAAATAAAAACGGCCTCGGGGCAATGCCGGCGTGTGGCCTCCAGCAAATTCAAGGTGCCCACGGCGTTGACGCCGAAGTCTGTGTGCGGTTCGCGGGCGGCCCAGTCGTGCGAGGGTTGCGCGGCGGTGTGGACGACGACTTTGACGGATGAGCCCAGTTTGGCGAAAACGGCGTTGACGGCGGCGGTGTCGCGGATATCCACGGCTTCGTGCCGGTAATTTTTGAGCGCTTTTTCCAGCTTGGCGCGCGTGGCGGCAGTGGAGGCTTCGGCCCCGAAGAAACGCGCCCGCATGTCGTTGTCTACGCCGACAATATCATAGCCTTCGGCGTGGTAGCGTTTGCAAGTTTCGGAACCGATCAAGCCGGCGGAGCCGGTGACTAATGCGATGCTCATAGCTTTGTGAACCGAGAATGACCTTGGAAAACAGGATGGCGGCGGTCGTCAATGGTGGCAAGCGGGAAAGTCGGAGACAAAGGGGCATGGGTAAAAGCCAAAAGAAGTCAGATGAACTTTCTTTCCCCCGAATCAAAACCAGTCCGCCATTACCGGCATTATTTCGCCGCCAGCAGCAGTTTGTCCACGGCGTCTTTGATGGCGAGGAGATAGGTCGGCTTCTTAATGACCACATCTACGGAAGAACAATCGTTGGGGGGATTTCCAGTGCACATCACCACGGGTGTGGAGGGGGAGCGCAATTTGATGACGTGCGCCATTTCGCCGCCGGTCATGCCGGGCATGGAATTATCCGTCAGCACCAAGTCGTGGAGGGTGGGATTAAAGCGGGACAAGGCTTCCCCGGCGGAATCGGCGGAGTCCACCTCGTAGCCAAAATTATTGAGAAACATCTTGGTCAGAAGACGTGTATCAACATTATCGTCCACCAGCAGGATGGTTCTGGATTGAGACTCTGAGATATTTTCCACAATATTTGGTCAATGACCGGTTCTCTGATTTTTTGCGATTTTCTCCGCGGATTGAACGGACTTAATACCGCAATCTATTCATGGCGTGAACTGAAATAAACTGACACGCTGCAGCCCGCTAACGGCTCCGTCGTGCATGAGTGAAACAGCACTCAAATTTTATCATCAATCACGGCGTCATAAAAACATCTGCATCCGCCATTTGTATTCATGTTTGAACCATCTTATGCGTCATTTGCGTTACATTCTATGCGGATTTGAGACATGCGGTGTCAGTATGGGGACATCCCGTTGGTCATCAAGCTCCCTGAAAAGCCAGGAAACGGACCGGAATCAGCCGGAGCTTTAGCCTGGTGAGCTTGGCGTTGAGCGCCCCCGAAATATTATTTTCATGAACATTTTGGGTCCAACTGAATCAATTACCTTGTGCGCCGAAAGGTGCAGGATAGTATTTTGAAGATGCAGGCGCTATGGCAAAACCCCTAAAGAATAAGGTCGCCGGACCGCAAAGCCGGATATTTCTGGTGGAAGACCATCCGGTTTTTCGGGATGGTCTGGCCAAACTGCTCAACGCCGAGCGGGATCTGACGGTTTGCGGTGAAGCGGGTGACGCCAAACAGGGCTTGAAATCCATCATCAAACTCAAGCCGGATCTGGCGGTGGTGGATCTGGGGCTGCCGGGGAAAAGCGGATTGGAATTGATCAAAGAAATCCGCGCGGCAAAAATTGCCATCAAGTTGCTGGTCGTTTCCATGTTTGACGAAGCACTTTATGCCCAACGCGTGCTGCGGGCCGGCGGGGATGGCTACATCATGAAACAAGAAGATCCGCAGGAAATCATCCTCGCGATCAGGGATGTGCTGGCGGGGCATATTTATGTCACCGAGGAGGTGTTTGCGAGAGCTTCCTTGAAGCCGGTGACCGAGCAAAAGGCCGGGGCGCTTGATTTGTTGACGGATTCCGAGCTGGAAGTTCTGGAATTGCTTGGCCTTGGCAAAAGCGACCCGGAAATATCCCAGAATTTGGGCCTAACCAGTACGGAGGTCAGCACGCACTGCAAGAGCATTGGCCGGAAACTCAAGTTAAATGGTCTCAACGCCCTGATCCGCTTTGCGGTTTGTTGGGTGGAAGATAGCGCCCAATAAATTATTCACCCGGGACGGCGGCAAGAACTTCTGGCCGTTTTTGGTTCAAACTTCCGCCAGTTTTTCCCGTTTGGGGTTCACACCGCGCTGAGCCGCCGTCAACGGCACCCGCACATGGATGCTCGTTCCGTGACCGGGCACGGATTTGATTTCGTAAGTGCCGCCTAGGGACAAAGCGCGCTCGCGCATATTGGTCAGCCCCAAACCGTGCCGCATTTTCTTGCCCGCCTTGAGGGTCTTAGCATCAAATCCCTGGCCATCATCCTGGATTTTGAGCAGCACAAAATCACTTTGCACCTGGATTTGCAGGCGGACCAATTTTGCCTTGGCATGTTTTTCGATGTTATTGACGGCCTCCTGCACGATGCGAAACAAGTGCAATTCAACCACGGGCAAGAGCCGCTGGCTGGAGGAAATGAGCCGGCATTGAAACTGGAGATTGGTGCGCGATTGAACTTCGCTGCAAAAGCTGTTGCAGGCGGCGGCCAGACCCAAATTATCCAAATCGGTGGGCCGCAGATTGTGCGCGATCCGGCGGTTTTCCTCCAAAACCTTGACCAGCAAACGGTCGCAGCGCTGGAGGATTTCCCGCGCGGCGGGCTTGAGGTCAGGCAGGCTGCCTTCCACTTTGCGGAGCCGCATTTTCACCGAGGCGATCAACTGATTGATGCCATCATGCAATTCCTGGGCGATGCGCGAGCGCTCGGCTTCCTGGGCTTTGATAATGCGTTGGGGCAATGAACGCAATTCCGCCTCGGCGCGCTTGTGCTGGGTGATGTCGCGAATATAGATCGTGAACATCGGCGGTCCCGCCAGCCGGATGCGGGTGATGGTAAATTCAGCCGAAAAGCTGCTGCCATCCGCGCGCAAAGCGGGCATTTCAATCCGGCTGCCTTGCGTGGGACCGTGATCGCCGGTGAAACAATTGGCCAGGCCGTTTTGAAACCAGACCCGAAAGGACGGCGGCACTATTTCCATCACATTTTCGCCGATCAGCTTGGCCCGGCTATGGGCGAAGATTTTTTCGGCGGCGGAATTGAGCTCGATCATCTTGCCCTCGTGATCAATCGTGATGATGCCGTCCAGCGCCGCCTGCATGATAGCCCGTTTACGGGCTTCGCTTTCGCCCAGCGCGTCCCAAGCCTGCTTGCGTTTCGTAATGTCATCGGCAATGCCGACAATGCGGTAAATAATTCCGGCCGCGTCGCGGATGGGAAACGCGCGGTCCTGAATCCAGCGGATGGAACCGTCGGGCCGGATAACGCGGTAAGTTTCATCATACTCGCCGGCGGATTGTCTGGTCACCGTGCTTTCCAAAACCCGTTTGCGATCGTCCGGATGAATGGCGTCCGTCCAGTTTCGTGGTGAGGCGTAAAGGCTGTCGCAGGTTTGTCC
Organism: uncultured Verrucomicrobia subdivision 3 bacterium; assembly: GCA_903921455.1. Next base: position 36,815 of record CAIXPZ010000221.1, on the reverse strand, counting down.
CCAGATTTCCTCATAGGCCGGGCTGACGTAGATGATCTTGCTTTTATCCGCATTGCTCATCCAGAACACTTCCCGGATGTGGTCGGCCAGCTGCCGGAAGCGCTCTTCGCTGGCTTGCAGGGCATCCTGGGCTTGTTTGCGTTCAGTGATGTCGCGCACCACGCTCAATAGCCCGGCGGGTTGATTGTTGATGCCCAGCGACACGGTCGCGCTTAATTCCACCCGGAACGCCGTTCCGTTTTGCTTGAGCATGACATACTCCGCATTGCGGATAATGCCGGCTTTCAACGCGACCACGATGTCCGCTTTGATGCGTTCATGATCGGCGGCCGGGGTGAGGTCGAAGATCGTTTTATGGAGTAATTCACTGGTGTTGGAATAACCCAGCATCGCTACGGCCTGCGAATTGACTGCCAACAACCGGCCGCGCGGGTGAATCAGGCAGACCGCATCCGGCAAAATGTCAATCAACCGGCGGTGATGTTCCTCGCTGGCGCGCAGGGCGGCGGCCGTGTTGCGGAGCCGTAACAGCGTCTGCACCCGCGCCAAAAGTTCCTGTAGCCCGAACGGCTTGACGAGATATTCATCCGCGCCGGTTTGCAGGCCGTTTACTTTGTGGTCAACGCTCGTGGCTTCCCCGGAACAGAAGGCAACAAAAACATCTTTCAGGGCAGGGTCGCTTTTGATTTGCCGGCAGACTTCCACGCCGTTGATATCAGGCAAGCCCACATCCAGCAGCACCAAATCCGGATGCCGGGTTTGCACCAGCTGAAGCCCCTGCTGGCCGGTGCCCGCTTCCAGCACCTCGTAACCTTCACGCCGCAGGCAGGTTGAGAATAACAGACGAATGTCATTGTCATCATCCACCAGCAAAATTAAACCGGCTTTGTTCATGCCAAATTCTTGATAGTTTTCCGAAGTGGATATACAGCAGATTATTTGCCGCCAAAAGCAAATAAACCGGAAGCCGGCGAACCTTTTTCCGGCCAGAAACTCTGAGGCTTGACACGCGCCGGCGGGCCAACTAGCTAATGGGCGTGAGCCAACTGCTTTGGTATGTCGCCCATACCCGTCCGCGCTGCGAGAAAAAACTGCTGCAATTTTGCGAGCGGGAGAAGCTGGATGTCCGCTTGCCCTGTTACCAGTCGGTTCATAAATATCGCGGGAAAACGGTTGTCTTTCAGAAGCCGCTGTTTCCGGGTTATCTTTTTCTGCAAATCCCCGCCGGTAAGCGCAGCGCGGTTTTGCAAAGCGATCATTTGGCTAATCTATTGGAAGTGGCTGACCAGGATTTATTCGTCCGGCAACTGGGGGAAGTGATGCGGGCCTTGGAATCGGACTTGGAAATCCGGCTGGCCCCGAGCATCGGTGAAGGGTTGCGGGTAAAAATCAAAAGCGGGCCGTTGCGGGGAGTTGAAGGCTGGGTGGAGAAACGCTACGGCATGACAACGGTTCTGTTGCGGCTGGATTTTATCAGCCAAGCCGCGGCGGTTAAACTGGACGCGGGGGAGCTGGAACTCATTTAGGCCGCGCGCCCCACTCAAGGCACATTGACCGTGCGGTAAAACCGCTGATTGAATTGGGCGGCATTCGCATCGTCAAACGCGAAGGGCGCGGTGTTGGTCTGCACGGCGGTCCAGTTCACAAAGTCGGAGGAAGCTTGCACGGCGTATTTAAATCCCGGCACGCCGTTGACGGTGAAGGAGAACCGGCCGTTGGTGTTGGCCGAGGACGACAGGGTGGCGGCGGCGGTGGGATAGACGACCAAGGCGGCGACCAAGCTGTTGGTGGTGCCGGCACTGTTGGAGGCCGTGACCGAATACTGGCCGGCTTGTTTTTTTGTGACATTTTTGAGGGTCAGCAGGGAACTGGTTGCGCCGGAAATATTCGTGCCATTGTATTTCCACTGATATTTCATCGGGGTTATGCCAGCCACACTGGCGCTGAATGAAACCGTGTTGCTGGTCACGGTGTAGAAATTCGCCGGTTTATTTAGGATCACCGGCTTGGTTGCGGCTACCGCCTTGGGCGAAATGGTAATCGTGAAAGTTTTCACGGTGATGTTGTTGGACAAACCACCGTCGTTAACCGTGACTGTGATGGTGGCGGTGCCGCTGGTATTGGCAACGGGCGTTAGGGTCAAACTACCGGCGGCCGCCGGGCTGGTATAAATCACACTCGCTTTGGAAACCACTTTGATGTTGCTGGAGGCGGCAGTGATTTTGAGCGTCTGATTTTCGTTGCTCGCGCCGGAAGAAATCCCTGTTAAATTTACCGTTTGCGCTGCTGAATTGTAGTTGACGGTTATATTGGCAAGTGAGTTGAGCGTCGGCGGCTGATTCACGGCGGCCACGTTTACCGTGAACGTGCGGGTGACAATATTGCTTTGGGCCAGCCCGTTGTTGACAGTTACGGTGATTGTTGCGGCACCATTGGCGTTGATTGCGGGTGCGAAGGTCAGAGTGCCACGGGTGGCGGGACTGGAGTAATTGACTGACGGGCTGGGAATCAACGCTGGATTACTCGACACCGCCGTGACGCTTAAGGCTTGGCCGGATCCCAGACCGATGCCGGTTAAATTGACGGTTTGCGAACCGGTGTTTTCATTAATTGAAACGTCGCTCAAGCCGTTCAGCGTCGGGGGTTGATAGTCAGCCGCTACGTTCACCGCGAAGGAGCGGGTAACGCTATTACTTTGGGACAGTCCATTATTGACCGTCACAGTGATGGTTGCAGTGCCATTGGCGTTGCTTGCCGGCGCGAAAGTCAAACTGCCGCCGGAGGCCGGGCTGGAGTAGTTGATCACCGGATTGGGAATGAGATTGGGATTACTAGAGGCGGTCGTAATGGTTAAGGCTTGGCTGGATCCCGGACTGATGCCGGTTAACGCGACGGTTTGCGAACCGGCAGTGCCCTTAATTGAAAGGTCACTCAAAGCATTCAGCGTAGGTGGTTGATAGGCCGGAGGCAGAGGGTCGATGGTGACGTTTGCCAAGAAAGTGGCCTCATTAGAAAAATCACTTTCAACGCCGGAAGCATTGTAAGTGGTTGCGGCAAAAAAATAAGTCACGTTCTCGGATAATCCGGTGATGGTCGTATTGGTCACATTGCCGACATCAACGGAATTGCTGTATCCATGGCTTGCCACCCCATAATAAATTTTATAGCCGACAACGCTGGTATCGGCACTCGGATTCCACGCGAGCGGAGCGGTGATGCTGGCCCCGGCGGGGAAAGCAATTAAGGTCGCCAAACAGGTGAACCAGCGGAACGAAAACAGCTTGGCCCCGTGACTTAAAATTGCATTTATTGACCGCATCATTACGCGGCATATTGCATAACCGCTGCCAAACAGCCGTTAAGGTGGAGATTTTTAGTTTACTTCTAAATACAGGGGTCGCTTGAACCGTAGTTTTCAGCATAAATGCGAGGGTTTATCCGTGTTTTTGCAATGTATTATGCGGATTAACTTTCTCCCGATTAGCGTTTTAACCGGCTGCCAGTGAAGCTCTTCAAGACATTATTGTCGTTGCTGTCTTGAAAAGATACAGGTAGTTGGATCGGCAAGTGATAGCGGTTGAGTTGTCAATATTGGACAAAAACGTCTGAGTCCAGCAGCAGATTTTGATCAAGACCGGGCGGGCAAATAGGCAATTAACTAGTGCAAAATTTGGTCAATTATCTTGTTTTTTGGGTGTCTGGTGTGCTATATGTCCTAAAAGTGTATTGCGTCGCCATGAACGTGACGCGTTTTTTGGGCAGGTTTGTTCTTTTAATTGCCTCAGCAAAGGAGTTTTGGATTGAGAATAGTGATAGGGGGTTTTTGCGGGCAGGAAGAACGGGCCCGTTTTACAAGGGGGTTAAGGCTAATTCGGACAAATGAAATGAAAAAACAGTCTGATAGAATCGAGGCCTTGGAACCTTTCCAAAGCAGGCGGCAGGCATCTGTTTTAGCCGGAAAACCATGCTTTAATTTCTGGTCGACATCGGTTCTTTAAGTCGAGGTGTTTATTGAATAACCAAGACCATCTGTCGTTGCGTCTGACACGGTTGAAATCCGCTGAAGAGTTGGATCTGAGGGGAGAAGCCCTGTATTTTGCATTTTCGAAGGGCGGGGTTGGCAAACTTACCAGCACGGCGGCTCCTCAGCGACTGCTGGCCGGAGATATTTTGGTTTTTAATGGGACGCCCGGGGGCAAGCTGGGCGTGTTTGATAACAAGGGGGAATTTGTTTTTTGGACATTTTCTGTTTGTTTTGAAAATTTGCTGCCCTTGTTTGCCAGCAATGAAATCAGCCTGCTGCATAAAATCACGGAAAGCTTCAAATCCGCCAAGATTTACTCGGCCGGCAGTGCTTTGGCGGTAGACAGCCAACGGCTGCTTGGCGTGGTCCCCTCCCAGTATGATCTGGATCATCGTGGTCAGTTGATCCGGATTGTTGCCAGCATTTTATCCGTTGAATTCAAAGAAGCCCAGACCCAGCGCGGCGGCTATGCTCAAGCGGAAGATCACATGGCCCGGGTTTTTGAAAAGCTTTCGGCATCGGATCTGATAACTCTTTCCGTGGGCGAATTGGCCGACCGTTTCAGTTGCAGCCGCCGTCATCTCAACCGCATTTTTCATCAGCATTTTGGCGTCTCGGTGGCGGCCTTGCGGATGGAAATGCGCCTGCTGAAAGCCGTTTCATTGCTGCGCGATGGCAACGCAAAAATCATCAACGTGGCGGAACAATGCGGGTTCAATCATCTGGGGCTTTTTAATACTTGTTTTAAGCGGCGATTTGGCTCCAGTCCGGGGCAATGGCGCAAATCGGCATTCCAAGTAGAAAGCGGCTTGTCGCGCAAGTCGGAAAGCAAACCCAGTTGCCCCCTGCATGGTGCGGGATTATGTCCTTTGGATGGCAAACTTAAGGGGGCGTCCCCGGCCATCATGGGTGTTTTTGCCGGCAAAATATCTGATGGGGCAAAAAGTGCGGAGGCCATGAAACGTTCCAATTTAATGCTCGGAACCCAAGCCGCTTCAAACCTCAAACGCAATCTGTCCGCATCAAGGGCAGGCGAATGATTTTGGCATCCTTTAATGTTTGTCGCAATGAGAAGAATGATGCAAAACCCAAGTCGCCAACGTTGTCCCTTCAATCCCCAACTGCCCATCGTTGACTCGTATGGGGTGTTCACCCCATTGCCGTTGGCGGGTGTGAAAGCTAAAATTGCAATGAATGCCAAGGTCAAGAATGGCAAGGTCAATTAACGGAAAAATCAAATTTAACAACAGGGCATTGCGGCAAAAAAATTGCTTATAATTTCGATAAAAACCAGTTGAGATAAAAACGAATCAGTCAATAATCATTAAAATTCATGTTTTTCAATTACACCTTCAAACAAATTGGGGAACGCATATTGATCGGCATTTGTCGTTTGTCAAACGAGCGGAACTCACATCTGGGAGCTTTCTGTGGTCCCTGGATTGTGGTTTCCATGCTTTTGCTGACCCTATCGGCCTCTGGGCAGGAAGCCCTGCGCAATTCGCTGGCGGGCGGTGCCGCGGCTGAATCTCGCGCCAAACAAACGGAATCCCAGTCGTCGCAACCGTATACTTTCAAGGATGGCGATTTTCGCATGCTGGTGCTTCCGGGCTTGGGATTTGATTGGAATGACAACGTGAACCTTTCCAAAACCAATGTTCTGGATGATTTCATCGTAAAGCCATCCGTAGGCATCGTGGCCAGTTATCCGTTCTCCCAGCGCAATCTGTTGTATTTGGACGTTAACATCGGCTACGACCGATACCTCTATCACCCCAACTTAAGCACCTTTGATTTGAATTCGTCATCCGGCACGGGGCTTTCATTCGATATTGGCATCAAGGATGTCACGGTCAACCTTCATGACTGGATGAATTACACCCAAGACGCGGCTCAAAACGCCGCCGTCGCCAATACGGGTAACTATGGCACCTTCCAAAACACCGCCGGCCTTTCCGCCACTTGGGAAATGAATCAAGTAACTCTGTCCTTGGGGTATGATCACCAAAACGTCCTCTCCACCAGCGGCCAGTTCAATTACTTGGACCACGCCTCGGAAATGTTCAACGCCCGGGCCGGCTTGCGGGTGCATCCCAAGGTGACGGTTGGGTTGGAGACCACGGCGTCTTTGACCACCTATAATCAATCGGTTTTGAACAATAACGATGCTTACACGGCCGGTGTTTACAGCGAGTTTCGCCCCGGCACCGCCCTAAAGATCACGGCGCGCGGGGGCTACGCCACCTATCAATTTCAGCAGACCAGCACGAACATTCAAACCTCCAGCCAGAATTCGTGGTATGCCGGCTTGAACCTAGCGCACCAGCCGCGGGAGTCGCTAAGCTACTCACTGGATGCTGGGCATGAAGTGCAATTGGGGGTCCAGTCGGATTTGATTGAAGACTGGTATGTCCGTCCGAGCATTGCCTGGAAAATCATCAAAGACTTGAATTTCATCACGGCCTTGTTTTACGAACACGGAAAACAAGGGGTTGGAAACGTGACGGGAAATCTTGATGACACTTTTGATTGGTATGGCGGCCAGCTAAACTTGCAGCAGACGTTGACCCGCCAGCTTTCGTTGGGGCTGATTTACCGGCTTACGCTGCGCACCTCCAGCACGCCCGATGACGGCTATACGCAGAACCTAATCGGACTACAGTTAACCTACCACCCCAAATGAACCGCTGCCCCAGCCCGTTTCAGCCACGTCAAGTATCGGCGGGTTCAAATGCCCGCCGCCGCTGCGGATGGCTGACATTTATTTTAAAACAAGTCTGCTGGGTCGGGCTGATGGCTGTCGTCTGGCCGCTAAACTTGAAAGCGGCGGAGGTTGCGGATGTTAAAGCCACAAATGGGGCGTCCGCGTTAGTCGGCTCGCCCACCAATACCTTCAATATTCTGGATGATAAATACCAACTGTCCATTGGCGACCAATTGAGCTTTCGGATCAGCGAAGACGAAGAAGAGCCGGTGCATCTCACCGTAACGGATTCAGGCGACTTACAGGTTCCTTACATTGGCCGGTATCCGGCGGCTGGCAAAACCTGCAAGGAGCTGGCGCTGGCCCTCAAGGTTGAACTGGAAAAGGAGTATTACCGTGTCGCCACGGTCGTCGTCGCGGTTGATTCCAAACCCCGGAGCCGCGGCAAGATCTACATTGTCGGAGCCATCCGGACTCCCGGGCCTCAGGATTTGTCCAGCGACGAGGTGTTGACGGTGAGCAAGGCCATCCTGAGAGCGGGCAGTTTCACTGAATTCGCCGACCAAAAAAACGTCCGGGTCACCCGGGGCACGGGATTGGGTGCGGATGCGAAAAAAACTTTTACCGTGAACGTGGCTCAGGTTTTTGAAAAAGGCAAAACGGAGAATGACTTGCCGCTGCAACCGGGCGACCTCATTTTTATTCCCGAGCGGATGATACGGTTTTAAGCCCCCATGAAAGATTTAATACCAGTCCCGCCGGCGGATTCGGGTCTCCAGTTAATGGAGCCGATGGCGCACAGTTCCGCTCATGCGGCCCCAAAATTCCGGCCGCAAAAACTGGTTTTTTTCTTGCGCAAGTTTTGGTGGATACCCGTGGTCACGCTGGTCCTGAGCCTTGGGGCGACCGTCACTATTTTTTTCATAACCCCGCCCACGTTTGTCTCGGTGGGCAGCATGTGGGAAACTGAAAAATTACGGCTGCCGGATGGCGCCGCCTTTACGGAGGATCGGGATAATTATCTCGGCACCCAGGCCGAACTGCTGCGCAGTAAAATGTTGAGGGAAATGACGCTGAACCGGATGCGGGCGTTGGGCACCAACAATATTATTTTGGACGAGAATGGCGAGCCGCTGCAGGTGGATATCCAAGTGTTTACCTCGCCTAAAAGTTCGGTATACACAGTGGAAGGCAGCAGCGCCAATCCGGCCTTCACCCCGCTGTATCTCAATTCCCTCATGAAGCAGTATCTGGAGTATCGCAAAAACATCCGGCGCGAAGTCTCCGGGGATACGCTGGCCTCCATTTCGGAACAGGTGCAGCGGCTGGAGCGGGATATGAAAATCGGTCAGGCGGCACTGACGGAATATCAGCGGAGCAATAATTTTGCGGTGTTGCAGGAGGAAAGCACGATCGAGGCCGCCTATCTGGCCAAATTGAAAACGGAATTATCCGATTATCAACTGCAATACAAGTTGCTGGCGGCGCGGGAGCTGGAAGTCGATTCCGGCCGGTCGGGGACAACCAACTCAGCCGATACCATTTTTGCTTCGCTTCGCACTGGCAATTCTTTGGCCGCGCCCGCCTCCGGGCGTCTGGATGCCGACAAGGAAATTGAACTGCTCAAATTGCAGCGCGAAAAACTCGCCAAATATCTTCAGCCGAAACACCCCAAGATGGTCAAGCTGGACGAAGATATCGCCCGCGCCCGCAAATTGCTGGATGTTTACCAGCGGCAAAACCACGACCAGGTCGCCGCCGAGCGGCAGGCGTTGCAAATCAAAATTGACAGCATCGAGCAGTTCATCCGCGAATGGGAAACCAAAGTATCCAGCGCCAATGAGCGCATCGCGATTGCGGATGGGCTCAAACAAAATGTCGCCCGCAATCAAGGCATGTATGACCGGCTCTCGGCCCTGTTGCAAAACGTGGACATCAGCCGGAATATCGACCAGGAAACCCTCGCCATTCTGGAGCCGGCTTCCCCGGCGAAGCGTTCCTACAAAGAGGCGAAAGCCATGCTGTCGCAGTCCGTCATCGTCGGGCTGGGGCTTGGCGTGGGGATTGTTTTCCTACTGGCCTGGCGCGATGACCGGTTTAGTTCGCTGGTGGAAGTGACCGAGAAATTTGGCGACAGCGTTGTGGGGCAGGTGCCGGAGATTCCCGAAATGGCGGGAGAGGGGCCGCTGGTTCTCCTCCGCGACAACGACGATCGCCACATGTTTGCCGAATCCTACCGCAATCTCCGTTCGGCTCTGCTCTATTTATCTGTTGATGGTAAAAGGCCCAGAGTATTGCTCATTACTAGCGCGGTGCCCAATGAAGGCAAATCCACGATTGCCACGAATCTGGCCCGCGCGATGGCCCTCGGCGGTTCCAAGGTGGTGTTGGTGGATGCGGACTTGCGGAAGGGCCACATCCATGAACGGTTGAAGCTGCAATCAAAGCCCGGCCTGAATGAACTGCTGCGCCAGCCAGATCAAATTGAGAAATTCATCCAGGCGACGGATCTGGTGAATTTTTCGTTTCTTTCCCGGGGCAGCGTTTCCCGCAACCCCGGCGATTTATTCTTGAGTCCGGCGTTCGATGAAATTCTGGCCAAGCTCCGCGAGCAATATGACTACGTCCTGATTGACAGCAGCCCCGTGTTTGCCGCCGACGATTCCTCCACGCTCGCCCCCAAGGTGGACGGCACCTTGTTCGTGGTGCGCAGCCGTTTTTCGCACGCCCGCGCGGTGCGCGAGGCGCTGGAGCTGCTCTTTCAACGGCAGGCCAAGGTGCTGGGTTTGATTTTGAACCGCGCGGATGCTTCCGCCCGCTCTTATTACTCCTACAAATATGCGGAGTATTATGCCGTCAATACCGAGGAGACGGACAAGAGTTCTTAATTTTCGGATTGCCGCCGGCCTGCTTGGGCGAGGAAATAAAGTTCGCGTAACGGGCGGTCGGACGGCGACAGGAGAAAGCGCTGTAGGCTTCTCTTGGCAAGACAATGAACACGGCAATTATCAGACGCGTAGATCGTAGAGGCGAAAGCGCACCTGCGAATTGACCGGGACGGAGTCTGCCCATAAGCGGTTTGATTTAGCCCACCATTTAGAGAGGAATTCAATCATCAGGCAACCAGCCGCTGAAACCTAAATCGGGTCGCCTGAACCCAATCTAACCGCGCCTACTATTTTTCCCCCTCGCAGACTTTATACCCATGTTGCGTTCCTTTTTCCGCCTGTTAATCCGCTGCTATCGCATGGCGCTGCCCTATGGCCAGTTCAGGCTGCTGGCAGTGTTGGGATTGATCTTGTTCAATGGGGTGTTGCAACTGGTTGGGGTTACTTCAGTTTTTCCATTTTTTGCCCTGGCCGCCGACCCCGACCGGTTGCGAAAATCCGCGTTGGGCAGCTGGCTTTTGCATTTTCTCCCGCCCCTGTCCACGAACCAGCTTCTAGTCTGGGCCGGATGTTTTGCCATTGCGATGCTGGTGATCGCCAGCGTTGGCAGCATGGTTAGCGAAGTCCTGCGCATCCGTTACGCCTACGGCTTCTGCCACTGGCTGCGCGGTCGGCTCTTTGAATCCTACGCCAGTCAGCCCTACGCGTTCTTCCTCCGCCGCAACACCGCCGAGCTGAACCAGCGGATGTTCGATGTCCAGATGTTCATCCAGAACGTCCTGCTGCCCGTCGGCGAAATTCTGACGCGACTCGTCATCGTCGTGCTGCTCATTGCGGCGGTCTTCGCGGTGCAGCCGTGGGTGGCCCTTGGCTCAGCCGTCATTTTCGGCGGGTTTTACCTGGTGGTCTTTGTCTGGCTGCGTCCCAAAACACGAGCCGTGTCCAACGGGCTGCAATTGCACACGGTCGGTTTTTGGAAAAACACCAACCAGTTTCTCCAAGGAATCAAGACCGTGCTGGTTCACGGAAACAGCCGCTATTTCATGGGGCGCGCGCTGGAGCACTCCGCACGGATCGGCGATTACTCCAGCAAAATCCCGATATACAGCAACGGCCCGCGCTACCTCATCGAGCCGGTGGCCTTTGGCGGACTCATGGCCGTCGTCGTGTTTCTCGCGCTGCGCGGAAGTTCCTTCTCCGACATTTTGCCGAATCTCACCGTGATGGCGTTCGCCGGCTACCGGCTGCTGCCCGCGCTCCAACTGCTCTACGCGCAGCTCGTCACTGTCGCGGCAAATAACTACACCCTGAAACAGCTCGAAGAAGAAATCATTGAAATTCAAAAATTGTCGCCCGCCGCCACCGCCGCGCCGGCTGACCAGCCGCTTGCGTTCCAAAAGAACGTGCGGCTGGAGCAAATTTCATTTCAATATCCCAGCGCCACCGCGCCGGTCTTGAGCAATTTCTCCGTCGAAATCGCAAAGAACGAATCCGTCGGCATCGCCGGTTCATCCGGATCCGGCAAATCCACGCTCGTGGATTTGGTCCTCGGTTTGCACAAGCCGCTGTCCGGCGTGATTTGCGTGGATGACGAACCGCTCACCGAAAAAAATCTGGATTCCTGGCGGCGGATGATCGGCTATGTGCCGCAGGATATTTATCTGCTCGACGACACCATCGAGGCGAATATCGCCTTTGGTGTTGATCCCAAAATGGTGGAGCCGGCGGCGTTGCGGGAAGCGGCTTGGGGCGCGCAGATACTTGAGTTCATCGAAAAAGAATTGCCGCACGGAATGCAAACTACCGTCGGCGAACGCGGGGTGCGATTGTCCGGCGGTCAGCGCCAGCGCATCGGCCTGGCGCGCGCCCTTTATCACCGCCCGCAAGTTTTGATTTTGGACGAGGCCACCAGCGCGCTCGACCACCAGACGGAACTTGCCGTGATGGAAACCATCCATCGCCTGCAAGGCACGCTGACCATCATCACCATCGCCCACCGTTTGAGCACGCTCGAACGGTGCGACCGCGTCATCCGTCTGGACAAGGGAAATATCGTTCCGTGAGCGAGGTCCCCAAAACGCGCGTGCTGCTCGTCAGCATCGCCCCGCCGCAAAACGACTGCGGCGTGCGTGTCGTTTTGCACCGGCATCTGGTCGAGCGAAATCCGTTTGAGCTCCGCGTCGTCACGAACGCCGATTATTACACCGGCCAGCCGCCCGGCGAAAAAGTCACGCTGCCGTGGCCTCTGCAGCGGCTGCGCAAAACGCGCTTCGGCCCGCAGCTCGCGTCATGGTTGACGGATTACGAAAACCTGGTCTGGACGCTGGCCGTGCCGGCGGCGTTGGACCAGGCGATTGCCGGATTCAAGCCGGACGTGATTTTGACGATGGCCGAAACGAGCCTGTGCCAGCTCGCGGCGAAAGCGGCAAAAAAACACCGGCTGCCGCTGGCAGGTTTGTTTCTCGACTGGTTTCCGGTGATGCAAGGCCACTTCGGCTCTGCGTGGACGCAGAGCCTTTTGAGCCGCCGCTACCGCGCGCTTTACCGGCAATGCGACCTGGCCTTCTGCACCAGCGACGGGATGCAGGAAGTTTTGGGCGCGCACTCGAACTGCCACGTCATTTATCCAATGCCCGGACGCCACCGCGTTCCCGAAAAAATTTCCCCGCCGAAAAACGGCAGATTCCGGCTGGTTTACGTCGGCTCGGTGCAAAACTTTTACGGCCGGATGATCTGCTCGGTGATCGAAAAAATGTCACCGCTCGTCGACCTCGAAATCATCGTCGTCGGGCCGAACGCCGACTGGCCGGAAGAAATTTTGGAACGCGCCAGGGCGAAGGGAATTTATCTCGGCTTCCAGCCGCCGGAGGAGGCTGCCACGGTTTTAGCGGGCGCGGACGCGCTGCTCGTGGTAATGAGTTTCGAGCCGGAACACCGGCTGTTCATGGCGACGAGTTTCACGACAAAATTCCTCGACTACACCGCGTTTGCCAGGCCCATCGTGCTGTGGGGGCCGGAATATTGCACGCCTGTCCGCGTCGTCCGCCGCGCCGGCGGCGCGCTGCTGGTCAACACGCCGAATCCCGACGAAGTTGTGGCCGGCTGCCGGAAAATCGCCGGTGATAATGCGCTCCGCGCCCGGCTTTCGGACGAGGCGCGCCAACTGAACCAGACTTTGTTCAACCCCGACCGCCTGCAAAACATTTTCGCCGGCGAAATCGAAAAGCTCGCCGCCGCCAAACGATGAACTCCGTCTGCCTGGCAATTTTGAATTACAACGGCCGGCCGCATTTGGAACAGCTGCTGCCCACCGCCGTCGCCGCCGCCCAGAAATGCCCGGTCGAATGTTCCGTCCTGGTGCTCGACAACCGCAGCCGCGAGCCGGACGTGGACTGGGTGCGCCAGAATTTCCCGTCGGTAAAGATTGTGGTCGCGCCGGAAAACGACTTTCTATTTTCCTACAACTGGCTGCTCGCGCAACTGCCGGATGAGATCGTGGTGCTGCTGAACAACGACCTGCGGCTCGACGAAAATTTTCTGCCACCGCTGCTCCGGCATTTTCACGCGGCGGATGTTTTCGCCGTCTCGGCTTCCAGTTTTGATTGGAACGGCACCGAGCGCACCATCGGTCCGGCGCGCCTAGATTTTAAGAACGGATTTTACCGCTGGTATTACGAGCCGCAGCGGCAGGAACTTTGCCACACCCTGTTCGCCTCCGGCGGTTTCATGGCAGTGGACCGGAATAAATTTCTCGAACTCGGCGGCTTCAACCGGCTGTTTCATCCGGCGTATTGCGAGGATCTGGACCTAGGCTTCCGCGCCTGGCGGCGCGGCTGGCGCTCGATTTACGAACCCGCCAGCATCGTCTGGCACCGTGAGCAGGCGAGTTGGAAAGCCAGTCCCGCAGCGCGTCCGCAAAAATTAAACCTGCGCCACTCGTTGTTTTTCCAGTGGTCGAGCCTGCCGATGAACCGCCGCCGGCTTGCACGTTGGTGGAGCCTCGCCAAACTGATCGGCGGCGGACTGCGGCGTGGCGACCAACTCTGGCTGTCCATCTATCCGCGCGCCTGGCGTGACTGGCTGAAAATGCGGCGACAATTTTCCACGCTGAAAGTTTCGGAAGCGGAATTGGCCGGGATCCAAAAAGCCATCGCCGCGCCCGTGCCGCCCGCGGCCCGCTGAAATGCGTGTAGCCCATTACAACACCTTTGCCGACGGCGGCGCAGCCGTTTTGATGCTGCGCCTGCACGCCGCGCTGCGTGAACTTGGCCACGACAGCCGCGTCCGCCACCGGAAAGGCAATCTCCAGTTGCCCGGCGCCGAGCGGCTGGAATTTTGCCGGAGCTGGCTCGACCGCCAGCGCGAACGCGTCCGGCAACGCTTTGAAACCTGGGCCTTGCGTCCGGCGGCGCCGTCCTATTTCGGGCGCTATCGCTCGCCGCAGCCGACGCCGCCGCCCACGGAAGATGGCACGGCGGACATCGTGCATCTGCATTGGGTCAGCCAATGGCTCGATCTGCCAAGTTTTCTGGACGCGATTCCGCAACACGTCCCGATTGTCTGGACCATCCACGACATGAGCGCGCTGGCCGGCGGCTGCTTTCTGGATTTCGGCTGCAATCAGCTCGGGAAAAAATGCGGAGTCTGCCCGCTGTTCAAGCCCCCGTTTGACCGCTGGATCGCCGCGCCGGAATGGCGCCGCCGCGCGCAAGCGCTCGCCGGCCGGAAAATTTTTGCCGTGGGCAACAGCGCTTTCACCGCCGGCCTCATTAAGAAATCCGCCCTGTTCAGCGGCGCGGAAAAAATTGCGACGATTCACCCGGCGTTGAAAATGGAGGAGTTCACCCGCCACGACAAAACGGCAGCCCGACGGCGGCTCGGCATCGCGCCCGGCCGTTTGGTCCTCGGTTTTGGTGCGGCGGCATTGACGGACATCAACAAAGGCTTCAATCGGTTTTGGGAAGTCGCGGAAAAGGTCGCGGACAAAACCGGCGCGGTGGACGCGCTGGTTTTCGGCGACGGCCTTACCGCGTTGGGCGGCAAAAAAGTGAATCTTCGCGGCCTCGGCCGGTTGTCCTCGCCGGCGCAGTTGAGCCTCGCGTATTCGGCGATGGATGTTCTGGTGGTGGCCTCGCGCATGGAAACTTTCGGCCAGGTGGCCACCGAGGCACAGGCGTGCGGCACGCCGGTGTGGGCGTTCGATGTCGGCGGTCTGCGCGATGCGATTCAACCTGGCGCGACGGGAAACCTGATTCCCTTTCCCGACACCGAACGTATGGCGGAGGATATTGGCACGCAAGCCCGCGCTGGAAATCTGCCGGCGATGGGCGACCGCGCCGCCGCCTGGGTGCGGCAAACTTTTCCGGCGGAAAAAATGGCGGAACAATATCTGCAAATTTACCGCGCGGCGCTGACCAAGAAATGAGCGCGCCGATGAACATCGTTTTCTGCGCCGACCGCCGCGTGCTGCCCGGCCTGCACGTCGCCATGTATTCACTGCTGAACCGCATCGGCGCGGCGGTGGCGGAGACGCGTTTGTTTCTTTTCAGCGACGAACTGGACGGCGCGGATTTGGCACTGCTGCGGCAGACGCTTTCCGCCGCCGGGAAAAAATACACGCTGGATCTGCGCCGGGTGGACGCAAAATTGTTTGACGGTTTTCCGCCCCTGAACGGCAGTTGCGCCGCGTATTATCGCCTCGTTGTGCCACAGGCATTGGACGTGGGGCGGTTTCTTTATCTCGACGCCGACACGCTGTGCGATGTGGACTTGAGCGAACTGAACGAGCTGGACATGCTTGGCGCGCCCGCCGCGTTCGTTCCCGAAGCGCCGCTGGCCGGCGCGGTGGACCGCTTTGTCGCGGAACAACTCGGCAACAGCCCCACGGAGCCTTACTACAATTCCGGCGTGATGCTGGTGGACGTGCCGGAGTGGCGGCGGCAGCGCGTCACCGAGCGCGCGATGGAATACATCGCCGCGCAACGCCCGCCGTTCCACGACCAGTCGGCGCTGAACGTGGTGTTGCGCGGCAACGCCGTGACGTTGGACGAACGGTTCAACTGCATCGCCAACATGAGAAAACACTGGCCGGCACTGCGGCGGACCGGCGGATCCACCAACCGGCTGGTGCATTTTGTGGATTATCCCAAGCCGTGGGACTTGCTGGGCGAATTCGTGAACCCGCATTATCGGCTCTGGCGTTCGCGGTTGGAAAAAACCGCGCTAAAAGATTTCCGGTCGTGGCAAAACACGCCGGCACGGAAATTTCCCAAAACGCGCAAGGCGTGGAACGGGTATAAAAAATCACTAAAAGATCGCTGGCTTTTTGCCGGCTATTCGCATGGCTGGCTAAAACAGGTCAAAGGGGTGCCGGCTCACAGCGTGGAAGCAGCGGCATGAACGTCCAAGCGCCTTTCGGTTTTGTCACCGGCTGTCACGCCGGAGACAAATTCATGGTTCAGGCCACGCTGGCGAGCATCCGGCATTTCTGTCCGGGCGTGCCGGTCTGCCTCGTAGCGGATGGAACCTTTGATGTTTCAGATTTGGTTCGCGAATATGGCGTGATCGTCCTGCGCGTGCCCGATCTGCCCTCGGCGGAAATGCGCCAACTCATCGGCGGCAACTACCGCGCCAAGCTGGCGGCGATGTGGGAGGGGCCGTTTGAATTTTTTGTGTGGCTGGACTCGGACGCCATCGTGTGGGGCGACTTCATCGCGCAAGTCCGTCCCGACCTGGATTTCCAGATTTTCTGGAGCGAAATTTCCGTCCCGGCCGACGCCAAGGAAATTCCCGACTGGCTGCCGCACTTTTATTTCGACCTGGATAAATTGCGGCAATTCGACGCCGGCTTCGACTGGCGCGGGCTGGCTTATTTCTGCTCCGGCACCTTTGCCTGCCGGCGCAACGCCATTCCTTTTTCCGAATGGGCGAAGTTCGAAGCTTGGGAACAACAGTCGCCGGGACTGTTTGCGTGGGGCGAAATGGGCATGCTGAACTACGCCGTCCATTCGCTGACGCAGCGCGGAACTCTCAGGAGCAGCATGACGGATTTGCAGCACATCTGGGGTCACCATGGCACGGCGGAATTGGCGCGCGACTGTGCCGGCGGCGGTTGGCATTTCCCTGAAAAGATTTCGCGTCCGCGCGTCGCGCATTTTTGCGGACGCAAGCCATTCCTGTTTGATCGCGGCGCCTATTCGCGGCCGTTCACCCTCGCGCGGCTGTCGCACCACCGCCAGCAGCATGGCGAATTGGGCGCATGGCTGGCTGTCCTCAACGAAGACTGCCGGGCGCTGTCCGGCAAGCTGAAGAAACGGATTTTCGGAAAATAATTTCCCCGCATGAGCAAAAACCATCCCCAGCCAAACCCGCCTCTGCTGGCCTTTTTGATTCCTGTCGCCCCGCGCCGGGCAAAGCTCAAATGGGACCTCGCCTGTCGGCTGCTGCACCAGACTCTCAGGTCCATCCAAAACTCGGCGGACGGGGATTATTGCGTGGTGGTGATCGGCAACGAGGCGCCGGATTTTGATGTCGCGCTGGATTCGCGGTTCTGTTTTATGTCCGTGCGGCCACTATCGCCGCCGGCACATTCGCCGCCGGCGATCGCAGGCGTGCTGGACAAGGTGGCGAAAATCACCGCCGGGTGGAATTTCGCGAAGGCGAAGTGGAACCCGCGTTATGTGATGAAGCTGGACTCGGACGATCTCATTAGCTCCAAGCTGGTCGGCTGGCTCGCCCAAAACAGCGGCGCCCCCGGCTACCTCATTTCGCAAGGCTGGCTGTGGCGGATGAACCTGTGCCGGGTCCTCCAGCGCACGGAGACGCTGGATCGCATCTGCGGCTCGTGCCTCATTTCCCGCAGCGACCTCGTGGAAAAAACGGGGCCGTTCCGCACCGAGATCGAGGGGGTGGTGTTGAGCGAGGAGAATGCAAATTTTGCCAAGGCCGACCAATATTCGCTCGTGCCCGGCTCGGCCACCAGCACGCTGCTGGCGAACGACACCCACCAGCGTTACGCGGCGCAGTTCGCCTATCTCGGTCACCAGCTGACCGCCGTGCCGTTTCCCGCCGTGGTTTACCGGATGGGTAACGCCGACAGCGTCAGCGGCGCGAAGTGGCACATTCACACGCTGCGGATGCTGCTCGGCGCCGTGCGCCGGATGCGCCCCATCACGCCCGGCCGGCGCCGGGAATTCATGCTGGAAGCCGAGTAAATCATCACGCATGAAACCAAGCACCACCTCCCGGCTGTTGCGAAACCTTAAACGGCTGCGGATGCTTTTCTTCGGCGGGCTGTCGCCGCGCGTCGCGCTGGAAGAAATGCGGGCGATGCGCGTGAGCTATTCGCAGTTCGGCGAGGATCTTGTGGTGCACAACCACTTGGGAAATATGGGCCGCACCGGTGGCCTGTTCATTGATGTCGGCGCATTTCATCCGTTCAAACTGTCCAACACAAAGCTGTTGAGCTCGTTCGGCTGGCGTGGCGTCAACATTGACTGCGACCCGGAAAAAATCACGCGCTTTGAAAAGCAGCGGCCGCACGACCACAACGTTTGCGCGGCCGTGTCGAACACCGCCGAAGAGCTGGTCTGGCTGCATTATGCAGAAGGCACCACCGACCGCCTCGCCGCGCGCGACGAACAAAACCTGATCTCGGCCCAGGGCGAACTGCCCCTGAAAAGCACGCCCGTCAAGGCCCTGACGCTGACGCAGATTCTGGACACGTCGCCGTTTCGCGGAGAACATTTTCATTACCTGAACATTGACTGCGAAGGCCATGACCTCGCGGTGTTGCAGGGGCTGGATTTCCGCCGCTACGCGCCCGACCTCATCACCGTGGAAGCCTTGAGCGAAACGGCCCACGACACCCTGACAAATTTCCTTGAACCGCTCGGCTACCGCCTGACCGACAGCGTGCGGCTCACGTTGTTCTTCAAAAAGTGCGCGCCGGAAAACGCCACTGGCCCACGGTCAGCCTGAAATTACCCGCATGACCTTTTCGGTGATGATCACCACCAAGAACCGCGCGGCGGATTTGCGCCGCACGCTGGCGTTGGTGCGGGCGTTGAATCCGGCGCCGCTGGAAGTTTTGATCACCGCCGACGGCTGTACGGACAGCACGGTGGAAACGGTTCGCCGCGAAATGCCAGACGCACACCTCATCATCAACGAAGTTGGCCGCGGCTCGGTGGCGTCGCGCGACCGCATGATGCGCGCGGCGCGCGGCGACTTGGTGCTGGCGCTGGACGATGATAGTTATCCGGAACAGGCCGATTGCCTCTCGCGCGTCGCCGCGCTGTTCGCGGAAAATCCGCAACTGGCCATTGCGCATTTCCCCCAGCGCACGGACGAATATCCGGGGACGCTCACGCAGACGGATTTTGGCCCGGCGCGGCCGACGCGGTCGTTCGCCAATTCCGGAGCGGTGCTACGGCGCGCAGTTTATCTGGCGCTGCCGGGCTTCGAGCCAAAATTTTTTCATATGTATGAGGAACCGGATTACGCCCTGCAATGCGTGGGGGCTGGGCATGAGGTGCTTTACTCGCCGGTTATCACGATCCGGCACCATTACTCCGGCCAGACGCGGAGCGAGCGGCGCAATCACCACCGCCATGCGCGGAATGAATTTTGGAGCGTGCTGCTGCGCTGTCCGTTTCCGCAGGGAATTGGGCTGGCCGGCTATCGGGTTTTTTCCCAGTTTCGTTACGCCTGCACGCGGGGGCTGGGCTGGGTTGTGCGTGAACCGGTCTGGTGGTGGCAGGCGGCGCAGGGCATCGGCTACTGTCTTGGCCGACGGCAGGTCATTCTCTGGTCGCGTTACCGCGACTGGCTTCGGCGGCCTTGACGGCAGTTTGGCGCGAAGTTTGCTTAATGTGAATTTGAATGTATGTTCCAGAGTTATGCCAATCCTAAAACCATTTAAGCCGGTGAATCTATTGCGCCGCGGCGGACGCGGGCTTGGCCGGTTGCTTTTGCTGGCGGGTCTGGCTTGGTTTGGACGGGAATATTCTGCGCAGGCACAATCGGTTTTGAATGTCACAAATTTTGGCGCGGTGGGTGACGCTGTCCAATTCTATGTCAACACGGTGAGCAACTCGGTGAAGGTGACAACGACCCGCCAGTTCTCCGGTGCGGACATCGGCAAAACGATTGAGATTTGGGGCGTCGGACAACAACGGATTGGGATCAATTCATATGGCGTCAACGTGACCAATTACATCGACGCCCTGGCGCTCATCACCAACGTGGTCAACGGCACCAACCTCTATATCTCCTGCCTGCCCCAGGCGACCAAGACCGGAGCCTTTGCGACGTGCGGCACGGACAACACCGCCGCCTTCAACAACTGTATCGCCGCCGCTATCGGCACCAACGTGACCATTCAAATCCCGGCGGGAACTTTTCTGTGCATACCGACCAACCGGAACTATGCTGGAACCGGCTATCTTTACGGATCCATTCTCGTGTCGCGGGGCGGACTGCATTTCCTCGGCGAGGGCACCAACACCGTGCTGTTGTCGAAGGGCGCATTTGTGTGGTCGGATGTCTTTCCTTATGGGACGAACGGTATTCGCGGTTTTCTATTTGAGTGTGTCGCCCCAATCGCCAACGATTACCCGATTATCCTCGAAAACCTCACGCTGGATGGCGGCGTTGAGAACGGCAATCTTGACGTTCACGGCATCACCGTCAACACCGTGGACGGCCTGGGCTGGGACGAGCAGCATTCGGCTTGGCTGACCTGCGACCGGGGCAACAACACCGGCACTGCCACCCACCAGCTTTTCACCAACGTCATCGTCCAGCATTGGCGCGGCGAGATGTTCAAGTCCATCGACCAAAACAACAACGGCAACATCAGCATTCAGAATTGCACGTTTCGCGACGGGGCCGCGACCGCGCTTAACATCTACGGCTCGTGGAATGTAGCCGGCAGCCGCTTTGAAAACCTTTTCCAGGTAGCCGAATATTTTCAGGCCTATTACACGAACACGTCGTATTTTCAGAACAACTTCGTCACCAACATCACCGGCAACGGCTGGGCGTGGAACGGCGGGAACTGGGCGGCCCCGCCCTTCATCATGCAGAGCAATGTGTTCCACTTTAACGGCATCGGCATGAACGGTATTCAGACGATGCCGGCGGCGAATATTTACATTCTGGACAATGAAATCCACTGTGCCGATTACATGTCCGCCATCAACATCGGTGCCGCCGGGGCGCAGGGCACCATGATGAACAGCAATATTGTAATATCTGGAAATTCGATTTATGCCCCCACCAAGCTGACCACGGTTTTTGGTTTTGGTGGTGAAGGCGTCAATGGCGTTCATGACCTCACGATCTGCGATAATCATATTGCCGTTCCGGAGCAGATCTTTTTCGTCACCCGCGCCGGCCCGCAGCAGATCAATGTCCGCTTTTACAACAACGCCGTTGATTGCCCGTTGGCGACTTTTATAACCGGCTGGGCTGGCACAAACAATTCCCCCTACGTTCTCGTCCAGACCAACACCACTTACACCGGCTATCCCATCTACCAAAGCAGCGTTCAAACGAACCTCATTTCCTACGGCAGCGGCCCCAAGCAGCGTATGGATTATGTGGCCACCGGCAACCTGTTCGTGCTGGATGATTCCACCCCCAACCAGATTCCCGCCGGAGCCTATTTTGAAATTGATAACCGTTCAAACCGGTGGGCCGCTCTCAATGGCGGCGTTGGTGGTGACGTGGTGGTGTCCCCATCAAAAAACCTCTCCAGCTTGGTCACCGTGACCAACGGCCAGATCATCACTTTCAACTGGTCTGGCACCGCGTGGACCACGCAAGGCAGCGTCATTCCGACCAACGCCCCAGCGCCGCCCACCCCGCCAACTAACCTCCGCCTCTTGAATTGATTCCGGCGCATTTTGCGCGCCGCTAAAAAACACTGTCTGCCGCCACCAGCGGCTGACCACCATGTCTTCTCGTTCGTCAAAATCCGCTGCCTGGATTTGCAGCCAAATCGGGGCGCGCGAGCATTTCGCCATTCCGCGCGCCCTGCACCAAGACGGACGGCTGGCCACGCTTTACACGGATTTCTGGGCCGGTCCCATGACCCGCAAACTGGCCGCCGGCAAACTGCGCCCGCTCGCCGCGCGGTTTCATCCTGATTTGGTGAGGCAACCGGGACTTGTCCACTCATGGAATCTGCATTCGCTCGGCTGGGAATTGCTCCGGCGCTGGAAATTCGCCGGCGAGCCTTATCGTGGTTTCATCGAGGTCGGCCAGCGGTTTTCCAATTGCGTTCGCGAACAGTTGCAACGCCGGACGGATTGTCACAACGGGTCCATCTTTTTGGCCTACGACACCGGCGCGCTGGAATCGCTGGCCTGGTGCCGCGACCAAAAAATCAAATGCGTCCTGAACCAGATGGATCCCAACCGCGTGGAAGTGGAGCTGGTCCGCGCGGAGGAAAATAACTGGCCCGGCTGGGCGGGGCGCAGCTTGCAGGTGCCGGAGGAATATTTCACCCGGCGTGAACAGGAGTGGGCGCTGGCCGACCGCATTGTGGTGAATTCGGAGTTTTCCCGGCAAGCCTTGCTCCATCAGGGCGTGTCCGCCGAAAAGCTGGTCGTCATCCCGCTATGCTTCGAGGCTGGCGAAGAGCATTGGCAATTGGAAATTAGAAATCGAAAATCTCCCCCTCTGTTGCGCGTGCTGTTTCTCGGCCAGGTGATTTTGCGCAAAGGCATCCAGTATCTGCTCGCCGCCGCGCGACAATTGGCAAAGGAAAACATCCATTTCGACGTCGTCGGCCCGATTGGCATTTCCGAGACGGCGATGAAAACCTCGCCCGAAAACGTGACCTTTCACGGCCGCACCAACCGCGACCAGGCCGCCAACTGGTATCGGCAGGCGGACGTTTTCGTGCTGCCGACGCTCTCGGACGGTTTTGCCCTCACACAACTGGAGGCGATGGCGCACGGCCTGCCGGTCGTCGCCACGCCGAACTGCGGCGCGGTCGTCACCGACGGCGCGGATGGCTTCATAGTGCCACCGCGCGACGCGGCGGCGCTGGCACAAACTTTCCGGCGTTACCTTGCTCAGCCGGACCTGCTGGTGGCGCAGGCGGCGGCGGCGCGTGAAAAATCCCGCCAGTTCACGCTGATCCGGCTGGCGGAAAAGCTGATGCGGCTGGAAGCGGATTTGCTGAAATGAATATTTCCGCGCGGATTCGCCAGTTGTCTTTGACCGTTCAACCCCGATAAACTTTCCGACCGGCATCTGTGATGCACCTGTTGTTCATATTTCCCGTTTCGTTCTGGGTGGTAATCGCGCTGCTGGTCGGCGGCAGCCTCGCGGCCTTCCGGCGCATGGACGACGCCACCAGCATCCCGTTGCTTGCGGTGCTCGGCACGACCGCTGCGTGGTATGTCGGCGACGCATTTTACAACGACTATGCGAACAACCACGTCAAGACGTTCGCCCCGGAAACGCTGACGGGCGCGTGGTGGCAGGTGGCGTGGTTCATCCTCGTGGTTCTGATGACGGTGCGGCCGCTGCACGAAAAACTCAACAGCCCGATGACGCAGCGCAAAAGCGGCGTGATCCAGCTGTTCAATCACGGCGTCGGCTATCCGGAAATCCAAAAACAGTTGAACCTCCTGTTCACCGGCTGCGCGGCGGTCTGGCTCATCCTGTTCGCGATCGCGCTGATCCTCCTGAAGAGTGAAATTCCCTATTACCTGTTCCCCTTTTTAGGCTACAAAGCCAACCCGTGGTCGCATGGACGCATCGGTTCCGGCTTCGATGCGTTTTCCATTATCGCCGTCTATCTGCAATTGCTGACGACCTCGATGTTCGGCGTGGTGGCGGCGCTGGCGACCACGCCGCGCATCCGGCGGCTCGCGCTGCTGTTCGTGCTGCTGTCGTGGCCGGCGTTTGTGTTCGACCGCACGCGCAACACGATGCTGGCGATGGCGGTGCCCGCCGTGTTGAGCTGGGTGTTCCTGCGACTTCGCGGCGGGATGTGGAAAAAAGTTTGTGTGTTGCTCGCGTGCTTCGTCGTGGTCAACACCTGGATGAAATTCGTCATCGCCAACCGCTCCTCGATGAGCATCACCGCCGCGTTTCACAACAAGGGACTGAACCTCGCCGCGCAGGAAAAGGTCCACAACGAGGGCTTGAACATGTTTGAGGAATTGTGCTGGGTCAGCACATTCATTGACAACGGCCGCTACCGGGTCAACTGGGGCCAGCGTTATTTTGCCGAGCTGGTGAATCCCATCCCGCGCGGGCTCTGGCACGGCAAACCGCTCATCGGCCTTGACTACGCCATCGCGCGCGGCCACGGCGACGCCCTCGACACGCAGGGCGGCGTCAACACCACCATCTCCACCGGCTTCATCGGCCAGGGCGTCGTGAATTTCGGCCGTGTGCTCGGACCGGCGGCGGCGGCCGTTTTGATGAGCTTGTGGATTGTCTGGCTCGCGCGGCTAGATCTGACGGTGCATCAACTCGGCCGGCTGCCGCTTTACAGCCTCGGCCTTATCCTGACCTTCAACCTGGGCCGCGATATCACGCTCATCACCCTGTATCCCTTTGTCTTTGGCGCGCTGACCATCTGGTGGGTGGAACATTTTCAAATCATCAAGGCCGCGCCGGAGGGCAACCTAACCGCATCGGCGCCACCGCAAAAAATTCCCCAGCCCGCCCCGGCGGGAAAAATGCCCTTTGCCCGGCGTGTCTCCGGCGGCTTTGTCCGCCGCGACCATTTTCAACGCCCGCCAAACTGAACCGCCAACCATCGAACGTGCAAAATTTCTTCGCCCCAATTCCCGCCGCCGGCAGCTTGCCAAAGGACACGCGCGTCGCCGTGCTGTTCCAGCGCTTTGGCCCCTACCATCACGCGCGGCTCAACGCCGCCGGCCGGTTGCTGTCCGTCTGGGGCATCGAAGCGTGCGGCATGGAGAGCACATACGCGTGGGACAAGGTCGAGGGCGCGGCGGCGTTCACCCGCATCACCCTCACCGAGCATGAGACCAACACCGGCGAATGGCGGCAGGAACTGCGCAAAAAAATGTGGCGCACGCTGGACAATATCAAACCGCAGGTCGTCGCCGTGCCGGGCTGGTCCTTCGCCGACGCCTTGAGCGCACTTTGGTGGTGCGCTAAAACCGGCACGCCATCGGTAATCATGTCCGAAAGCACCGCCTGGGATGAGCGGCGCGTCGGCTGGAAGGAATGGGTGAAAAAGCGGCTGGTGCGGCTGAATTCAGCCGGCCTGGCTGGCGGCAAACCACATGGAGATTATCTCGTCCAGCTTGGGCTCGTTCACGAAAGCGTCTTTCTCGGCTACGATGTCGTAGACAACGATTACTTCCGCCAAAAGGCCGAAGCCGCCCGCGCCGACGCGGCCGGTCTTCGCCGCCAGCACGGCTTGCCGGGAAAATATTTCCTGGCCAGCGCGCGGTTCATCGAGAAAAAGAATCTTTTCCGGCTGTTGCAGGCTTACGCGAGCTATCGCGACCGGGCGGAAAAATCCGGAATTGGAAAAACTGAAATCTGGTCGCTGGTGCTGCTCGGCGATGGTCCGCTCAAACCGGCGTTGCGCCAGTTGGTTTCCGAGTTGGGTCTCGATGCCTCCATTCACCTGCCCGGCTTCAAGCAGTATGACGAACTGCCGGTCTATTTTGGGCTGGCCGGAGCGTTTGTTCATCCCAGCACCACGGAGCAGTGGGGATTGGTCGTGAACGAGGCGATGGCATCAGGCCTGTCCGTGCTGGTTTCCAACCGCTGTGGCTGTGCGGCGGATTTGGTTCTGCCGGGCGTGAATGGTTTTCAATTTGATCCAGACAACGTGGATGAATTAGCGCAATTGTTTTTGAAAACAGCTGCGGAAAGCTTCCCGCTCCCGGCCTTTGGGGCCGCCAGTGGTCGAATTATTTCTGGCTGGGGGCCCGAGCAATTTGCCAATGGCCTGCTGGCCGCTGTTGCCGTGGCGCTAAAAAATCCACGCCCGCGCGCCCGTGCGCTGGACTGGCTGTTACTGCGGCTGCTGTTGCGCCGGTGAGCCGGCGGCGGGCGCCGGCCGGCTAGGCCTCATATTTTGAAATGATTAAGTCGGCCCATCTCACCGCTTCGATATCGCGAAAAGCTGGCGGGCTTTTTGATGCGGTATTGCGGCTGGCGCAGTCGGAGCACCAACTCGGCATTGCGGTGAAAGCCTTTGGTCTGCGCGACGAAAACACCGCCGCGGATTTGTCCGCATGGAATCCGGTGCCGGCGGCGGCGTTTCTGCCGGGTTGGCCGAGCGGCATCGGCTGCGCGCCGGGTTTTCTTGCGGAACTGGAAGTCTTCGCCCCGGACCTCTGCCACACGCACGGTCTCTGGCTGTATCCGAGCATCGCCGCCAAAAATTATGGCCGGCTGCAATGTTGTCCTTATCTTGTTTCCCCTCACGGCATGTTGGACCCGTGGGCGTTAAAAAATTCACGCTGGAAAAAAACGATCGCCTATCAACTCTTCGAGCGCGAGCATCTGCGCGGAGCGCGGTGTCTGCGCGCGCTGTGTGCCTCGGAGGCGGATTCCATCCGGCAGCTTGGACTCAAAAACGCCATTGCCGTCATCCCCAACGGGATTGATCTGCCCGCCGAACTGACGCCCACCGCGCCTCCGTGGCAAGGCCTCGTTGAGCCGGGTAAAAAGGTGTTGCTCTTTCTTAGCCGGATCCATCCCAAGAAAGGCTTGGTTAATTTGCTCAAAGCTTGGGGTCGGGTGCAAAAAAATCGCGGCAAGGAACCAGAATGGATTTTAGCCATTGCCGGCTGGGATCAGGGCGGACACGAGCAAGAACTGAAGCAGTTGGCGACAGCACTGGGGTTGGTTTGGCATGACGTTCGTGTCGCCAATCCAAGTCGGAGTTTTCCCGGTGTGATTTTCCTGGGCCCGCAATTCAATGCGGCCAAGGCGGCTTGCTATCAACATTGCGATGCGTTTGTTTTGCCTTCGTTCAGCGAGGGCTTGCCGATGGTGGTGCTGGAGGCGTGGGCGAATTCAAAGCCGGTCGTCATGACGCCGGAATGTAACTTGCCGGAGGGGTTTCAATCGAATGCGGCAATCAAGGTTGAAGCCAACGAACCCAGTCTGATTGCGGGCTTGAACGAATTGCGACGCACGACCGGCGCCGAGCGGCTGGCGATGGGAAGTTGCGGGCGGAATTTGGTGCGGGAGCGCTTTACTTGGCTGCGGGTTGGCACCCAGCTGCAATCCGTTCACGCATGGATTTTGGGCGGAGGGGCCAAGCCGGATTGCATCTTGGATGCTTGAAGCCGTCGCCCGGAACCATCTACTATTGGTTTCAACATGAGTGAACCGCAATCCAACATTGGCCGTGCCCAGTCCGGCGCTGCGGCGCCAGGTCGGCCGCTGGCCGTGGATTTGTCGCGTTATACTCCAGGTCGATTTGACCGTGGAGCCGGGGTGGTGAAAGAAGGTCTTTGGCTGGTGGTGAGCTTGATATTATTTCGATTGTGTCCGTTTAGTTTCTCCGCCCTGAAACGCGCGGTGCTGCGCGCCTTTGGGGCCAACATGGGTTGCCATGTCACCATCAAGCCCCAGGTTAAAATTACTTTCCCGTGGAAGCTGACCGTGGGCGACCACGTCTGGCTCGGCGAGGAATGCTGGTTGCTGAATCTGGAACGCGTGACTATCGGCAATAACGTCTGCATTTCGCAGCGCGCTTTTCTTTGCACCGGCAGCCATGATTACAAAAGCAACCGGTTTGATTTAATCACGCGGCCGATAATACTGGAAGACGGAGCCTGGCTTGGGGCTGGTTGCTGGGTCGGGCCGGGAGTGACGGTTGGTTCTCACGCTGTTTTGACGGCGGGTTCCGTAGCCACCAAAGACCTTGCCGCCCATGGTATATACCGGGGCAACCCCGCCGTTTTAGTGAAGCCGCGCATCCTTTCTTGAACGCAATTTAGGGAGACCAATATGCCCAAGTCTGAAGAAGCATCCACTGCGGCCAGCACCTGTTCGTCGGGACAACCAATGAAGCATCATTGCATCCTCAAATGGGTCTGGGTGGTTTTGCCTTTGGGTTATCTGTGGTTTCGGCTGATTGATAATCTCCGTTTGGAATGGTCCACGAATCCGCAATACAGCTACGGCTTGGTGGTTCCGCTGCTGGTGATTGGCTTGCTGCTGCGGCGCTGGCAAAATATGCGCGGCCAGAGACACGCCGCGCTGGCTGGGAATCCCTGGCTGGCAGTGCTGCTCTGCGCCTTGCTGGCGTTTCTTTATCTGCCGGCACGGCTGATCGAAGAAGCCACTCCGGAGTGGCGGCCGATTCAATGGTTGCTCGGCATCGAGATTATTGGCCTGACGCTTTACGCGGTATATCTCGCTGGTGGTAAAAGTTGGTTGAGACAAGGTGCCTTTCCCATCGCTTTCTTTTTGGTGGCGATTCCGTGGCCGACGTTGATGGAAGCGCCGATCATTCAAGGATTGAGCCGGCTGAACGCCTCGCTGGTGGTGGAGGTGTTGGGCATCCTTAACGTGCCGGCGATTCAGCACGGCAACCTGATTCAAGTGAGCACGGGAACAGTCGGCATCAATGACGCCTGTAGTGGCATCCGGTCGTTTCAATCCAGCCTCATGATTTCACTCTTCCTGGGAGAATTTTATTTATTCGGCTGGGGGCGACGACTGTTGCTGATTCCCATCGGTTTTATTCTGGCGATGTTGTTGAACTTGTGCCGCGCCTCGCTGCTCACTTGGATTGCGGCGAAGAAAGGGGTTCAAGCCATCGCCAGCTATCACGATGAGGCCGGCATGACCATTTTATTGCTCTGCACGGCTATGCTGGGGGCGGCAGCCTGGTTGTTAAATCACGGGCGGGTTCGGAGTGACCCTACAAACGTGACGATGGTTGAGGAGGTTCCGTCCGACGAAGGTGCCAAAGCTTGGAACCGCATCAAACGCTTTGGACTGATTCTGATAGCGTGGCTGGTGACGGTTGAAGTTGGTTCTGAACTTTGGTATCGCGTACGGGAATCGCAGTTGAAACCGGGGCCTTCTTGGTCGGTGAATCTTCCCACGGACAATGCCACTTTTAAGGAATTGCCGCTGACCACCGAGGAGCATGACCTGTTGCGCTTTGACCAAGGCCTGAAGGGACAATGGCAGGAGGCGGACGGCACAGGTTGGCAGGCGTTTTATTTCAACTGGCGTCCGGGACGCGTGGCGGGTTATCTGGCCAAACGGCACACGCCCGATATTTGTATCACAGCCAGCGGTCTGAAATTGCAGGCAGATCCGGATCTGGTGGTAATTAAAGTCAATGGTGTGGAATTGCCGATGCGACACTACGTTTTTTCGAGTTCCAGCGGTCCGCTGCAAGTGTATCAATGCCACTGGGAAGCCGGTTTGGACCAGGACAGCTACACGGCCAGCGAGTCGGCGCGATTCAACCTCATCCGTGGTGTGTGGGCCGGCCGGGGAAACCAGGGGCAGAAAGTCTTGGAAATTATCATCACCGGTTACGATGACTCCGAACTGGCCCGCCAGGCATTGGTGCATCAATTGGACAAGTTGATCAAAGTGGACCATTAAACCATGCGCATCACCCTCATCAATCAAGCCTTTCATCCCGATGTTGTTTCCAGTGGTCAACATCTGACGGATATTGCCGTGGGCCTGGTGGAGCGCGGGCATGAAGTGACGGTCGTCACCAGTCGGCGGGCTTACGATGATCCCAATAAAACATTCGCCAGCCACGAAGTTTGGCGCGGCATCCACATCCACCGCGTATTCAACACCGGTTTCGGCAAGCGCGCCAAATGGCGGCGGGCGGCGGATTTTCTGACTTTTCTACTTTCCTGTTGCTGGCGACTTTGCCGGCTGCCCAAACCTGACGTGGTCGTGGCTTTGACTTCGCCGCCGCTGGTCTCGGTGGTTGCCGCTGGATATGCGCGATGGCGCGGCGCAAAATTTTGTTACTGGATCATGGACTTGAATCCAGACGAGGCGGTCGCGGCTGGCTGGCTGTCGCCGGATTCGTTTGCCGCCAAAGGGCTGGAACGCCTTTCCCGTTTCAGCCTGAAACAGGCTTCAACCATCATTGTATTGGATCATTTCATGGAGAAAAGGATTTTGGCGAAAGGAATCGCCGCCGAAAAAATTGTGGTGATTCCACCGTGGTCCCACGATTCGGAAGTCCAGTTTGATGCGGTTGGGCGGGCGGCTTTCCGGAAAACGCATGGCTTGGAAAACAGATTTGTCGTCATGTATGCCGGCAATCACAGTCCTTGTCATCCGCTGGCCACCATGCTTGCGGCTGCGAAAGATCTGGCAGTTAGCCACGCTGACATCGCTTTCTGCTTTGTCGGAGGCGGCTCGGAACAGCAACGGGTTAAATGGTTTGCTCGGGAAAACCAGTTGTCGAACGTGCTCTGCCTGCCGTATCAACCGCTCGACCAACTGGCTGGCGTGCTTTCGGCGGCGGATCTGCACCTGGTGGTGATGGGTGATCCGTTCGTTGGCTTGGTGCATCCCTGCAAGGCTTACAATCTTTTGCGGGTGAACGCGCCCATTCTCTACATGGGGCCCAAGCCCAGTCACATCTCGGAAATGCTCGACCAGATTAACGGTCAATTGCCGAGTGGTCAGGCTTCGCATGGCAATCCCGGGCAAGCCGTCAAAACAATCCTTGAACTGAAGCAGGTCGTGTCACAATCTTCCCGCAAGGATTTTGAGCCTTTGGATGGACGTTTTTCCAAAGAAACCTTGCTGCCACAAATGGTGGGAGCGATTGAATCAACCAAACGCACACAGCATTCATCGTGAATCCGCGCTAAAATATGTTTGGTGATTTAGATAAATATATTCTGGTCTTTCTGGCTGGCTTACTGGTGACCTACCTGCTCACGCCGGTGGTGCGGGGCTTGGCCATCCGGTTTGGGGTCGTTGATCTGCCCAATGAGCGGCGGCCCCATAAGCGGCCGACGGCGCGAGGCGGCGGGGTGGCGGTGGTGGTGGGGGTGCATGCCGCTTGTCTGGTGGCGGTTTTATTCCCCTGGCCCAAACTTGCCGGGGCGCTGGATTTTGTCTGGTGGCAGAAATTCGCCTTGGCGTCCGCCGTGCTGGTGCTGGTCGGGGTGATTGATGACATTCGCGGGATGAAGCCGTTGGTGAAGCTGGGAGGGCAGGTGGCCGCCACCTTGGTGATGTGGTTATCGGGAACCCATTTCGGGCAATTGTTGGGTCACGATTTGCCCGCAGCCGTGGATTGTGTCCTGACGGTGCTCTGGCTGGTGGCCATCATCAATGCCTTCAACTTGATTGACGGATTGGACGGTTTGGCGTCTGGCCTGGCCATCATCTCCGCCGTGGGCTTGACCGGTATTCTGCTGATGCAGCAGGTTCCGGGGGAGGTCTTGCTCCTGATCGGTTTCATCGGCGCTTGTTTGGGGTTTCTACGGTATAATTTTCACCCGGCCAGTGTTTTTTTGGGCGACACCGGGAGTATGTTCATTGGGTTCACGCTGGGGGTGGTTTCTTTGCAGACCTTCAACAAGAATACGTTTCTAATCTCCATGACCATTCCCATCATGGTGCTGGGCGTGCCGATTTACGACGCGTTGTTGGCCATCTGGCGCCGTTCGGTGCGCTCTTGGATGAGCAACGGTCAAGGCACGGGCACCAAGCGCGGCATCATGCAGCCGGACTTGGAGCACCTGCATCATCGCTTGATCAAATCCGGTTTTAGCACCCAGCGGGTGGCTACCTTCTTGTATATCCTCAACGGTGGTCTGGTGACGGTTGGCTTGTTGATCATGCTGTTCCAATCCCATGCCGCCGGCATCTTTCTGATTGCGTTGCTGGCGGGGGTTTATGTGTTGATGCGCCAACTCGCGGTCATTGAATTGCGCGAGACGGGTCGGGCGTTGTTGATGGGTTTGCACCGCCCCACCCACTCAACCTTCAAGGCGCTGGCATATCCATTCTGGGACATGTTTTGGCTGGCGGGTTCGCTGGCATTGATCATGTGGATCATTGAGGGGCAAAGGGTGGATTTTTGGCATACCTGGTTTGTGGACCTGCCGGTTTGGGTGACTCCGACTTTCTCGTTGCTGGCGCTTTCCCGCACCTATGTGACCTATTGGCAGCGGGCCAGACTCCGTGATGTTTTGATGGTCTTATTCTGGCTCCAGGCGGGAATACTTTTCAGTTTGGGGCTTGCCTTGGTTATCGAGCCGATGGCGGGTTTGAAATGGGTAATCCGGGCGGTTCTGTTCGCAGGGTTAAGTCATCCGATTATCATCGTCTCCCGGTTGTTTTACCGCTGTATTGAAGAGCTGGTATTATGGCTGAAGCGCCAAGATGATACCGGTCACGAGAATGAACGGGTGTTGCTCTACGGGGCGGGAACTCGGGCGCAGCTTTTTTTGAAGGATCGCGCCTTGAAAATCTCCAGGAAACCGGATGGCCGCCTGATTTTGGGATTTGTGGATGATGAAAAGTCATTGCATTTCCAATGGGTATATGGGTTTCTCGTGCTGGGCGGACTTAAGGAACTGCCGTCGTTGATTGAACGACGAAGAGTGAACCGGGTCATTATTGTATCAGAACTGCTGCCCGAAAGCCGGGCGGCCATTCAGGAAGTTGTGGCTCGAAGCGGCATTAAGTTGAGCGAATGGGTTTCCGAGGAGCGGGGAATTGTTCTCCCGGTGATTTAGCGGGCCGGACTGATTAATTATTCAACCGATCAAAATGCGCAAAACCATCATTATCATCTCCAGTTGTATTGTCACGTTGCTGCTGGGTTATACCGGCTATCGGGGTTACAAAGTATGGAAGCAGGATCACTGGCTGACGATGGCGAAGGGTTTTGCCGCCCAATCCGACAGTCGCAATGAAATTTTATGCCTGCGGCAGGCGTTGAATTTGAATCCCCAGAATCTGGAAGCCTGTCGCATGATGGCTGATTTGGCGGATTCCTTGCGTTCAGAGGGTGCTCTGGTCTGGCGGCAGCGCTTGGTGGATTTGAACCCCAATTCATTGGCGGATCGTCTGGCGTTGGCGCAGACGGCCATTTCCTTTAAGGATCTTACCGTTGCCTCCAATGCTTTGGCGGGTGTGGATGATGCCGGGAAAAAGACCGCCGTTTACCAAAACGCCGCCGGCATTCTGGCCTCCGGGGTTGGGCAATTGGCGGAAGCTGAAACGCATTTTGCGGAGGCCATCAAATTGGATGCGGGAAACCCCATACCCCAGTTGAATTTGGCCGCTTTGCAACTGCACAACTCCAATTCACTTGATGTGGCTGAGGCGAGAATTAATTTGAAGCGTATCAGCCTGAATTCGACCAATCTTGCGATTGGCAGTCAGGCGAAGCGCGAATTGATCATCGACGCTTTGCGGTTGAATGACTTCAGCACCGCCGCGGAGCTTACTGCGCAATTGGCGCAGTTGACGAACGCGGTTTTTGTTGACCGGCTATTACACCTTGAAGTGCTGCAACAGGCCAAAAGCCCGGATTATAAATCCACCCTGGCTACCTACCGGCGTGAAGCCGCCACCGACCCCGCCAAGTTGGCGAACATGACCGTATGGTTGATGCGGAAGACATCACCAAGCGAGACCTTGGCTTGGCTGCAGAGTCTTCCCATGCAGACTCAAACCAATCAACCAGCGGCGATGCTGGTCGCCCAATGTCGTTTACAATTGCGTAATTGGCATGATTTGCAGGCCTCGCTCCAAAATCAAAACTGGAATGAACTGGAATTCCTTCGCCATGCTTTGCTGGCACGCGCCCTTCGAGGGTTGGAATTGAAGGAGGCATCGGCGGCCGAATGGGTTGTGGCGCTAAATTTTTCCAGTGACCAGAAAGGTGCCCTGATTTCACTCTTCCGTCTGGCGGGAGAGTGGCAATGGAATAGTGAGGCAGAACAGATTCTTTGGATCTTGGTGAATCGATACCCGGAAGAACGGTGGGCGGCACCCCTTTTGACCCAGGCTCTGATGGCCGGCGGGCGGACGCGGCCGTTGATGCAACTATTCGGCATCATGTCCAAACGAACACCGGCAGACTTGGAAATGAAAAACAATGTTGCTTTTACCGCGCTGCTGTTGGGAGCTTCAGAGCTGAATCCTTACGATTTAGCCAAGGAGGCATATGTCAAAGACCCGCAAAATGCATCCTTTGCTTCCACTTACGCCTATTCCCTTTACCTGCAGGGTAAATTCACCGAGGCGCTGAAGGTCATGCAGCAGCTCGCGCCAAAAGATTTAGCCACCCCTGCGATTGCTGGTTATTACGGTATCGTTCTTAAGGCCACCGGGGCTGGTGAAAAGGCTAAATCCTATTTGAACCTTGCGGTAAAGGCTACACTGTTACCCGAGGAACAAGCACTATTTCAGCAGGCTTTAAAATAAATGAACCTGTTCGTCTTCGTGATTGGCATTTGCTGAACAAGGGTGGTTTTTTAATGGGAGAAGCGTTTGAGTTGTTGAGTGGAAGCAGTCCGGGCCCCAAACCTTTGAAGGCGGTGTGAGTTGCTAAATAAAAAAACAAGCCGGTCATTTGACCGGCTTGTTTGTAAGGACTCTAAACCGTTTGGCTGATTATGAAATCTTGTCTTTGCGCAGAATGCGTACGGTGCTGACACCAAACGGAAGCAGAAGCAATGCGCCAGCGATGATTGTGCTGGGCTCGGGCACCGTGCCCACCATCCCTAATACCGGCTGGGCCGAATTACCGCGAGCGTCGGTCAGGGTTAGGGAAAAAACACCAAATGCCCCGTTGGCACTGGCAGTGACGCTGCCAAGCCCCAAGCCAGTCAGAGCTGTTTGAGCGATGGTAACATAACTGTTATTTACACCCACGGAATTCCCTTCAAGAAACCAGATTGCCGACTGGAGGCTGTCAGCCGAGGCTGCGCTACCATAAACGAAGCCGTAGCTTGCCAATTGGCCGGAACGGAATGCGCTGTAGAGCCAAGCTGTGCCAAGAACAATCGGATCGGGATTGCTGGCGCCAACCGGGGTGGGGATCACATTGTCAGAGGACACATAGTTATAGGTCTGCCCGGAGTTGGCATACACCCCCTCGTTTAGGCAGAAGGTGCTGAACGTGCCTAGTCCCGTTGAGGTGGCTGTGATGGCGCTGCCATAGCTGTTGGCCAACTGCAAAGTGCCCGTGTAGGTCCCATTGTAAGAAATGCTGGCAAACAGGTTAGACGCGGTTAATGCGCCGGCAACCGCCACCAAGGCGCAGGCCTTTTTAAAATTATTTATTGTTTTCATATTTTGGTTTTTACCGTTTGCCAAAGACAGGTTTGTCATTTGCCATTCGGTTAGTTATTGGTTGGTCTTTTTTTATATCAATTAATTGGATATTATTCCGTTCAACTTGGGTAATTTCACCAGTTGTCGGATTTTTTATCTATCACTTTATGGGACATCTTTACCTATTTTTGGGACACGGGCTGTTTGTGCTAAAACGAAGTGCGGTAGTCGAATGGCCGCAGGTAAATGCTGGTGAATTGTGGTCGACGCCTTATTTTGACAGCCGGTTGATTGCGGAAGAGTAAAACACAAATAAGCATGGCGTGTTTATGAGTGGCTGGATATTGTTTGCGAGCTTTTTATGAAAAATTAGGGAGAGTCAATGTGTTTCACGTTTCGGGTTTTTAACGCGTTGGCCACCAGATTTTGGCAAGAAATGGAAGAATCATTTAACAACGAAAGGTCTGCATCTTCCCCGAAAGTGCCGTCTTCGATGCGCGGAGGGGACCAAGTCAGGTCTGTGGTAGAGCGGGGGGGGACTCCTGTTAGTTTTCCCCAGGGTAAGTGTCTTCACGAGCTGTTTCAAGCGCAGGTTGATCGCACTCCGGAGGCGGTGGCGTTGGTGTTTGGCAACCAGCAATTAACCTATCGCGAACTGAACGGTCGTGCCAATCAACTGGCCAGACATCTGCGGAATCTCGGAGTGAAACCAGAAACATTGGTCGGGCTGTTCGTGGAACGTTCGCTGGACATGGTGGTGGGGTTGCTGGGGATTTTGAAGGCGGGCGGAGCTTATGTGC
Organism: uncultured Verrucomicrobia subdivision 3 bacterium; assembly: GCA_903921455.1. The sequence continues at coordinate 1,124 of CAIXPZ010000221.1, read as the reverse complement.
CGCTGGATCCGCAATATCCTCAAGAGCGGCTGGCGTTCATGTTGAAGGATGCCGGGGTCTCGGTGGTGGTCACGCACCAGCACCTTGCGGAGAAACTGTCATTCCACAACGCAAAACTGGTTTGTCTGGATCGTGATTGGCCGGAAATTTCGCCTGAATCAATGGCCAACCCCACCAACGCCACGCAGCCGGACCACCTGGCCTATGTCATCTACACTTCCGGTTCGACGGGCACGCCGAAAGGGTCGTTGATTTCGCATTACAATGTCGTCCGGCTTTTTCAAGCGACGCAAGTCTGGTTTAACTTTACTCCAAGTGACGTGTGGACGCTGTTCCATTCCATCGCCTTCGACTTTTCGGTGTGGGAGTTGTGGGGGGCGCTTTTGTATGGTGGACGATTAGTGATTGTGCCATTCAGTGTCAGCCGTTCCCCCGAGGATTTTCATCGTCTGTTGCATGACCAGGCAGTAACGGTTCTAAACCAAACCCCGTCTGCCTTCCGCCAGTTGAGCCGAGTCGACGTGGCGGCAAACGCTAGCCAATGCTTGGCACTGCGGCTCATTATTTTTGGCGGCGAGGCTTTGGATTTCAAAAGTTTGAAACCGTGGTTTGAACGCCACGGCGACCAGACGCCGCAATTAGTCAACATGTATGGCATTACCGAAACGACGGTGCATGTCACCTATCGCCCCATCAGCACGGCGGATCTGGACGGCTCTAGCGTGATCGGCGTGCCCGTTCCTGATCTTCGAGTCTATCTGCTGGATGAACAGAAGCGCCTGGTGCCCGCTGGCGTGCCGGGAGAAATATGTGTTGGCGGGGCCGGCGTGGGGCGTGGCTATTTAAACCGGCCCGAACTGACTGCCCAAAAATTTGTTCCGGATCCCTATTCCGCGGAGCCGGGCAGGCGGATGTATTGTTCCGGCGATTTGGGGCGACAGCTTCCGAACGGCGATTTGGAATACCTCGGCCGCATTGACCTGCAGGTAAAAATCCGTGGTTTTCGGATTGAGCTGGGGGAGATTGAGGCGGTGCTGGCTGGGCAACCGTCCGTCCGTGAGTGCGTGGTGGTGGCGCGGGACAACCCGGTTGGCGATAAGCAGCTGGTCGCCTATCTCGTGGTG
>CAIXPZ010000220.1 GCA_903921455.1 uncultured Verrucomicrobia subdivision 3 bacterium | reverse complement strand
CTGGCGGTAGAAAAACGTCAGCAACAGCGTGCGAATGTGCGAGCCGTCCACGTCGGCGTCCGTCATGATGATGATCTTGTGATAGCGCAATTTTTCAAGATTGAATGCGCCTTCGCCTTCGCCATCACCGATGCCCGTGCCGATGGCCGTGATCATCGTGCGGATTTCTGTGTTCTGCAGAACCTTGTCGAGCCGCGCTTTCTCCACGTTGATGAGCTTGCCGCGAATGGGGAGAATCGCCTGGAACTTCCGGTCGCGTCCTTGCTTGGCTGAGCCACCGGCGGAATCACCTTCGACGATATACAATTCCGTGTTCGCTGGATCGCGATCCGAACAATCCGCCAGCTTGCCCGGCAGACCACCGCCCGTGAGCGCCGATTTGCGGACGGCTTCCCGAGCCTTGCGCGCGGCTTCGCGCGCCCGAGCCGCCGTGAGACTTTTATCAATGATGCGCTTCGCGATCGGCGGATTCGCGTCGAAATAAGCCATCAGCCCTTCATAGGAAATCGAGCCGACGATGCGCTCCACTTCCGGCGACAACAATTTCACCTTCGTCTGCGATTCAAACTTCGGATCGCTGTGCTTCACCGAAATCACCGCCGTCAAACCCTCGCGCACGTCGTCGCCCGTGATCTGCGGATCCTTGTCCTTCAGGATTTCGTTCGACTTGGCGTATTGATTGATTGCGCGCGTCACCGCGCTCCGGAAACCGGAAAGATGCGTTCCGCCGTCCGGATTGTGAATCGTGTTGGTGTAACACAGCACCTGGTCGTTGTAGCTGTCGTTGTATTGTAGCACCACCTCGACGTGGACTTCGATTTCTTTGTCGTCCAGCTTCTCTTTCATCTCCTTGTGGAAAGAAATCGGCTTGGGATGCAGCGGCTCCTTGCTCTTGTTGAGCTGCTTGACGAATTCCTCGACGCCATTTTTGTAATAAAATTTTTCCGGCTCATTCGCCGTCTGGCGCTCATCGGTAAAAACAATTTCCAGCCCTGAATTCAAAAACGCCAGCTCGCGCAACCGCTGCGCAATGATGTTCGCCTTGAACTCCACCGTTTCGCGGAAGATTTCCGTGTCCGGTAAAAACGTGATCAGCGTGCCGGTCTTTTTGGATTTGCCGATGACCTCAAGCTTCTTGACCGTTTTGCCGCGCTCGAACTCCATGTGATACACCTGCTCGTTGCGCGAGACTTCCACCTCAAACCATTCGCTCACCGCGTTCACGCACTTCGCGCCAACGCCGTGCGTGCCGCCGGAAAACTTGTAGCCGCCCTGGCCGTATTTGCCGCCGGAATGCAGCGTCGTCAGCACCAGCTCCACCCCCGGCAGGCCGGAGTCCTTGTTGATGTCCACCGGAATGCCACGCCCGTCATCGCGGATCGAAATGGAGCCGTCCAGATGGATCGTCACATCAATGTGGTTGCAATGCCCCGCGAGATGTTCGTCCACCGAATTATCCAGCACCTCGCTCACGCAATGATGCAGCGCGCGCTCATCCGTGCCGCCGATATACATACCCGGTTTCTTGCGGACGGCTTCCAGGCCCTTCAGTTGCGACAGCTTGGACGCGTCGTAATTGCCATCGGCAATCTTGTCCGGCGAGACATTTTTTTCTTCGGGCAAATCAGTGATACTCGACATATTTTTGTGCAATTCCGGCTAAAAATTCGGCTGACCCCAGATGCGTCAACGAATGCTTAAAAGTTATAAAAAAACGCCCGTTTCCACAATGCGAAACTACGGCTTTTTAGGCACAAAAACACCATTAGTTGTGGCTGTTTTTCCTTGCTAACCAAACCGGTTGTGCCTGCCCTCTCCCGCTCGACTACCACAAAAACCCCACAAATCTGAACTTGCATTGAAACCGTTCAACTTTATTTTCGACGGATGTCTTTGATACCTTTTTCCATCGCTCATCCGGATCAATTTGTCCGCCGCCACATCGGCCCCAACCCCGCCGAAACCGCCGAGATGCTGGCGCTGCTCGGCCACCAGTCGGTGGACGAACTGATCGCCGCGGCGGTCCCGCAAAAAATCCGCCTCGCCAAAAAAATGAGCCTGCCCGCCGCGCGCAGCGAACATGACGCGCTCGCGGAACTGCGCCGCGTCGCCGGCAAGAATCAGGTTTTCCGCTCCTTCATCGGCCAGGGCTATTACGACACCATCACGCCGCCCGTCATCCAGCGGAATGTTTTGGAAAACCCCGGCTGGTATACCCAATACACGCCGTATCAGGCGGAGATTTCCCAGGGCCGGCTCGAAGCGCTGCTGAATTTCCAGACGATGGTGACGGAGCTCACCGCGATGGACATCGCCAACGCCTCGATGCTCGATGAAGCCACCGCCGCCGCCGAGGCGATGACGATGTCGCTGCGTCTGCGCGATGGCCGCAATCTGTTCTTCGTCTCCGAGAATTGCCATCCGCAAAACATCGAGGTGGTCCGCGCGCGCGCCAAGGCGCTGGGCATCGAGATCGTCGTGGGCAACCACGAGAACTTCCAGTTCACCGACAAGGTATTCGGTGCGCTCGTGCAATATCCGGACACGTTCGGCGCGATCCACGATTATTCCGGCCTGGCGGCCCGGGCGCACACGGCCGGGGCGATGCTCACGGTCGCGACGGATCTGCTGGCGCTCACGCTCCTGCCGGCTCCCGGCGAATTCGGGGCGGACATCGCCGTCGGCAGCGCGCAGCGCTTCGGCGTGCCGCTGGGTTACGGCGGGCCACACGCGGCGTTCTTCGCCACCCGCGATGAATTCAAGCGCCAGATGCCCGGCCGCATCGTCGGCGTGTCGAAAGATTCGCGCGGCAAGCCGGCCATGCGCCTGGCCCTGGGCACGCGCGAGCAGCACATCCGCCGCGAGAAGGCCACCAGCAACATCTGCACGGCGCAGGCGCTGCTCGCGAACATGGCCTCGCTGTATGCCTGCTATCATGGCGCGGCCGGGTTGAAACAAATCGCGGCGCGGGTGCACACCCTGACCCAGATTCTCGCGGCGGGCCTGGCGAAAATCGGCCACAAGATTTCAGCGCAAAAATATTTCGACACACTGCGCGTGCAACTGACCGGCTGGACCGCGGCGGAGATCGTCAAGATCGCCGAGGCGCAGCGCATCAACTTCCGCGCGATTGACGAGCAGACCATCGGCCTTTCGCTCGACGAAGCCACGGATGTCAGCGACGTGAACACGCTGCTCCAGATCTTCAACAACGATCAGGCGGTCAACTTCAGTCTGGCCGACCTCGCGCCGAGTCAGGCGCAGTTCGCGGGTCGTCAGTCGGGCTTTCTCGCCCACAAGGTTTTCAATTCCTACCACAGCGAGACCGAGATGCTGCGCTACATCAAGCGGCTGGAATCGCGGGATCTGTCGCTCACGGCGTCGATGATTCCGCTCGGCTCGTGCACGATGAAGCTGAACGCGGCGGCGGAGATGTTTCCCGTGTCGTGGCCGGAGTTCGGCAAGCTACATCCGTTCGCGCCGCTGAGCCAGGCGCGCGGCTACCAGATTCTGTTCCAGAACCTCGAGGACTGGCTCGGCGAAATCACGGGCTTCGCGGGCATTTCCCTGCAGCCCAACGCCGGTTCACAGGGGGAATACGCCGGACTGCTCGTCATCCGCGCGTATCACGAAGCGCGCGGCGACGCGCACCGCAAGGTCTGCCTGATCCCCACCTCGGCGCACGGCACGAACCCCGCCAGCGCGGTGATGGCCGGCATGAAAGTCGTGGCCGTGGCCTGTGACACCAACGGCAACATCGATGTGGCCGACCTGCGCACGAAGGCCGAGGCCCACAAGGCCAATCTCTCCTGCCTGATGATCACGTATCCGTCCACGCACGGCGTGTTCGAGGAAACCATCCGCGAGATCTGCGACATCATCCACACCAACGGCGGCCAGGTCTACATGGACGGCGCGAACATGAACGCGCAAGTCGGTTTGACCAGCCCCGGCTTCATCGGGGCGGACGTGTGCCACCTGAATCTGCATAAGACGTTTTGCATTCCGCACGGGGGCGGCGGGCCCGGCGTGGGGCCGATCGGCGTGGCCAAGCACCTCGTCCATTTTTTACCGAGCCATCCGGCGTTCACCGCGCGGCTGGAGGAGAAACATTCCAAGCAGCACATCGGGCCGGTGAGCGCCGCGCCGTGGGGCAGCGCGAGCATCCTCCCGATCTCGTGGATGTATATCGCGATGATGGGGGCGGCGGGCCTGACCGAGGCCACGAAGTTCGCCATCCTGAATGCGAATTACATCGCCGCGCGGCTGGAGAATTATTTCCCGACGCTCTACCGCAGCAACGGCCTCGTGGCGCACGAATGCATCCTGGATTTGCGCGCGTTCCACAATGTCACCGCCGAGGACGTGGCCAAGCGCCTGATGGATTACGGCTTTCACGCGCCGACGCTGTCATGGCCGGTGGCGGGCACGCTGATGGTCGAGCCGACGGAGAGCGAATCGAAGTTTGAACTCGACCGTTTCAGCGACGCGATGATCGCCATCCACGCGGAGATGACAGCCGTGGAAAACGGCACGGTGGATGCGAAGAATAATCTGCTGAAAAACGCGCCGCACACGGCGGACCAGATCGCGAGCGACAATTGGAACCGCCCCTACAGCCGGGAACAGGCGGCCTTCCCCGCGCCGAGCCTGCACGACTACAAGTTCTGGCCGCACGTCAGCCGGGTGGACAACGTCTTCGGCGATCGCAATCCGGTTTGCTCGTGTGTCGGGATGGAAAGCCACACGTCTTAAGCCGAACGATTGACAAGAAATGGTTAGTTGCTGGATGTTTTTAGGCGGAAAGTGTATTTAAGTTATTAAACCATTGATGCCATGAAAATCACCGACGTCTTGCGCGCGGAACATGCGGTGTTCCACAACCTGTTCGACCATATCGAAGCCACCGTGCCGCGTTTGAAAACGCTGGCCGAGGTGAAGGGCTTCGCCGTCCTGGTGGAGAAACTCCACGGCCCGCATTCCCGGCTGGAGGATGACCTGTTCATCGAACCCCTGGAGGCCTACTTCGACCAGATGGGGCAGAATGAGACGTTCCATGCCGAGCATGAGCACATCGAAGCCACGCTGGCCAAGGTGGCCAAGAGCCGCACGCTCAAGGACGCGAAGAAGATCCTGCTGAATGCCATCGCCGCGTCGCGCAAACATTTCGACAAGGAAGAACGCATCGTGTTCCCGCTCGCCGAACGCATCCTCAAGGTCAAGACCCTGAGTGAGCTGGGCGAACAATGGCTGTGCCGCCGTGAAGTCGGGAGCAAATGGTGAACGGCAGAGCGGTTCCGCCGCAAAGAGCGCTCGACTTCCAGAAAACGTGAAACGTAAAGTCCTCTCCTGAAGGCGAAAATTCAGGTGAGGGCGGACCACAACACACTGCAACCGCATTTCCTCACTGATTTGGCAGTTAGCTTCATTGTCCTCCCTCACCCCGGCCCTCTCCCCAAGGAGAGGGGGAAATTGTTCCCGCATTCGGGAAAAAATCTTGCCCAGGCTTGGCCCAATCCACGGCGGTCTTTCCGTTTTTAACTGCGGTCTCGTCCCAACGAACTGCAGTGTTTTGGGAATAAACTGCCGTCTTTTCCATTTTTACTGCAGTATTTTTGAAATGAACTGCGGGTCATTTCATTTTTACTGCAGTATTCTGGAAATGAACTGCAGTATTTCAGGTTTTAACTGCAGTATTTTTTGTTTTAACTGCAGTATTTTTCAAATGAACTGCTGTATTTTTTGAAAAACAAGCAGTTGGACGGCGATTTTCGCCTTGTTTCTGGACATGCACTGCGGTTGTCGACGGGATGGATCCGGTTATTTCCTTTTCAACATCAACAGTTTATCCGGAAAAACTGCCCTTTTTCATCATCCCAACTAGATTTTCCGGCCGGACGGCGGTCAAATCTCGATGCCCACGGGGCAATGGTCGCTTCCCAGCACGTCCGGGCGGATATAGGCCCGTTTCAGGCGCGGACGCAGCTTGGCGGAGAGGAGGAAGTAATCGATGCGCCAGCCGACGTTCCGGGAGCGTGCGCCGGACATCGGGCTCCACCAGGAATAATGCCCCCCGCCCTTTTCAAACTCGCGGAAGGTGTCCACAAACCCCGCCTGCACGAACGCGCTAAAACCGTCGCGCTCCTCGATGGTGAAGCCGTGGTTGCGGACATTCGCCTTTGGGTTCGCGAGGTCAATCTCCTTGTGCGCCACATTCAGGTCGCCGCAGAAGATGACGGGCTTTTTCTTTTCCAACTGTTTCAGGTGGGCGAGAAACGCCCGGTCCCAGACCTGGCGATACGGCAGGCGCTCGAGTTCGCGCTTGGAGTTGGGCGTGTAGACGTTGACGAGGAAAAAATCCGGATACTCGGCGGTCAGCACGCGGCCTTCCAGATCGTGTTCCTTGATGCCGAAGTCGGGCGTCACCTGGAGCGGGCGGGTCTTGGTGAAGATGGCGGTGCCGGAGTAACCTTTTTTCTGCGCGCAATTCCAGTACGTCGTGTAAGTCGCCGGCCAGAGCTGCTCCACCTGATCCGGCGTGCACTTGGTCTCCTGCAGACAGAGGATGTCCGGCTGTTCGGCGGCGAGGAATTCGAGAAAATTTTTCTTCAACACGGCGCGCAGGCCGTTGACGTTCCAGGAAATCAGCTTCATGGGCAGGGAAAATAAAACTTCAAGTTAAACCACAGATGCACACAGATGAAACACAGATATAAAAATTCTGTCCACTGAACATCTATGTTTCATTTGTGAGCATCGGTTGACGGAAAAACTTCAGGCCTTCGCCTGAAATACAATGACACTCAAAGGCGGCAGGAAAAACTCGGCGGACGCGGCCTGGCCATGCAGGGGCATGGCCTGCGCGGTCACGCCGCCGCAGTTGCCCCCGTTGCTGCCGGCGTAAAGCCCCGCGTCGCTGTTCAGGACTTCCTGCCACGGGCCGGCCAGCGGCACGCCGATGCGATATCCCGGCCGCGGCACGGGCGTGAGGTTCAGGATGACGACCGTGTGGTTCTTGCCATCGGCCGTCTGCCGCAGGAAGGAGAGCACGCTGTTCTCGCGGTCGTTGCAATCGATCCATTGGAAGCCGGCGTGGTCGTAGTCGCCCTGCCAGAGCGCCGGTGAATTTTTGTAAAGCCGGTTCAAGTCGCCGACGAACTGCTGCAGGCCGCCGTGGAAGGGCCCGCTGCCGAGCAGCCACCAGTCGAGCTGGGCGTTTTCATTCCACTCGGCGCGCTGGCCGAGCTCGCCGCCCATGAACAACAGCTTCTTGCCGGGAAACAGCCACTGATACGCGAGCAGCGTCCGCAGGTTCGCGAACTTCTGCCAGTCGTCGCCCGGCATCCGCGTGATGAGCGAGCCCTTGCCGTGCACCACCTCGTCGTGCGAGAGCGGCAGCACGAAATTTTCGTTGTGATGATAGAGCATCGCAAACGTGAGATCGTTCTGATGATACTTGCGGTGGACGGGCTCACGCTTGAAATAGCCGAGGGTGTCGTGCATCCAGCCCATGTTCCACTTAAAGGAGAAGCCGAGCCCGCCGATGTAGGGCGGGCGCGTCACCTGCGGCCAGGCGGTGCTCTCCTCGGCGATGGTCATGACGCCGGGAAATTCCGTATGCGTGAGGTGATTGAATTTTTTCAGGAACTCGATCGCCTCGAGATTCTCGCGGCCGCCGTGCTCATTCGGAATCCATTCGCCGGCCTTGCGGGAATAATCGAGATAGAGCATGGAGGCGACGGCATCCACGCGCAGGCCGTCGATGTGAAAGCGTTCGCACCAGAAGAGGGCGTTGGCGACGAGGAAATTGGAGACTTCATTGCGGCCGAAGTTGAAGATGAGCGTGCCCCAATCCTGATGCGCGCCCTTGCGCGGATCTTCGTGCTCGAACAACGCCGTGCCATCGAACTTGGCCAGCGCCCATTCGTCGCGGGGAAAATGGGCGGGCACCCAATCCACGATGACGCCGATGCCGGCCGCATGGAGCGCGTTGACCAGATACTGGAAATCCTCCGGCGTGCCAAAGCGGCTGGTCGGCGCAAAGAAGCCGGTGACCTGATACCCCCAGGACGGATAAAACGCATGCTCCGCCACAGGCATGAACTCGACATGGGTGAAGCCAAGCCGCGTGACGTAGTCCACGAGCGGCTGCGCCAGTTCGCGATAGCTCCAGGATTCCGTCGCGGTCTTCTTCTGCCACGAGCCGACGTGCATTTCATACACGCTCATGGGCGAACGCAACGCGTCGCGCTGCGCGCGCTGCTTGAGCCACGGGCCGTCGGTCCATTTGAACTTCCGGTTTTCCCAGACGATGGCGGCCTGTTTGGGCGCGACCTCGAAGAAAAACCCGAACGGATCGGTGTTCAGCTTGATATGGCCGCGGGCATCGCGGATCTCAAACTTGTAATGCGCGCCCTGCCCCACGCCGGGAATGAAGATCTCCCACACGCCGGACGCGCCCAGCAGGCGCAGCGCATGGCAGCGCCCGTCCCAGTGGTTGAAATCGCCGACCACGCTGATGCGCTGCGCATTCGGCGCCCAGACCGCGAAGCTCGTGCCGGGCACCCCGTCAATCGTGCGGAGGTGGGCGCCGAGTTTGTCGTAAATCTTCCGTTCGTCGCCCTTGCCAAAGAGGAACAGATCGGCTTCGCCCAGGGTGGGGAGAAACGAATACGCATCGCGCGTGCGGCGCGACTGTCCCTGATGATTCGTGATGACGAGATCGTAGGCGTAAACCGCCTGGGCCGCCCGGGTGACGCCTTCAAAAATATCCGTGTTCGGGATGCGCTCGAGGACCAGCCGGGGTTTGCCCTTTTCATGCACCGGCTGGACTTCCACCTGCTGCGCATCGGGCAGGAGCGCGCGGACAACGATGCCGGACTGATCACCGAGCGGATGCATGCCGAGAAGCGTGTGCGGCGACTGATGGGTGAGTTCGACCAGACTGCGAAGTTCGTCGGGCGTCAGAATCATGCCGCGACTTTAACAAAGGCGTTCCGGCAAGGCACGACAAAGAATTGCGAGAGGCTTGGTTATTTGAAGGGGAAGGTCCAGGACAAAAAGAAAAGAGGCCGGACACCTCTCTTGCATTGCATGGCTAGAGCTTGATTACAAGCAGCTTGCGATGCGGCAGGCCAAAATTGCAAGTGAAACTGCCAGTAAAACGTTGTGATAATTAGACACTTCGCTTTATCCAGCAGCTATCCACTACCAATTGATTGCCTGTTCAATAACGAAGAGACGTCCGCCTCAATAGCATTATCGACAGAAAGGTAATGTT
>CAIXPZ010000219.1 GCA_903921455.1 uncultured Verrucomicrobia subdivision 3 bacterium | reverse complement strand
CGCGCAGCGAAGAGGCTCAGCATGTGTGAGCGGTGCGCTTGCCACGAATCCTTTTCGGGGTAGGCGCGCCAGCGAATGAACGCACAATGTGTGTTACGTGGCAAGCGGAGCGGCCTCTGCGCCCGTTGTGTGGCGGAGAGGCTGCGCAGCGGTGTCGGGGCGACTGAACGCAAGCGGCGTGACAGGCCACACCTACCGGCCAGGTCTTGCCGGGGCACGTTCCTACCGGCATGGTCCGGGGCGACAGCGGCGCGGATCTGGAATCGTCGTTGTGTCGGGTCGTGCGGTGGCCTTGGCAATGCTCGCAACGCGGTGAACGTGGCGACAGGATGAGGCGCGCGGCGCCGTCCGCGGCGCGGGCGTCCGGTAGCGCGGGGCAACCGCGCAAGGGAGCGAGGGAGCGAAGCGACCAACGCGGGGCGGGGGGAGCGCAAAGGGGCGTGCCGACGCAGCCGCCCGTTATGCGCGCTGGTGGGTGGGGCTAAGCGGCGCGCCGCCGGAGCGCGCCAGCGGTGCGACGTTGGCCTCGCAAGACGGGTGCAAATTATTCAAGCTTGACCAAAGCCAGTGCGGGGCGTTGAATCCTCATATCGAATAGAACAACTAAACAATAATTTTGCGTAGCTACGGCTACGGTCTCGTCTGAAAACCGCTAATTTTCGTTGTCCAGAGACCTACCGCGAGCACGCGCCCCAAGGGCGCGGCTTAGCGTATTCTCTGGACTGGCGCTTAGCGGTGCCACAGACGGGGGTGCGTTGAGTTCGCGCCCCTTTTTTATTCCGTTGCTCTGGCTGCCTTTTTTTGTGGAGCATCTCATGGACATCGAATTTTACTGCTTCAAGTGCGGGCAGCCTCTCGTGGTTGACGCGACCGGCGCAGGAAAGCCCGTCAACTGTCCAAAATGCCAAGTTGAATTGGTAATTCCAACAGCACGGTCGGACTCCAAAAAGGAAAGAGTTACACCGTCGTCAGAGGGGGGGGCACCAGCACCACAGCCGCGCCCGATTCCTGCCGCCACGCCACCCGTGATTTCACAGACGGGCTCGCCTCCTCCAGTTCGGGCACGAAGCATGTCGAATAGAAAAATCGCAGTTCTTGTTATTCTCATAATTGCCGCAGTGGTGTTCGTCTTAATTGCATCAGTGGCGGTTTTCACCGGCATGTTTTGGGTCGGCACAGCCCCGATCCGTATGCACAACAAGGCCCAGAATGACGTCAACGTGATTTATCAGGCATTGAATGCCTACGTGAGCGAACAAAATGAACTACCAAGGGGTTCATTTAGCACGATTTGCCGGCTCCTGCGCGGTGAGAGTGTTGACGGTCAGAATCTCAAACGCCTTGATTACCTCGACCTCGAATCCGGCGGTGTTGACGTTAATACCAAGGGGGAAATCCTCGACCCCTGGGGTATTCCTTACCGAATCATTCTTGATAAACAGTTGCGCGTTTACTCTTGTGGCCCGAACAAAATTGACGAACAGGGCAACGGTGATGACATTCATGTGAACTTGAATCATTGACGTCGTCAACGATCTAAACGGCGACCAGATCAAAGGGACAAATCATGGACATCGAATTTAAGTGCTATCACTGCGGGCAGCCGGTGGTGATTGACGCAGCAGGAGCCGGGCAAAGCGTGCAGTGTCCGAAGTGCGGACAGTTGTTGACCGTGCCAAAGGCGACCGCCATTCCCCCACTACCGGCCACTCCACCGCCTTTTCCTGCCGTCAATCCACCCGTATCAAGCGACACCAAGACTTGCCACTTCTGCGCCGAAACGATCAAGCGAGAAGCGCGGGTGTGCCGGTTCTGCGGTTACAATTTGGAGACAGGGCAACCCCAAAAAGCAAGCCAACCCCAGAACGCTCCACCACAAACAGTCGAAGCGCAGAGTAGCATCGGAAGTGGCGTGAAAATTGGCGTAGGGATGTTCATAGTTTTACCGGCGATCATAATTGCCGTAATAATTCTAGGGATTGTAGGCCTGCTATGCATGGGGGCGCTAAAAATGTTAATAGATTCTCTTGGGACCACTCTGGGAGTTATCATATTCATCGTGGTTCCATCGCTGGCCGGCATTGGAGCCGTGGGAGCACTTTTGCGTAAAAGAGGAAAACATCTCCCAATCGCAGTTCTAGCTGTGTCCGCAATCTTGCTATTATTGGGTCTGCTATTTCTAACAAATTGAATTACTGACAACGTGAGCGGGCGCGGGCGACGGCCTGCATGGGGCGTGTGGCTGCCTTTTCCAGCCCGCGCCCACCGCTTCACCGTGAAAAGGACGGTGACAGATGAAAAAGCAAAAGGGCACAGACGCCCAAGAAGAAGAGCGGCAAGCGTGGGCGAAGATACCGAAACGCCCGCAACGCAACACCGAAGCCGAAGATCACTTTGACGCGGCGCACGTTTACGCCTGCGACGAAGGTATTGACGCTGACGCCGTCGCCCACGGGCTGACACGCGACGAAGCGGAAGCCGGGCTTGTAGCACAAAGGCTGGCAAAACCGGTGCGGGCTGTTGTTTGGTATGCCGCCCACGGCGAGGGTGCCCGTCAGATTGCCCGCGATCATGCCGACGAAATTGACGGCAAGAGCAAGTCCTGGGTTGCGGTGCAACTGAAACGCTCCACGATTAAACGTGCGATTGCGGACGTGCGGACCGGCAAGGCTCAGTCCATCGGCAATGCCAACCAAGCCCCACCGAATGCGAAGAGTGGGCAATCACTAGACCTGCACGATTTATTCACGAAGGCACAAAACCTTTTTCAGTCGAAGCCTTCCGAATCAGACGAACGACGGGGCCGGGCAGACGTCGACCGACGGAGCCGTGAGATTCTTGGTTTGGTAAAACTTCCACCATTACGCCAATACTGGGGCCGCCTTACATCTGCCGAGCGAATCGCTGCCCTGATTTGTGAAGATCCCGGCGCGCTGGTGGATAATCAGACCGGCCCGCTGCTTACACGGGCGTTGGCGGACTTGTTGGAAGCGGCACAAGATGGCCAGTGCAATGGACGTGTCCCCGGCTTGGTGCCGGCAGGGAAGGCGCATCAGAGAGCAACGGTGGCGCGGAAAGCTCTGCAATGGCTTGTTTCATGGCCACGCGGGCGGCCGGGGCCACGGCTTACCCCTGTGGAAGCTGTGCTGGCCGTTCACGATTTCCGGGAGCGAATTGAGCAACTTCAAGCTGAGTGGCGGGGCAGTGACCGTGACGCTGATAAAATCCGTGAAGCCCACTCGGTAGAGTTGGCTTTCCTGTCCCCAAAAGGACTAGCTGGCCTCTTGACAAGTGATCCGTTGGATGCGAGCGCACGACTTGCTGAGCTGGCAACGGGAATCAGCGCCGAAGCTTTTCTGCGCGTGTGGCAAAGCGATTCCGGTAAGAGGCTGGAAAAGCGGTGGGCTACAGTACCAAGTCGGCGTGTGCCTTCAAGTCCCGCCTGACGCCATGCCCCATGTGGTCGAGAAACACGCGGACGCCTTCCCGTCGGGCGAACTTAAACGCCGGCACCAGATCGCAGTCACCGGTGACGACAACGACCGTGTCTACCATTTCACGTAAGGCTAGCCGAGCGATGTCCAACCCAATTCGCAAGTCAACGCCCTTCTGTTCTAAGTCTGGAACCATATCTTTGGCAGTCGGTGGCCGCGGGTTTTTCATCATCCCTCGCAAGGCACTGGAGCCGAGCTTCCATCCGTGAACGACAAGTTCACCCCGGCGGACGGCGAAATGTGGCGTTAATTCCAACTGATCCAACAATCCCCTGTGCTTGCCAAAAGTGGGCGACTTGGCCAAGTCGATGGTGGTGCCATCAATTGGATTCGTCAGGATTCCTGTCGTGGGGTCGGCATCGTAGAAGTAGATGCGGAGTAGATCACGACCTTGAAGTTCCTTGCGACTGGCGATGCGCTGGCACTCCGCTTCAACTGCGACAGCATTTGGAAACTGGCCCAGTTTGGCTTCGAGTTTCTTTGTGACGAAGCCGCCGTCAAGCAGTATGGCGTAACGTGAGTTCATAAAAAAGTTAACCCATTCACTCGTGACACCTTGCGGTGTGCTTGGATCAGTAACGAATGAATGGGTTTTCTTATCGCGAAGAAATGTGCGCCCGGAGCCACGCCCTGTCAAGTTCAAATGTCCATTTTTCTGCCGTAACCCACCGTTTACGTTTGACGGTGGACACTTCGCCTACTGGTGAAGGCTACGAAATGCCAACACGAAAAGGTGAAACATGACAGATTCGGAAAAACTACTACTTGAACGACGCCGGCGCGGAATGGCCGGCTGGGAACTGGCCGCTGCTGCCGGTATCTGCCCCACCACTTATAGCAAAATTGAAAACGGCGCACGCGACGCCACGCTTGACCAGCGGTTACGGCTGGCGCGGGCGCTGGGCGTTGAACCGGAAACGATTTTCTCACGGGTGACGGTATGAGCGTCGAGGCCATTACAGCGACGGCGGCGCGAGTCCACGCGCCGCAACAAAACACCATACCCCAACCGGAGCGGCTTTTCACTTTGGAGCAAGTTCAAATGGCGGGCAATTTCAGCCGGTCCACCTTGTACCGTTTGCGGCACGGTGGCGGGCTGCGCGTTGTGACCGTGGGCGGCGT
>CAIXPZ010000218.1 GCA_903921455.1 uncultured Verrucomicrobia subdivision 3 bacterium | reverse complement strand
TGCTCGGCCTGCGCCGCTGGCCGGACTCATCCGCTTTGCAACCGCTCCATCCCGACGCGTCGGGATTTCGACGGTCACAAACGGCCGAGACCGGCACGGACAGCGGTGCGCCCGGTGAGATGGGGTGCAGGCTCAGCCTGCCCGCGATGCTCCGCATATCGGCCAGGACAGCAATACGGCGCGAGGCTCCGCCTACCGCCGAGGACGAAGCAATAGCACCGCGAGGCTGCGCCCGGTGCAAGGCATCAGCAATAGCCCGCGCGACTTCGTCCGGGCAAGACGGCAGAATTATCCGCGAGCCCGGCCGGCTTTTGCTCGTTTCGCTAATCTTCCACTACGCTGCTCTCCGGTGCGGCTCGCACTGCGTTCCAGAGCGCTCCACTCCCAAAACAGCCCGGCCTCGCTGAGAAAACCAAGTTAGTCTGACACCGCGGCGCTGGACTTCGCGGCCTGCTGGCTCGGATTTGCCCTGCTCCCTCATCCGGCCATCATTCCGCTACGTTCCAGCGACGCGGAGTCAGAAAATTCGGGAACACGACACAGTTACCCCCGGCATAGTGGTCGCTGGCTCTGCGGCGGGGTTGGCATGAAGGACCGGCTCGGCTTTACGGTGCTCGCAAGCTGCGCGCCTGTGGCCTCGCCTTGCGCACCGGTGGCGCACATAAGAAACATTGTGCGTTCGTTCGCCGGGGGCTCACTACTTTATTCTCCTCGGGCCGACCCCCTCACTCGTGAGCCTCGTCGGCCCGGAATAAAGGTACGCACAATGTTCCCTTATGTGCCACCACCAGAAAACCCGCATCCTGCACGCCAACGCCCGCCGCGCCGCCGTTTTGGGAATAGTGGCCGGGGTTGAAATGCAATCAGTCTGGACACACGACAGCCACAGGCATAAGGTCGTGCCAACACACAAAAATGCTCACAAAATACTGCCGGTTAAGCATGGAACTCCGATGAAGCGTGCAATCATCATTCTGCTTGTCGCAATGGCAACGGTAGTTGTGGCCTCAGTCGCATATTTTGTTGTCTGGCCTCTCGTTTCCATGGGCGTTGGGATTCACCGGGATGTCCAGCAATCAATGCACGAACGGGTGCAACTGCTATTTCAGACGGATCACCGGGCTTTGCTGGCAGGTTGCAGAGAGGTCATGATGAATCGGACCAATTTTATCAATGACAAGTCCTGGCATGGAACGGAGGATTCAGCCGAATCATACATTGATCCCAGCGACCCCAAATTGCCCGCCGTAATTACCAATTTGAAACCCAGCTATATTATCGCTTCCGACACGGAGTTGAGCGTTGAATTGTATGGTGGCTTTGACCATTACGGCGTCACTGCCCTTTCGGAGCGGACTGCAAAGACTAATGAAAATGATTCCAGCGGGCCGTTTGAGTTGATTCCAGGGCTCTTGTATTACGATGAAGGTTTGAATGCAAACCGCGCCGCTTGGATGCAAAAGCTCAAAAAAATGAAGCCCCATGATGCTCCAGCGCCAACTTGGTAAAGGTTTTGTCTCCTTCATAATCCCCCCTTCAGTTAGCTCCCTCCGGTCGTAGATAGTTTGCTCGCTTCGCTTCGATAATCGGTGGTTGGTTTTTTGTGTAGGAGCTCCGTTTTCAGGTCCGGCTTTTTCTGCTTCTGCGTCTCTCTCCGTCGCCCTCACGGCGTCAGCCACGGACCAGCCCGCCCCGCGTGGCACCTTCTGAAGGGCACTTCCACGGGGGAGGGCTGGGGCTTCCGCTTTTCGTGAAGGGCGACGGACAGAAGACGCACAGCAGAGCAGAAAAAAAAAGACCATGAAAACTACATCACAAAAAAATACCTCAGGGCTCAAGAGCAGATCCGCACAGTTGAGCAGCAACCAAACCAGCAACACAGCACCCGCCGCTTCCGCGCCGGTGGCCAAGCCAGACAATCGTCTTCCGATTGATTCGGCAGTCCGCGCACAGAACCGGACACTTCCCACGCCCACCGTTTTGAGCAAGTTGCAGACGGCTTTGCCGGAAGTGTTCGCCGCCGCCGAGGTGGTCGGCAAGTGGGTTTGGGTCCAGTTCAAAGAGACGCCCGCCGCCGAGATTCGGCAGCAGCTTGCGCAGCTTGGCTTCCATTGGAATCGCACGCGGCAGGCTTGGCAGCACCCCTGCGGCCAGTTCCGCTTGAGCAGCAGCGGCGACCCCCGCGAGAAGTATCAGTCCTTCCACCCGGCAGACGTGACCACCAACTAACCCACACGGGGCGGTGTTCACGCACCGCCCCACCTTTTTTATGACTTCTCTATTCCATCTCCGCGCCGGTGACCTTATCGAGTATGCCGGCCAGCGTTGCCGCGTTGTCCGCGTCAGCGATTGCGCCGCCGTTGTCGCCGTGACACAGAAGCCGCGCACCATCACCCCCCGATTCGGCAAGCCCGTCACCATCCAACCGCGCCCCAAGCTGGAGCGCATCAGCCCCAATTCACCCCTTCCCATCCTTAACCGTTGAGGCATTTATGACCATTGCAGCCAAAGAATTTTCCACCACCGGACTTTACCGCGCCGTCTATTTCGACGGCCCAAGCGCAGACCTAGACCGCGAAGGCGAAGGTGGCCAGTGCGGCACGCACCCCGTTTGGGTTGTCTATGTCGGCGACGACGAAGCCGAGCCCACCGGCGCGATTTACAAGTGCCGCAACTACGCCGAAGCCGACCGCCTCGCCCGCCGCTTGGCCCACGACCGCGGCCTTGACCTCATCCACGAAGCCACCCCCGCCTGATTTATGAAACCAAACAACAACACAACCAACACCATGAACACAGACCAAAACATAGACCCCGCCGAAGCCCTCGCCGCCGTTTTTGGCGAGCCGAAACCCGTAGCCGACGGCATCACCGCCTTCGGCCCGGTGATTTACGCCTACACCCGCACCCAAGCCATCGCCGACGGCGTGCAGGTGGACGTCACCAAGACCGCCCAAGAGGCGGGCATCAAATACCCGATGTTCCTGACCCGCGCCGTTTGGGACCAATACGTTGCCGTCCCGCCCGACGTCACCGCGCAAGATGAAGCCGGGAGGCTTTGGGATGTTATCCCGAGTAAATAATTATGCCGAGTGGACGGCGCGTTGCGCCGTTCCACCGGCCACTTCGGGCCAATTCAACTCGGCATAATCACAAGCTCTTTAGGAAAGCCAGCAACTTGTCATCCGGGTGATATCGTCC
>CAIXPZ010000217.1 GCA_903921455.1 uncultured Verrucomicrobia subdivision 3 bacterium | reverse complement strand
GAAAAACCGCCGGTTGGCGGTGGAACACCCTCGGAAAGTCGTCGCAGAATTGAAATCGAAAAATGACCGGACAGCAGTTTTATCCAGTTTTTAAAATAGTGAAATCGCGGTCATCAAAAACTAAACGGGACAGCAGTGATTGAAGATGAATTTTCATTCATCTAGGCCGCGCAATAATCCACGGCAATTAGACGACCCTATCAAAAATTCCTATACCGCGTCCTCAATTCCCGTCAGCCAGGGCTCAACCCAAATCCGCCACCAGCCGGATAAGAACTCAAGCTGCCCGAGCCGCCGCCAAATCAATTTTTCGCTGGCGCAAGCTGCGGAAAAACTCGAAACCTTCACGGGTGCGGCGCACGAGCACGGACTTGTCCTCGAGCATCTGCTTGATGATGCGCAGGATGGGTCTTGGGCGCATGTAATAGCTACGGTAAAAACGGTCCACGGATTCAAAAATCTCCTCTTTGGAAAGTCCGGGATACTCGATCGTGCTGTCCTGCAGGCCGCTATCCCCCAGCAAGGCGTTCTCGTCCTTTTTCACGAACCAGCCGTTCGCCTTGGCCTGTTCGTAAAGTTCCGTGCCCGGATAGGGTGCGGCCAGCGAGACCTGCAATGAAAAGATGTCGAGATCCTTCGCGAAATTGATCGTTTGCTCGATGGTCGCCTTCGTCTCGATGGGCAGACCGAGGATAAAACAGCCGTGAATATCCACGCCGGCTTGATGGCACGCCTTGGTGAACGCACGCATCTTCTCGGTGTTCACGCCTTTCTTGATGCGCTTGAGCGTCTCGTCGTTGCCGCTTTCGTAGCCGACGAGGAACAGGTGCAGGCCGTGGTCCTTCAAAAACTTGACCGTTTCGTAATCTAGATTGGCGCGGCTGTTGCAACTCCACTCGACGCCGAGCGGGGCAATTTTCCGGGCAATCTCGCGGGCGCGCGGCAGGTTGGCGGTCAGCGTGTCGTCGTCGAAGAAAAACTCGCGCACCTGCGGGAATATTTTTTTCAAATAGGCCATTTCG
The DNA here is from genome assembly GCA_903921455.1 of uncultured Verrucomicrobia subdivision 3 bacterium. The sequence goes on along the minus strand of CAIXPZ010000217.1, from coordinate 40,644 downwards.
TCAGCCACATTTTGGGCCGAACGGACGCGATAGCGATGTCCGCCGATGGTCTGCGGCCAGAGGCAGAAGGTGCATTGCGCCGGGCAGCCGCGGCCGGTGTAGAGCGAGATGTAGGGATGCTTCAGGTAGCCGTTGAAATAATTTTCAATTTTCACGTCGCGCTTGTAAACATCAGCCACCCATGGCAGCGCGTCCAGGTCTTGAATCAACTCACGCTCGGCGTTGTGGACGATTTTGCCGTCCTGATCCTTGTAGGACAAACCGACGATGGACGAAAGTTCGCGGCCCTCCGCCACTTCCTTGCAGGTGTAATCGAATTCCTTGCGGCCGACCCAGTCAATCGCCCACGACGACTTCAGGGTTTCTTCCGGCAACACCATCGCGTGCGCGCCGACGAAACCGATCTTGGTTTCGGGACGCTGCTGCTTGATGGCCTCGGCGACCTTACAATCGTTTTTCAACGACGGCGTGGAGGTATTGATGATGACGTGGTCAAATTTTTTTGCCTCGGCCAGGCACTCGGCCATGCTAATCTTGTGAGGCGGGCAGTCCATCAGCTTGGAATTGGGAGTTAGCGCGGCAGGCTGGGCCAACCACGTGGGAAACCAGTAGCTGGTGACCTCGCGGCGCGTCTGGTAACGGGAGCCGGCGCCACTGTCAAAGCGTTCGTAGCTTGGAGGAGACAAATAAAGGGTTCGGTTCATACAAAATAAGTTCCACTACGCCTCACGTTTTGATTTTTTATTACGCAAACACTGGATGCTGCACAATAATAAATTACAACTTGAAGTATGCAAAACCATTGACGGCATTGCAAGATTATTGGATTGGACAATTAAGGGTAATTAATTTAGCCAGACTACCCGAACCCCCACCGGGTTGCAGAGGCACTTAATGTGTTTACCGGCCCATGAGCCAATTCCAGCCACGCCAAAGGTCGGGCTGGGCCGACTTGAAGCCGTCGCCATGCGGTTTGTCCAAATCTATCTGCAACAGCAGGCTGAGGCTGCTCGCACCCCGTTCGCCATCGCGGAGGGCATTAATGCCGTAGCCATAGCTGGCAATGAGCCGGAATTTATCCGAGGGGGCGCGATATAAAATGCCCCCGCCAACCCCGGTGACGGAACTGCCGGCCTGGCCGGTGCCCGGCAAATAATCAATGACGGCCGTGGCGGCGTTGAAGTGCAAATTCCAGCGCTGGTTGGGAGCAATGGGCAGGAGATAGCTGGTATTCAACAGGACGAATTGGCGGGCGCTGAACTCCTGATAATAATAACCCGGCAACGACAAGGGATATTCCGCCACCAGCGGCAGAAACCCGCCGAGGCGATAGGCGCTCATCCGGTCGGCGTTGGCGGTGGTGCCGGCCACCAGCCGGGCAAAAAAGTTTTGTTTGCTCTCCGGCAGCGTGTAGGACAGGGCGGCGGCGCCCCAAAACTGATGGGCTGCGGGTTCGACTTCGCGGTCGCCGTTGAAGCCGTAGCTGCCGGGATTGAGGCGGAAAAGCCCCTCATACCAGATGGACATTTCCATCGCGAGCGCGGGAAACAGCGTCGGCTCGATGCCGCCCCAACGCAGACCGGTGCGCACACTGAAGCACGTGTCATTATCGGGCACGGTAAAATTATTGGCGGTGGTGGAATTGCGGTCGTAGGCGGAAAAATGCGCCGTGCCGCGCAGGATGAAGTTCAACGGAATCAGGTCCCCCGGATTAAACCGGTGATATACGCTGGAGGAAAGTTCGCCGCCGTTGCCGTTGAATGACTGACCCTTAAGATATTTGCCGGCGTCCACCTCATTATAGCTGTCCGCGAAGCCGCCGCCCGCCGCGCCGAGGGCGAAATCCGTGCTCGGCCCCAGCGCGTGGTTGAAGCCGAGTTCGGTATCGAGATAAACCGGCGCGAGCGCGAGCCGCCACGTGACGTTGGTGCGAAGGAAGTCCGGCTGGTTGTGATAATAAAACGCGTAAGCGCCGAGCGGCGACTGGCCCTGCAGCGGCTGGTCATAGCCGAGCTGGATGAGGTCGCGCTTTACGGGATCAATCTGCGCCACAGCCAGAACCGGCAGCAGCACGGCCAGCCCAATTAGGGCGTAAAAACCCGACCTCATGCGCGATTCATAGAACAATTTCCCCATGGCAGCAAGCGCCTTTCCCAACACTCTTGCTGGACAGCGCGGAAAAATTTCGGCTTACTATGGCGAATTTGATTTTGCCCGATGTCACCACTCAACGCTGAAAAACTCGCCCAGGCCAAGTCGCTCGGATTTTCCGACCGGCAGATCGCACATCTCACCGGCACCACCGAGGACGCCGTCCGCGCCGAACGCAAACGCATCGGCCTCGTCCCCAGCTACCGGCTCGTGGACACCTGCGCCGCCGAGTTCGAGGCCTACACGCCGTATTATTATTCCACCTACGACCGCGGCGACGACGAGGTCAAAGGCAACACCGCCAAAAAAGTGATGATCCTCGGCGGCGGCCCGAACCGCATCGGCCAGGGCATCGAGTTCGACTACTGCTGCGTCCACGCGGCGTTCGCGTTGAAGGAAGACGGGTTTGAAACCATCATGGTGAATTCGAATCCCGAAACCGTTTCCACGGATTATGACACCAGCGACAAACTGTTCTTTGAACCGCTGACGCTGGAAGATGTGCTGCACATCTACGAACGCGAAAAATGCTGGGGCGCCATCGCCCAATTCGGCGGCCAGACGCCGTTGAATCTCGCGCTGGGATTGCAGAAGAACGGCGTGAACATCATCGGCACGTCGCCACAGAGCATCGAGATCGCCGAGGACCGCAAGCTGTTCGCGGCGATGCTCAACAAGCTGAACATCCCGCAGCCGCCGAACGGCCTCGCGACGACGGCGGAAGAAGCGCTCGTCATTTCCAAACGGCTGACCTACCCCGTGCTCGTGCGGCCGAGTTTCGTGCTGGGCGGCCGCGCGATGCAGATCGTCTATTCCGACGCCGAACTGGCGCACTACATGAAGTTCGCCGTCGAAGCCTCGCCGGAACGCCCGGTGCTCGTGGACAAATTTCTCGAAGACGCGACCGAGGTGGACGTGGACTGCATCGCGGACGTCGGCCTGCCGAACGGCGGCACGATTGTCATCGGGGGCATGCTGGAGCACATCGAATTCGCCGGCGTCCATTCCGGCGACGCCGCGATGGTGCTGCCGCCGCACACGCTTGCCCAGAGCGTCATCGAAACCATCCGCACCTACACGCACGCGATGGCGCGCGAGCTGAAAGTCGTCGGCCTGATGAACGTGCAATACGCTGTCAAAGGCGAAATGGTTTACGTGCTCGAAGTGAATCCGCGCGCCTCGCGCACCGTGCCGTTCGTCTCGAAGGCCATCGGCCAGCCGCTCGCGAAAATCGCCGCGCGCGTCATGGCGGGAAAAACCCTGAAGGAGCTGAACTTCACCGAGGAAATCTGGACGAAGTATTGGGCGGTGAAGGAATCCGTCTTCCCGTTCAACAAGTTTGTCGGCCAGGACATTCTGCTTTCGCCGGAAATGCGTTCCACCGGCGAAGTCATGGGGCTCGACGCCGACCTCGGCACAGCCTACGCCAAATCGCAGATGGCCGCGAACTCCGCGCTGCCGCTGGCCGGAACCGTTTTCATCAGTGTCAGCGACATGCACAAGCCGCACGTCGCCGCCGTGGCCAAGTCGTTTGCCGACCTCGGCTTTGAACTCATCTCCACCGGCGGCACGGCGACCGTGCTGGAACAGGCCGGTTTGAAGGTGCAGCGCATCCTCAAATTGCAAGAGGGCCGGCCCAACGTGATTGACCTGCTCAAGAACAAGGAAATCCAGCTGGTCATCAACACGCCCAGCGGCGCCTCGCCGCGCGCCGACGAGATCAAGATCCGCACCACCGCCGTTTACACCGGCACGCCGATCATGACGACGCTTTCCGGCGCGAAGGCCGCCGCGCTCGGCATCGCCGCGCTGAAAAAATCCGGCTACGCGGTGAAGACGGTGCAGGAGTATCATTGAGGCCAGCCGTTTTCGATGAAGCCTGAAACTGCCTTGCTGCCGTTGCTCAAGCAGTATTTCGGGTTCACCTCCTTCCGTCCGCTGCAGGAGGAAATCATCCGCGACGCGCTCGCGGGCAAGGATGTCTTCGCCCTCCTGCCGACCGGCGGCGGCAAATCCCTGTGTTTTCAACTCCCTGCGCTCGCCCGCGACGGCCTGACCGTGGTCGTTTCACCGCTGATCGCGCTGATGAAAGACCAGGTGGACGCGCTGCAAGCCGCCGGCGTGGCCGCGACCTTTTTGAATTCCTCGCTCGCCGCCGAGGAATCGCGGAAACGCCTGCGCGGGCTGCACCAAGGGGAATATCGCCTGCTCTACGTCGCGCCGGAGCGGCTGATGCTATCCGGTTTTCTCGAAGATTTGCAGCGCTGGAACGTACGGCTCGTCGCGGTGGATGAAGCGCATTGCATCAGCGAATGGGGCCACGATTTCCGACCCGAATACCGTCAGCTCGCGCAGTTGCGGGAATTATTTCCCCAAGTGCCCTTCATGGCGCTCACCGCCACGGCCACCGGCCGCGTGCGCGAGGACATCGTCACGCACCTGCAGTTGCGCGAGCCGCAATGCTACGTCGCCAGCTTCAACCGCCCCAACCTGACCTACCGCGTCCTCGCCAAGAACAAGCCGTTCGACCAGCTGTTTGAATTTCTCCGGGCGCGGCCCAAGGAAAGCGGCATCGTGTATTGCCTCTCGCGCAAGGCGACCGAAAGCGTGGCCGAACGCCTCAACGAAAACGGCATCAAGGCCAAACCCTATCATGCCGGCCTCACGCCCGAGCAACGCAGCCGGCATCAGGAACTGTTTCTGCGCGATAACATCCGCGTGGTCTGCGCGACCATCGCCTTCGGCATGGGCATCAACAAGCCGAACGTCCGCTTCGTGGTGCATTACGACCTGCCGAAAAACATCGAGGGTTATTACCAGGAAACCGGCCGCGCCGGCCGCGACGGCCTGCCCGGCGAATGCGTGCTGCTGTTCAGCCCCGGCGACGCGGTGAAGCAGACGACGTTCATTGACGAAAAGCCGAATCCGCAGGAACGCGAAATCGCGCGGAAACAATTGCAGCAGATGGTGCATTATGCCGAATGCGGGAACTGCCGGCGCACGGAGTTGCTAGCGTATTTCGGCGAGGAGTTTGCCGCCGCCGACTGCGGCGCGTGCGATAACTGCCTTTCGCCGCGCGCCACGTTTGACGGCACGCTCGCCGCGCAGAAATTCCTTTCGTGCGTCTATCGCATCCGCGAGAAAAACGGCTTCGGCGTCGGCCTGAATCACGTCGTGGAAGTCCTCACCGGCGCGGACACGGAAAAAATCCGCAAGTGGGAGCACGCCCGGCTTTCGACCTACGGCATCGGCAAGGAACACAACCGGTCCGAGTGGGCGGCCATCGGCCGCGAACTGGTGCGGCTCGGCCTGCTCCGGCAGACCACGGAAAAGTTCAGCGTGCTGGAATTGACCGGCGCCGGGGCGGCCGTCCTCAAGCAGCGCACCAAAGTCACGCTCACCCAGCCGGTCACCGCGCCGGAAACGAAGCAGCACCAGGTCGGGGAAATCGCGTGCGACGAAGCCCTGTTCGAACGGCTGCGCGCGCTCCGCAAAACGCTGGCCGACGAGCGCGACGTGCCGGCCTACATCATTTTCTCCGACGTGGCCCTGCGGCAGATGGCGCGGAATTATCCCGGGGACGAACGGGACTTCGCCCGGATCAGCGGCGTCGGCGAAAAGAAGCTGCGCGAGTTCGGCGAAATTTTTCTCGGCGAGATTGCCGCCCACCTGGCGACGAACGCGCGCCAGATGTTTGCGGAGGAATCCTTTGTCGTCCCCGCGGCGCAACGCTCCCAGCTCGGCGACACCGCGCGGGAATCCCTGCGCCGGTTTCGCGCGGGCGACTCCCCCGCGCAAATTGCCGGCGCGCGCGGACTGACGACGGGCACGATCTACGGCCATCTCGCCACCGCCCTCGAAGCGGGCGAGGCGATGGATCTGGCAGCACTGATGAACGGCGAAGCGCAGGCGGAAATCGCCGCCGCCTTCGCCCGCAAAGGCTGGGGAAACCTCGTGGGCGTGCGCGAAATACTCGGGGAAAAATACGACTACGGGCTGCTGCGCATCTTCCGCGCGGCGGCGAACGCCAAAAAGTGATTTTGCCCGGCGGGCCCGGCCACGCGGCCGCCAGGTTCCCCGCCCACCGTCGCCCGCGATTTACGGCTTCGCGCCCGCCTTGCCGGCCGGCGCCGCATTCGTACCGGCCGCAAAATCAATGGAGGCGGAATTGATGCAATACCGCTGGCCGGTCGGCGCCGGACCATCGTCGAAAACGTGGCCGAGATGGCTGCCGCAATTTGCGCACAGGACTTCCGTGCGGTGCATCCCGAGACTATTATCGTCGCGGGCAAGGACCTTGCCCTGCGCGGCGATTTCAGAAAAGCTCGGCCAGCCGCAGCCGGAGTCAAACTTGTCGCCGGACTTGAACAACACCTCACCGCACGCCGCGCAGCGATAGACGCCCGGCTCCTGGGTGCTCCAGTATTTGCCGGTGAACGCGCGTTCGGTGCCCGCCTCGCGCAAGACGTGATATTGTTCAGGCGTCAGGAGTTGGCGCCATTCGGCTTCGGTGCGTTGGAGGGGGAATTTCATGATGGAGTTGGTTGAATCATTCAGGGTCGCCATGCCATTGGTCGGGGCGGCGTTGCAGCCGGCGGCAAATAGAACCAGGCCCAGCGCGAGAATCATCAAAGTTGGTTTCATATTTGTTTTTTGCCGCCCGTTACCTATGCCACTGATGCGCTCCTCCGTCAAATGACCTGATCACGGGTGCGGTTTTCCGGTCGGGTTTCCGGTTGAGTAAAATTGATTTCTTCGGGTTTTGAGATGCGCTAGCCTGATGGCGTTCAACTTTATCCTCATGAATAAAATCATTCTATGCCTGGCCGGGTTCGCCGCCGGCCTGCTCCAGGTCCGCAGCGAAGTGGTGATCGCCGATGTTTTCGCCCGGCAGACGACCAGCCTGAACGGCAAATGGAACTACATCGTGGATCCGTATGACACCGGCTATTTCGACTACCGCCACAAGCCTTATGACGAGAGCGGCAAAGTCACCGGCGGGTTCGGCCTCGACAAGCAGGCGAAGGACAAGACCGAGCTCATCGAATACAACTTCGACACCAGCCCGACGCTCAACGTGCCCGGCGATTGGAATTCGCAGGCCGACCAATTGTTTTATTACGAAGGCTCGGTCTGGTATCGCACCAAGTTTGACGCGCCCAAGGCGGCGGCAGACCACCGGCAATTCATCTATTTTGGCGCGGCGAACTATGAAGCCGACGTTTATCTTAACGGCAAAAAACTCGGCAAGCACCTCGGCGGCTTCACGCCGTTCGCCTACGAAATCACCGCGCTGGCCAAAGCCAAAGGCAACTCCCTCGTCGTCCGCGTGAACAACAACCGCCACGCCGAGGCGGTGCCGACGGTGAACACGGACTGGTGGAACTACGGCGGCCTCACGCGCGACGTGCTGCTGGTGGAGACGCCCGCGACGTTTATCTCCAATTTCAAGGTGCAGCTCAAAGCCGGCACCACCAACACGATTGAAGCCCGCGTCCAGCTGGACGGGGCCCAACCAGAACAGACGGTGCGGCTGGCTTTTCCCGCCTTGAAGTTGGCGGCGGAAATGAAGGCCGGTGCCGATGGAATCGCCCGCTGCGAACTGACCACGCCCAACCTCAAGCTGTGGTCGCCGGAATCGCCGGCGCTGAACGAGGTGGTGATTTCTACGGGGGCCGATGAATTGAAAGATCGCGTCGGCTTCCGCACGGTGGTGACGAGCGGCACGAAGATCCTGTTGAACGGCCAGCCGGTTTTCCTGCGCGGCATCTGCATCCACGAGGAAATCACGACCGAAGGCCGCCGGGCATGGTCGGAGGCGGACGCGCGCAAGCTGCTGGGCTGGGCGAAGGAGCTGGGCTGTAATTTTGTCCGGCTGGCGCATTATCCGCATAACGAACACATGGCGCGGGTCGCCGACGAAATCGGCATCATGTGCTGGGAAGAAATTCCGGTTTACTGGACGATCCAGTGGACCAACACAGAGACGCTGGCGAACGCTAAAAATCAGTTGAATAGCCTGATCGCCCGCGACCAGAACCGCGCCAGCGTCATCGTCTGGTCGGTGGCCAACGAAACCCCGGTGGGCGAGGAGCGCACGAAGTTTTTGAAATCGCTGGTGGATGAGGCCCGCGCACTGGACGGCACCCGTCTGGTTTCGGCGGCGATGGAGGTTCACGCCGACCCGAAGGACCCGCTCCATAAGATCGTGGATGATCCGTTCGGCCAATACACGGACTTGCTGAGCTTCAACCAATACGTCGGCTGGTATGACGGGCTGCCGGATAAAATCGACCAGGTGCGCTGGTCGTTCGGCTACGAGAAGCCGGTGTTCATCAGCGAATTCGGCGCGGACGCCAAGCAGGGCTGGCACGCGGACGCGCTAACCCGGTTCAGCGAGGAGTATCAGGCGGACGTTTATAAGCGGACGCTGGCCATGCTGGATAAACTCCCGGCTTTCAGCGGCTGCACGCCGTGGATCCTCTGCGACTTCCGCTCCCCCAAGCGGCACCTGCCCGGCGTGCAGGACGGCTGGAATCGCAAAGGCCTGATCGGCCAGAACGGCGAAAAGAAGCTGGCCTTCGAGGTCCTGAAAAATTTCTATAACGAAAAGGCGACGGCGAAATAGGCGGCGGCGAAATAAAATAATTTTCCAGATCAGGATGAAAATTTCCATCAACGAACTCATGGCGCGCAGCGGCGTGGCGTTTGGCACGAGCGGCGCGCGCGGGCTGGCGACGGCGATGACCGACCAGGTGTGCTACGCCTATACCAGGGGCTTTCTGCAATACCTCGAAGCCATCGGCGAACTCCAGCGCGCCGGCGAGCGCGTCGCGGTGGGCGGCGATTTCCGCCCCAGCAGCGACCGCGTGATGGCAGCCGTCTGCCGGGCCGCCGAGGACATGGGCTATCAGGCGGTGAACTGCGGCAAAGTGCCATCGCCGGCCGTCGCGCTATTCGGCCTGGAAAATAAAATTCCCGCCATCATGGTCACCGGCAGCCATATTCCGGACGACCGCAACGGCATCAAATTCAACAAGGCCACCGGCGAAGTGCTGAAGGAAGATGAGCAAGGCATGAGCAGCCAGGTCGTCGAGCTGGACGATGCGCAGTTCCATGCGGCCGGAAATTTTGCGAAGGTAAAACCAGCCCCCGAAGTTTCGCCGGTCGCCGGCGAGAATTACGTCATGCGCTACCTGAATTTTTTCAGCCATGACGCGCTGAAAGGCTGGCGGGTCGGGGTTTACCAGCACTCGGCGGTCGGGCGCGACGTGCTGGTGAAAATCCTTTCGCACCTCGGCGCGGAAGTCACGCCGCTCGGTCGGTCGGAAAAATTCATTCCCGTGGACACCGAAGCCATCCGGCCAGAAGACGTGGCGCTGGCGCACGACTGGGCGGCCACGGGCAAGTTTGACGCCCTCGTTTCCGCCGACGGCGACAGCGACCGCCCGCTGGTCAGCGACGAGCGCGGCAACTGGCTGCGCGGCGACGTGGCGGGGATTCTGTGCGCCAGGTTTCTGGCGGCCGATTCCGTCAGCACGCCGGTCAGCTGCAACACCGCCGTGGACAAGTGCGGCTGGTTCCCCGAAGTCCGCCGCACGCGCATCGGCTCGCCGTTCGTGGTCGTTTCGATGATGCAAGCCACGGCCAGCGGGGCAAAGCGCGTGGTCGGCTACGAGGCCAACGGCGGATTCCTGCTCAACTCGGACATCGACAGCGATGGCAAGCGACTCCGCGCCCTGCCCACGCGCGACGCGGTGATCGTGATGCTTGGCATTCTGCTGCTAGCGAAAGCCCGGCGGAAAACCGTTTCCCAGCTCGCGGCGGATTTGCCCGCGCGCTTCACGGCCAGCGACCGGCTGAAAGATTTTGCGACCGAAAAAAGCGCGGCCATCCTGGCGACGTTCCACTCCGGCTCCGCCGCCGCCGACCAAACGGCGATGGAAAAAATGTTCGGCGGAATTTGCGGAGCCGTTGCCGGTTGGAACCGCACGGACGGCCTGCGCATCACGTTTGCCAACGAGGAAGTCATCCACCTGCGCCCGTCCGGCAACGCGCCCGAATTCCGCTGCTACGCCGAGGCCGCGACCGACGCGCGCGCCCGCGAAATCACGGCTCTGACGCTGGCGAAAATCCGCGGCTGATCAGTGGACCGTCGCCACGGTCTTGGCCGGCGCGACCACGCGTTTGAACAGGAAGATGAGCGGCATGGCCCCCAAAGCCAGCGCGCCGAAGATAAAAAAATTATCCACGAACGCCAGCAGGTGCGCCTGCTGATCGAGCAGCGAATAAACGGCCTGGTAAGCCTGACGCGAGGCGGTCACGGGATCGGTGTGCTGCGCCAGCGCCTGATTGGCCGCAGCGAGCGACTGCCGGAAGGCCGGGTTGTCCGGCGCGAGCTGCCCGACCATCACCGCCTGATGGGTCTGCGCGCCACGCGCCAGCATCGTGGTGACAAACGCGATGCCGATGCTGCCGCCCAGGTTGCGCATGAGGTTGTAGAGGCCGGTGGCATTGCCAAGCTGCTGCTGGTGCAACTGGCTCATGGTGATCGTGGTCAGCGGCACAAAAATAAAACTGATGGCGACGCCGTTGACGACGCTCGGCCAGATGACGTTGATCCGGGCGACTTGCAGGTTCAGGTGGCTCAACATAAACGAGGACACTGCCAACAGGATAAAGCCGATGCAGAGCATCCACTTCGCCCGCATTTTTCCCACCAGCCGGCCGACAAAAAACGTCGTGATAAACGCCGCGATGCCGCGCGGGCTCATGGCGTAGCCGCTTTGCAGCGCCGGATAGCCCATGAGCGTCTGCAGGAACAGCGGAATCTGCGCGGTGGTCCCGTAGAGAATCGCGCCAAGCGTCGTCATCAGGATGAGGCCGAGGGTGAAATTCCGATTTTTGAATACTTTCAAATCCACCAGCGGATGCTCGGTCTTGAGCTGCCACCAGATAAAGCCGGCGAACGACAGCAGCGACGTCAGCGTGAACCAGCGCACCCACACCGCGCCGAACCAGTCGGCTTCCTGGCCCTTGTCCAAGAGGATCTGCAGCGTCGCCAGCCACACCGCCAGCAGGCCGAAGCCGACATAGTCAATCGTCGCTGATTTATTGCGCTGGATGTAGGGCGGGTCTTCGACGAGCCATTGCGCGGCGAGCATGGCCAGGATGCCCACCGGCAAATTGATGTAAAAAATCCAGCGCCAGGAATAGCTGTCCGTGATCCAGCCGCCGAGCGTCGGGCCGAGAATCGGCGCCACCACGACGCCCTGCGCAAAGATGGCCATGGCCGCGCCGCGTTTCTGGCGCGGGAAACTTTCCAGCATGATGGACTGCGCGATCGGCACCATGGCGCCGCCGCCGATGCCCTGCAAAATGCGGGCGAAGATGAGCGTCGGCAGGCTCCACGCCAGTCCGCACAGCGCGGACGAGAGCGTGAACAGCAGGATGCAAGTGATGAAGACGCGCTTGCGCCCGAAGTGATTGGCCAGCCAGCCGGTCGCCGGCAGCACGATGGCGTTCGAGACGAGATAGCTGGTGAGCACCCACGTCGCCTCCTCGGGCGTTGCGGAGAGGCTGCCCGCGATGTGCGGCAGCGCGATGTTGGCGATGGACGTGTCCAGCACCTCCATGAACGTCGCCATCATCACGCCCATCGCGATGAGCCACGGGCTGTGGCGCGGTTTCCAGTCCTGCGGCATGAGAAATTACTTTGCGGAAGCTGGGCGGCCGGTGAACTGCCGAAACAGCCCCACCCCGCCAACCGCCAAGACGACGGCCGCGACCGCGAGCAACCACGCGGGCGGCGCCAGTTTACCAATCTGCACGCTCGGCGTCACGGACAGGCCGGGGCCGACCACGAAACCGGCCGGCAGCGGCTCATCAAAAACAATTTTCACCGGCACGCGCTGGACGACTTTCACGAAGTTGCCGGTCGCATTTTCCGGCGGCAACAAACTGAACGACGCGCCGCTGCCGGCCTGGAGGCTGTCCACGTGCGCGGCGAAATCGCGGCCACCCAGTGCGTCAATCTCCACCGTCGCGGGCTGGCCGGGGCGCATCTGGTTCAACTGCGATTCCTTGAAATTAGCGATGACCCAGACCTCCGCCGGCACAAGGGACAGGATCTGCTGCCCGACCTGGAGGTAATCGCCGGCCTCGACGGACTTGCGGGTGACGCGGCCGGCGATGGGGGCGAAGATTTTGGTGTAGGACAAGGTCAATCTGGCCGCCGCCACGTTGGTCTGAGCTTCGTTGAGCTGCGAAAGGGCCATCTCCTTTTCCGCCAGCACCGCGTCCAGCTGTTTTTCCGCCTCATCCACCTTGGACGTCTCCTCGTCCGTATTTTCCTGGGCGGATTTCCAATCCGCCTGCGCCTTGCGGTTGGCGGCCACCATCGCGTCAAATTCCTGCGACGAGATGGTCTTTTGCTTCACCAATTCCTGCGCGCGGTCGAAATCCGCCTGCGATTTCCGGGTGGTGGCTTCGGCGGCGACGGCGTCAGCCTGGGCCTTGCGCGCCGAAGCAGCGGCGGTGGCGACCTTGGCGCGCATCAATTCCACGGCGGCCACCACGGTGCGGAAATTGGCGTCCTGCGAGGCGGCGGCCGATTGTTTTTGCGCCACGGTGATCGCGTAATCCGCCGGATCCAGTTCCACCAGCAAATCATTCGTGCTCACCCACTGGTTATCGTGGACGTGGACCGCCGCAACCGCGCCGGCGATCCGCGGCGCAATGGAAATGACGTGGCCGGCAATGAAGGCATCGTCGGTGGACTCATGCGTGAAGAAAAATGCGAGCGTTTTCAGCCCGAAAAACAGCAACGCGGCCAGCACGAGGGCCGCCGGCCAGAGGACCAGCGGCGAGCTGAACCTGGCCAACGCCGGGACGTTCGCATTTTCCGGCGCGGCAGGATGGGCAGGATTATCATTCATGGGCCGGCACCGGGGCTCCCGCCGGCATGGACGTTTCGCCGCCGTGATCCTTCGCGATCAAGATGTAGATGGACGGCACGACGAGCAGCGTGAACAGCGTGCCGATGCTCATGCCGCTGACCAGCACGATGCCGATGGAATTGCGCGCCGCCGCGCCCGCGCCGGTGACCAGCGTCAGCGGGAAATTGCCGGCGATGGTGGCCACGGTGGTCATCAGCACCGGGCGCAGCCGCAGCATCGCCGACTCGCGGATGGCCTGCGGTTTGGAGCGGCCCTGACGCTGGAGTTGGTTGGCGAATTCCACGATGAGGATGCCGTTCTTGGCGATGAGGCCGACGAGCGTGATCAAGCCGACCTCGGAATAGATATTCATGGAAGTCGTCCAGCCGTTCGTCCAGAACGGCAGGTTGGGATTGGGCATTTTCAGGAAGCAGAAGATGAGCGCGCCGAAAATCGCCAGCGGCACTGAGCCCAGAATGATGATGAACGGATCGCGGAAACTGTTGAACTGCGCCGCCAGAACCAGAATGATCAGCACGACCGCGAGCAGGAACGCCGGGAGAAACTTGTCGCCTTCCGTGCGCAAAAACCGCGAGTCGCCGGTGTAATCCAGCTTGCAACCGCTCGGCAGGATCCGCGCGGCCTCCGCCTCCAGAAATTTCAGCGCGGTATCCAGCGGGACAATCGCGACGCCGCTGAGCTTGACCGAATTCAGCTGCTGGAACCGGTTCAGCGCCCGCGGCGTGGTGTGTTTTTCGAGGCGCGCGAAGGTGCTGACGGGAATGAGCTGCGCCCCCGGCCCTTTGACGTAGGTGTTCTGCAGCTGATCGGCATTCAGCCGCGCGCCGCGCTCCAGCTGGGGAATGACCTTGTAACTGCGCCCCGCGAGATCGAAGCGGTTCACATAATTGCCGCCGACCAGGGCGCCCAGATCCGAGCCGACCGTCTGCATGTCCAGGCCGAGCGCGGCGACCTTGTCCCGGTCGATCACCAGCTCGACTTCAGGCTGATCGACTTTCGTGTCAATCATCGGCGGAAAAGCAAACATGCCGTTGGTCGCACATTCCTGCTGCAACTGCTGCGCATATTTCAAAATTTCCTCCGGCTCGCCGGTGCCGGAGAGCACGAGGTTCACGGGAAAATTCTCGCCCCCGGTCGGCAGCGGCGGCGGCGTGACCATGAACATGCGGATGCCGGGCAGCTTGTTCACCATCGCCTGCACTTCCGGGACGATCTGGAAAACGGTCCGCTTCCGTTCGCCCCAGGATTTGACCACCAGCCCGCCAAAGCCCATGTCCGGCTGGGTCAGCTGAAAGATATGGGCCTGCTCCGGCACGGTGGCAAAGGCGCGGCCGGCCAGATCCGCATAAAACGAGGTCTGCTCGATGGTCGCGTCCGGCGGCGTTTCCACGACGCCGAAAACGACGCCTTGATCCTCGGCCGGCGCCGGCTCTTTCGCCTTCCAGGCCATCAGGAACATCGGCAGCGTCAGCAGCGTGAGCCCGATCCAGACCGCATAGACCAGCGGCCGCCGCGCGAGCGTCCAGTCCAGCACGCGCCCGTAGAAATTTTTCAGCCGGTCAAAGTCGCGGTTGATCCGGCCCACGAGGCCGTGCTCCTCGCGGTCGTGGCGCAACAGGCGTGACGCCATCACCGGCGACAGCGTCAGGGCCACGATGCCGGAGATGAACACCGCGCCCGCCAGTGTGAGCGCAAATTCGCGGAACAGGGAACCGGTCAAACCGCCCTGAAAGGCAATCGGCGCGTAAACCGCCGCGAGCGTGATGGTCATGGCGATGACCGGCCCGACCAGTTCGCGCGCGCCGAGCAAGGCCGAATCCAACGGCGTCTTCCCTTCGCGGATGTGGCGTTCCACATTTTCCACGATGACGATGGCGTCATCCACCACCAGCCCGACCGCCAGCACGACCGCCAGCAGCGTGAGCAGGTTCAGCGTGAAACCGAACACCTGCATCAGGAATACCGCGCCGATGAGCGAGAGCGGAATCGCGACCAGCGGGATCAGCACCGAGCGGAACGAGCCAAGGAACAGAAAGATCACGACCGACACGATGACCAGCGTGATGACCAGCGTCTTCACCACTTCGTGGAGCGCGTCGGCGATATACTGGGTCGCGTCATACGCCACGCGCGCCGTGAGGCCGGTGGGCAGCTCTTTCTGGATCGCCGCCATTTCCACGCGCACGCGCTTGATGACGTCGAGCGAGTTTGCATTCGGCAGCGCCCAGATACCCATGAACACCGCGCGTTCGCCGCTGAAGCGCACCTCGGAATTATAATCCTCCGCGCCCAGCACCACGTCGGCCACGTCGCTCAGGCGCACGAGCTGATCGCCGTGCCGGCGGACGACGAGATGCTTGAATTCATCCACCGAACGCAAATCCGTGTTCGCCGTCAGATTCACCTGGACCAGCGAGCCTTTGGTCTGACCGACGGCGGAAAGAAAATTATTCGCCGCCAGCGCCACCCGCACCTCGTTCGGGCTGATGTTGAACGCCGCGAGCCGTTCGGACTTCAGCCAGATGCGCATCGCGAACGTGCGCCCCCCCAGAATATCGGCTTTTTGCACGCCCTCCAGGGCCGTCAGGCGCGGCTGCACCACCCGCGTCAGGTAATCCGTGATCTGATTCGCCTGCAGAATATCCGACGTGAAACTCAAGTAGGCCGACGCGAACTGCGAGTCGGCGGTGGCGATGGTGAGCGTGGGGATTTCCGCCTCGGGCGGCAGATCGTTGCGCACCTGGTCCACTTTGGAGCTGATTTCCCCGAGCGCCTTCTTGGAATCATAGTTCAGCCGCAGATGCACGATGATGGTGGAGAGGCCCAGTTTGCTGGCCGATTCCATGTAATCAATGCCGTCCGCCGCCGCGATGGCTCGCTCCAGCGGCTGGGTGACGAAGCCGCGCACCAGGTTCGCGCTCGCGCCGACATAAACCGTCGTCACCGTGATCGTCGCGTTTTCGCTGCGCGGATATTGCCGGATATTGAGCGAGCGGATGGCCTGCAGGCCCGCGATCAAAATGATCAGGCTGACGACGGTCGCCAGCACCGGCCGGCGGATGAAGAGATCCGTGAAAGATTTCATGCGGGCGGGCGTTTAGCTGTTCGGCGGCGTGGGGGTCAGCGAAGGTTTGGGCGAGTCGGTGGCGGCGTTGTTTTCCTGGACGCTCGCGCCGTTATGCAGTTTGAAAAGCCCCGAGGTCACCACGCGGTCGCCCGCCTTCAACCCGGACTCCACGCTCACAAAATCACCGTGCGTCCGTCCGGTGCGGATGAACTTCTGCTGCGCCACCAGGTTGGTCACCCCGCCGGCCACCTGCGGTTCAATCACATACACCGCGTCCCCATAGGGGGCGCGCAAAACCGCCGTCGCCGGCACCGCGAGCACCGGTTCAGCCTGCGGCAAGATCACCGTCACCCGCACGAACATTCCCGGGCGCAACAATTGATCGGCATTGGCCAGCTTTGCCCGCAGTTGCACGCTGCGCGTCATCGCGTTCAGGTCGGGATTGATCGCGGCCAGTTCGCCAATGAAATTCGTGCCGGGATAGCTGTCGCTCGTCACCTGCACGACCAGGCCCGTTTGCAGCTGCGACAAATCCTGCTGCGGCAGGGAAAAATCCGCATACACCGGCGTCAGCGCCTGCAACGAGATGATGCCCTTGCCGACATCCAGTTGCTCGCCCAGATTCACGAGCCGGATGCCGAGCCGGCCGGCGAACGGCGCGCGGAGGGTTTTCTTCTCGATCGTCGCGCGGACGGCATCGGCGTTCGCCTGGTTTTGCTTCAGGGTGGCATCGGCCTGGTCGAGTTCGGACTGCGAGACGGTGCTGTCCGCGCGCAATTTTTGCGTGCGGTCCAGATTCAGCCGGGCCAGTTGGACCTGCGCTTCCGCCGCCCGCAACTGGGCTTCCTCGGACGACGTGTCGAGCTTCACCAGCAGGTCGCCCTTGGCTACGGTCGCCCCGGATTCAAAGGCGATTTCGACGACCGTCCCGGCGATTTCCGGCGCGATGATGACCCCTTGCGCCGCATTGACCGAACCGACGGCGGTTAGCGTGTCCTGCCATTGTTCCGCATGCGCCAAGGCGGTGGCCACCGTTTCCGGCGGCGGCGTAAACGCCCCGGCGGAGGCGATGAGGGCGCGGATTTGCAGCGCCTTGACGGCGCCCAATCCGCCGCCAATCGCAACGACGATGACGAGACCGATGATGATTTTCTGCTTCATTGAACTCCTTGATTTGAGATTATTTTTTCCGCCCGCGCGCTTTCGGCGCCGCGCCCGCGAGGAACAATTCCACAATTTTCCTGGCCGTCAACTGATCCGGCTCGCAATCCGGACAAACCAGATGGGCGACGAGATAAAAATTCGCCATCCCGTAAAAACCAAACGCCAGCTCCTGGCTGTCATAGCGCTTGTCCAGTTCGCCGTTTTTCTGGGCGCGCTTGATCAGGCTGTGGACATATTCAAAGTTCCGTTCACACTTGTCCGCGTAAGACAAGTTTTCCGGCACTTCGCCCGGCGCGGCGAACATCGTCGCGAACGCGATCCGCATCAGCTCGCGGTTCTGCCGGAAAAACGCAAACAAGCCCACCAGCATGGCCTCCGCCTGCTGCCGGAAATCGCCGCCCTGGGCCACGGCCTCCTGCAGGACGCGGTAGCGCTGATCGTGGGCCTCGTGCACCAGCGCCTGAAACAGGCCCGCTTTGTCCGCGAAATGATAATAGAGCGCCGGCTTGGAAACCTTCGCATCATCCACAATCTGCTGGACGGACGTGGCCGCATAGCCGCCGTTCGCAAAGCGCTTGAGCGCCGCGCGGAGAATCTGGATCCGGGTTTCCGGGCCGTGTTTCAACACAACCTACCGAACGGTAGGTAATAATCAGCCCCTTGTCAAATCCTCGGTTCTGCCCGCCCGATTTCGCAGGCTTGAAACCGGACCATAATTCGATAGGCTGGCGGCCGATTTAGGCTGTGTACCTCGGCTGGATTTTTTATGAATATTTTGCGCCCGCTCGTTTTTTCCACCGTCTGGCTGGCCACGGCCGGACTCATCACCGGCTGTGGCCCGTCCGGCTCCACCGGGAGCGACACCATCAAGGTCGGTGAATACGCCTCGCTCACGGGCAAAGAGGCGACGTTCGGCATCTCGTCGCATGAAGGCACGGTGCTGGCCGTCGAGCAGATCAATGCCGCCGGCGGCGTGCTCGGCAAGAAGATCGAATTACTCACCGAGGACGATCTGTCCAAGGCCGGCGAACCCGCCACCGTCGTCAACAAGCTCATCTCCCGCGACAACGTCGTGGCCATCCTCGGCGAGGTCGCCTCGTCCCGCTCGCTCGAAGCCGCGCCGATCTGCCAGCAGAACAAGATTCCGATGATTTCGCCCAGCTCCACCAATCCGAAGGTGACCGAGACCGGCGACTTCATTTTCCGCGTCTGCTTCATCGATCCGTTTCAAGGCACCGTCATGGCGAATTTCGCCGCCAAGACGCTCAAGGCCAAAAAGGTTGCCGTGTTCACGGATGTGAAGAGCGATTATAGCAAGGGCCTCGCCAGGTATTTCAAGGAGGGGTTTCTGGCTGGCGGCGGGCAGATCGTGACGGAGTTGGATTTCAATGGCGGTGACAAGGATTTCAAGGCCCAGCTCACAGCCATCAAGGCGGCGAATCCCGACGCGGTGTTTGTGCCCGGCTACTACACGGATGTCGCGCTCATCTGCATCCAGGCAAAGCAATTGGGCCTGGATGTTCCGCTCTTCGGCGGCGACGGTTGGGAAGCCGATACCCTTGTGAAAATCGGTGGGAGCGCGGTCGAGGGGAATTATTTTTCCACGCACTACGCGCCGGATGTGGCGACCGAACAGAGCAAAAACTTTGTCGCTGCCTATAAAGCCCGCTTTAACGGCAAGGTGCCCGACGCCATGGCGGCGCTGGGCTACGATTCCGCGCTCGTATTAGCCGATGCGATCAAACGCGCCGGCTCGACCGACGGCCAGAAAATCCGCGACGCGCTGGCGGCTACGAAGGATTTTGCCGGCGCCACCGGCAAGACGACGATCAACGAAAAACGCGACGCGACCAAGGCGGCGGTGATCCTGCAAGTGAAAGACGGCCAATTCAAATACTTGGAAACCGTCGAGCCGTGAACTGGTTGATAGTCTTTAGTTGATAGTTGATAGCCCTCGCGGCAAATTTTCCGCGTGTTTAATTTTGAAAAACTAGAGACATGGCAAAAGGCGATTGCCTTTGCCGACTTGGTTTACGAAGCGACACGAAATTTCCCGTCCGACGAACGGTTTGGCCTGACCAACCAGATGCGCCGCGCGGCCGTTTCGGTTGCTTCAAATATCGCCGAGGGTGCGGCGCGCAATTCCAAGAACGATTACGCCCGGTTTCTGGAAATTGCTGCCGGCTCGCTGTTTGAGGTGGTTTCGCAATCGTTCGTAGGTCGCCGTCTGTGGTTTCTTTCTGAAGCCGACTTCAATAAGCTTTACGCCGCAGCCGAGGAACAGGGGAAGATGTTAAGCGGATTACGCCGGTCAGTATTGGAAAGCAACTAACGCGCCGCCGTCTTCCTATCAACTATCAACTAAAAACTATCAACGAGTTTCTACAGCAATTAATCAACGGCCTTTCGTTGGGCGCGATTTACGCGCTCATTGCGCTGGGCTACACGATGGTCTATGGCGTTCTGCGCTTCATCAACTTCGCGCATGGCGACGTCTTCATGCTCGGCGCGTTTGCCGGCTACTATCTGGCGCCGGTCGTCAGCCGTTTCCTGCCGCCGCAATCCTTCTTCAGCGGCGCCGTGGTCATGGTCCTGGCGATGGCCATCTGCGCGCTCATCGGGATGCTGATCGAATTCCTCGCCTACCGGCCGTTGCGCCAGCGGCCCAAGCTCACCGTGCTGATCACCGCCATCGGCGTGTCGTTGTTCATCGAATACACCTGCCAGCATCCCGCCGTGTTCGGCGCGGCGCCGCACGCGTTTCCGAAATTGATTCCGTTCACCACGTGGCAGATCGGCGGGCTGGTGCTGGACTCCAGCCAGGTGATCGTCTTCGTCACCACCGCGCTGCTGCTCGTGGCGCTGTCGTTCATTGTGCAGCGCACGCGCACGGGCACGGCCATGCGCGCCGTGGCGTTCAATCCGCAGGCCGCCGCGCTCATGGGCGTGAACATCAGCTCCATCATCTCGTTCACGTTCGGCCTTGGCTCGGCGCTGGCGGGCGCGGGCGGCATCCTGTTCGCGATGAACTACGCGAGCATCGAACCGCTCATGGGGGTGCAAGTCGGTTTGAAGGCGTTCATCGCGGCCGTCGTCGGCGGCATCGGCAACCTGCCCGGCGCGGCGCTCGGCGGCCTGGTGATCGGCCTGCTGGAAACGTTCGCGGGCGGCATCCCCGGCATGTCGAATTACCGCGACGGTATCGCATTCGCCATTTTGATTTTGATCCTGCTGTTCAAACCCGCCGGGCTGCTCGGCAAATCCACCGTGGAGAAAGTCTGATGAACTCCGGCGCCAAACGATTTCTCGTGGCAGCCATCCTGGTGGCAGCGGTCGCATCGTATTTCTCCGCGCACTATAACCGCTACTATCTCGGTATTGCGATTGATGTCGGCATCAACATCATCCTCGCCGTCAGTTTGAATCTCATCAACGGCCACACCGGCCTGTTCAGTCTCGGTCACGCCGGCTTCATGGCGGTCGGCGCGTATTCGGCGGCTTCCTTTACGCTGGCGTTCTCCAAGAGTGTGCCGCCCGCCTTGGTGCCGTTGGTGTTCATCGCTGCACTTCTACTCGGCGGTTTGGCGGCAGCGCTTGCCGGACTGGCGGTCGGCGTGCCGACGCTGCGATTGCGGGGTGACTATCTGGCCATCGTCACGCTCGGCTTCGGGGAAATCATCCGTGTGATTTTGCAAAACCTGGATTGCGTCGGCGCGGCGAGCGGACTCAAGGGCATTCCCGGCTATACGAATTTGTTCTGGGCCTTCGCCCTCGCGGCGGTGACCGTGTTCGTCGTCACCTGCCTCGTGAATTCCACTTACGGCCGCGGCTTCATCGCGGTGCAAGATGACGAGGTGGCCGCCAGCGCCATGGGCGTCAACCCGACCCGCTACAAGGTCACCGCCTTCGTCATCGGCGCCTTTTTCGCGGGCATCGCCGGCGGACTTTACGCGCATCACAAACAGTTCCTCTCGCCGACCGGCTTTGATTTCATGAAGTCCATCGACATTGTGGTCATGGTCATTCTCGGCGGCATGGGGCGCACGGCGGGCGTCATCATCGCGGCGATTATACTGACGCTGCTGCCGGAATTTCTGCGCGGCTTCGCGGATTACCGGATGATCATTTACTCGCTGCTCATCATCATTTTGATGATCGCTCGGCCCCAGGGCCTATTTTCGTTTGGCAAAAAATGAGCTCCCCCCTGCTTCAACTTGACCGCGTGACGATCCGCTTCGGTGGATTAACGGCGGTATCGGAAGTGGACTTGCAGATTGGCGAGCATGAGCTGGTTGGATTGATCGGCCCGAATGGCGCGGGCAAAACGACGGCGTTCAATCTCATCACCGGCGTCTATCAGCCGACCGGCGGCGCAATCACCTTCGACGGCCGGCCCACGAAAAATCTCAAGTCGCATCAACTCGCCCGGCGCGGAATCGCCCGGACGTTCCAGAACATCCGGCTGTTCGCGAGCATGACCGTGTTTGACAACGTCCGCACCGCCGTCCAGCTGCATCGGCCGCACGGCATCCGCAACGCCCTCTGGCGCGGGCGCGGCTTTCGCGAAGGCGAGGCGGCGGTCGAAAAACAAGTGATGGATTTGCTGGAAATCTTCGGCCTGGATAAGCACCGCAGCGAAATGGCTAAGAGCCTGCCCTACGGCGACCAGCGGCGGCTGGAAATCGTCCGCGCCCTGGCGACCCGACCCAAGCTGCTGCTGCTCGACGAACCCGCCGCCGGCATGAACCCGACCGAGAAGGCGGAACTCACCAATCTCATCCGTTTCGTGAAGGAAAAATTCCAGATCTCAGTCCTGCTGGTCGAGCACGACATGAAGCTGGTTATGGACATCTGCGAACGCATCGCGGTGCTGGATTACGGCGTGAAGATTGCCGAAGGAAAACCTGATGTGGTGCGCGCAAACTCGAAAGTCATCGCGGCCTATCTCGGTGAGGAACCCAAAAAATGATCATTAGCCGCAGAGCCACAGAGGTCGCCGAGTCGGGATTTTTCTCTGTGTGCTCTGTGCCCCGGTGGCAAATCAAATGTTAGAAATCAAAAATCTTGCGGTCAGCTACGGCGCGATCAACGCGTTGCACGGGATTTCGCTGTCCGTGGCGGCGGGCAGCATCGTCACCCTCATCGGCAGCAACGGCGCGGGGAAAACCACGACCTTGAAAACCGTTTCCGGCTTGCTCAAGCCGAAATCCGGCCAAATCATCTACGCCGGCAAGGAAATTGTGGGAATGCCGGCGCACGCGATTGTCCAGGCGGGCCTGGCCCACGTCCCGGAGGGCCGGATGATCTTTGCGAACCTCTCCGTCCACGAAAACCTGATGATGGGCGCGTTCCTGCAACGCGATAAAAAAGCGATCCGCCGTGAACTGGATTTTGTCTTCGCCACGTTTCCCCGCCTGCGGGAGCGCGAGCAGCAAGTCGCGGGCACGTTAAGCGGCGGCGAACAGCAGATGCTGGCGATCGGCCGGGCGCTGATGAGCCAGCCGAAATTCCTGATGCTCGACGAGCCCTCGCTCGGCCTCGCGCCGCTGCTGGTGAAAACGATCTTTGAAAAGATCGTCGAGATCAACCGCGAGCGCGGCCTGACCATTTTGCTCGTGGAGCAGAACGCCAACCGCGCGCTGGAGATTTCCCATTCCGGCTATGTTTTGGAAACCGGTCGGATCACCTTGCAAGGCGACTCCGCCGCGCTGCGCCAGAACCCATCGGTGCAGAGCGCGTATCTCGGCGGCTAAAGGATCTCACAGCCATTTCCGGATGGCATCCTGATATTTGTTGTAGATGAAGCCGATGACGAGCAGCGCCACGCCCAGCGCCATGAACGTCAGCACGCGGTAAATCGTTTCCTGCTTCCACACATCCACCAGCACGACGCGTCCGACCGCCGCCGCCAGCACGCCCAGTCCGAGCCAGCGGTGGAAACGTTCGCGCAACAGGATGCCGGCCGCAAAGATCAGCACGGCCAGCCCCGCCCAGCTCATCGTGACAAAAAAGCCGCTGGTGAAGGACTCCGCCCAGCAGGAAACAAAACGCCACAGACTCCCTCCGGCGACAAACACCAGGGCGCTGTGGATTTTTTCATCGAGCGGCCAGGTCGCCGACGTGCGCCGGAGCATCTGTTGGAACGCGAACAGCGTCAGCAAGGCGAGCAGGTTCGGCCAGTAGATATCCATCGCCAGACCGTCACGCAGCCAGAGCGTGGCGAGCGACGCCACCGCATAGACCGCCACGGCCACAAGCGCCTCCTGATTGCGGCGCCACATCGCCAGGGCAAAAACGGCCGCCGCCGTGAGCATGAACGCCCAGACGCGTTGGGGCTCCGGCACATATTGCCAGATCCAGAGCAGCGACATCACGAGCGCCAGCCAGCGATAGACCAGCGCCACTTGCAAAAGCGGCCCGCGCACCTTGGCACCAGTCTCCGGCTGGCGGGCGAACCACGCCACGGTGGCGAAGGACAAGATGCCCAGCACGACCAGCGGCGCGAGCGGGAAATACCATTCCGGTTTGCCATGGAAGAGTTCGACCAGAAATTCCCACGCGCTAAGCACGAGAAAGATTTGGCCGCAGATCGCCAGAAGCCAGGCGCGGGTGACGACGCCATATACCGTCGCCGCCACCGCAAGCAAGCTGGTGAGCACCAGCCACGTCGGCGCCTCGACCAGCGGATGCAGCCAGACGATCACGACCGCGATGGCGGCCAGCGCGAATACGGTCGAGTAACAGGTAAACGTGGCGCCGGTCAGGGTCACGCGCTTTTGCCATTGCCACCAATGGCTCAAGCCGACGGTGGCGGCGATCAGCACGAGCGGATTCCACCACGGCGGCGTGTGGTTGAGAAAATGGAACAGCCAGGCCAGCTGGGCGAACACGAGAAAGAATTGACCCAGCAACGCCACTTCCCGGATGCGCAGCCAATAAATGGAGAGCGTGAACGCCACCGCCTCGACGGTGAGCGCCAGCGGTAGATGCTCGGCCGACGTATTGAACCACGTCGTCACCAGCCAGCTCGCAAAGGCGAGCAGCGTGAAGAGAGAGGGCGTGGGGCGGAGCGGCAGCTCCGCCCGCTCGCCCGCCTGCCGGTGCGCGGTCCAGGCATTGAACAGCATGAGCGCCCCCAATGCCGCGCCGGCCCAAAGCCCGGCGGCCTCAAATTGCTTTTGGTTCAACGCGCACCAGACAATCCCGAACCCGGCGGCGAAGCCGGCAAAAATCATGGGCGGGAGACTTTGCCGCCGCGCGACCAGATTGAACAGCACCACGCTCTCCACCCCGAGCACGAGGGCGGCCGGCAGGTGCGGTTCCGCCGAGTTAAACCAAGTGGTGGCCGCCCAACTGATAAAGGCGAGCAGCGTGAACACCGTGGTTTCGAGCCGCGGCGACGATGGAGCTTTTTCCAGCCAGTGGGCGCGGCAAGCGTTGACGGCCATGAGCCCGCCCAAGGCAACGCCCGCCCAGACGCCACGGGCGGCCAACGGCTGCAGGCTGGCGATAAACCAGCCGGTGGCCAGGCCGGCGGCGGCATAGGCGAAACCTTTCAGGATGGCGCTCGGGCGCTGGACGCCAAGAAGGAACAGCACCACGCTTTCCACGCCGAGCACGAGCGCGAGCTGCAGCCCGGCGAACTTGGTGATGAAGCCCAAAGTGACGAGCAACAAGCCCTGCGTGAGATAGCCATTTCGGGCCAGCGGCTCGTCTGGCAACATTTTCTTCGCCAGCCCGGCCAGCGCCAGCAACACCACCCCGTAGCCGAGGGAAAATTTCCAGAAGCCGCCGGTGTGGACCTGCAGCATCGTCAGGAGAAACAGCGCGAAGAACGCGCCGTTGTTCAGCGTGAGAAACGCGGCGCGGTTTTTGCCGGAAAGTTTTTCGCTCTTGGACAAAAACGAGGCGGTGGTGAACACCAGCCAGTAAGCCGCCAGAAACGATGCGCCGAATCCGAGCCGTTCATCGGGTGCGGCCAAACGCCAGCCGTTCTCGTGCAGGAACCGCCAGAACGCATAGCCTGCGTAGCTGGTCGCCAAGCCGGCGAACGAGAGACTCACCCAGCGGTTGCGGATGAGGAACACCACGGCGGCGATGGTCAGCACGAGGTTCGAGTAAAGCGTGAAATCGCCGACGCGCGTGATGATCGAACTGTAAAAGGCCAGGCCGACGGCGAAGAGCGCCATGACCTCGGATTTGCGGCGGTCGGCGATCCACATGATGACGCCGGCCCACGCCAGCAAGAGCGTGCCGTCCACCACCGCGTTTTCGATGACGCGCAAGGGCGGGATGTGATACGCGGCGTAAGTCGTGAAATACACCGCCGCCAGCCCGCCGGCAAAGAGGACTTGCGCATAGTTTTTTAGCGACTCGTTCATGTTGCGCCGCTGCCACCAGGCACCGGCGCCGAGGAGCAGTCCGCTGGCGAGATAAAGCAGGGAGATTTTTCCGCCCGGACCCAGTTTGGGGACAACATGGTGGTAGGCGTAGTTGGCGAAAAACGCGAGGCCGGTCAGCAGCATCACGATGCCGACCCGCACGAGCCAATAGGTGCCCAGGCGCATCTCGAAGGACGCTTTTTCCCCGACGGGCGCCGGTTCCGGCGGCTCCGACTCAGTTTTCGGCATAAATGGCGGCGGCACCGGTGCGGTTGTTTCTTCCGACCTGGCGGCGGAAGCGGTTCTAGCAAACTCGGTAATTGGCGGCCGGATAACCGGCGGAGCGATGGCTTCCGGTTCAACCGGAACAGGCATTGCCGGCACCGGGGACGCGGGAGGGACTTCGGCGGCGGGAACGTGTGCTGGATTTTCCCCAGGGATCACCGGCTCCTCGGCCACTGGCGGGAAAGGTTCCCAGTCCGTTTTCCGTGCGGGCAGAACCGCCGGTTTAAATACCGGGCTGGTTTCTTCCTCGGCCTGGGCCGCCGCCGGCGGGCGCTGATTCAGCCGGAGAACCTGCTGCTGGAGACGATCCACACGCTGCGTGAGTTCCTCGATGCGGTTTTGGGCGCTCACGGCCCGGACAATGAGCCAGAGGCCTAGCGCGATGGGCGCACCGACAGCCAAGACGATGATCAGTTCCATAACCGCTCACTTTCACTTTGGCCGCTGCTGGAGAAGCGGCGGCGGGTTGACTTTCCAAATTTCACGGCCTCACTCTGCCAGCTGCCACCCCGAGGTCGTGAATCGAAAAAACTACCGGCTGAATCAATCCTAACGATGCGGGTTATGCGCTCAGGCCGCCGACCGTTTGCCGCCGAACATGCTCTTAAACCATGCCCAGCCGGCGCGGATGCCCACATCGCGGGTGCCGGCAAAATGATAGATATTGGCAACCTCCGCCTCGTGCCCGAGGTAACGGGGCGGCAGCAGGATGACGGTTTTAAGAGAATCCCCCTCGGCGCGCATGATTTCGGAGTAGAACAGGCCGCGCCCGGTCTCATAGGTTCCCGCCGGCAGGATCAGGGTGCGCGGCGGCAGGACGAGCCACGGATGATAGTTGAAAACAAGTTCGCCCTGGTCATTGCGCGAAAGCTTGCCGTAAGTGCGGGTGGGCACTTTTTCAATATTCCGGCCCAGGAACATTTTGTTTTCCCTCGCATCGGGGTGAAACCGGTTTTTCCGACCGGTGACAAAATCCCAGACGAAGGACAGTCCAAAGTGCGAGAGCCGGAAGGACCAGCCCGCGATGAGCCAGGAAAAGAGGATGATGGCCAGCGCCCACAGCGCGCCCATCCAGGGATTGACGAAGGACGTGCCCACGACGCTGGCGAGGATGGTGGTGCGGAAACCTTTAAGCGCGGCGTCCACGGTCGAGAAGGGACTTAACAGGATGAGGATGTTGACGGCGTTGGACGCGAGGAACACGATGAAAAAAGCCGCCATCGCGAAGGGCACCATCAGCGCGTTGTAAAGCCAGTGCAGGTCAATCGCCGCAAATCCGGCCGCCGCGAGCGACGCGCTGGGCTGGTCCGGCGAATGAAAAATGGAAGCGGCAATCGGCACAAACGCGCCGGTGGCGACAAGGCCGGAGATCTTGTGCTCGACGGTTTCGGCCACGTCGAACGGCTTTTTGAGCACCGTGGGCAGGGCGATACCGGCGGTGTCTTTCAGAAAACACGCCCCGACGAGCAGCAGGGCCGGGATCCAGAACAGCGGATTGGCAAACCACGGGAGCTTGGCCTTCTGCTCTGGCGTTTTGGCCTGAAAATAATCATACGCGCCGACCGCGCCGACGCCGAGCATCGGCGAGATGGCCACGCCGGTGATCATGGAAACGGTTTCGCACAATTTTTTCGCCTGCGGATTCGGGTCGGCGGCCTTGGCGCCCGCGGTTTGGGCGGAACCGGCCAGCGGCAGCCAGAGCAGCCCCGCGACCGCGAGCAGAAAACTGAGTCTCTTCATGCGAATCATCATTTGCCCAAGGACCAGTGGCTGTAAAGCCCAATCCAATAATTTGAAATAGCGTATTGACTTCATTCGCCCGTTTGATAGTTTCCACGTCCCTTTGTATTGGAATTTAGATGAAAACGCATTTGCCGAAAGTTAATTTGGACCAGCGCAAGTGGCATGTTATTGATGCCGATGGCGCCGTGCTTGGCCGACTGGCCGTGCAGGTGGCTGATATTTTGCGCGGGAAAAACAAGCCCGTTTACACCGCGCACCTCGATGCCGGCGATTTTGTCATCGTCGTCAACGCCGAGAAGGTCCGCGTCACCGGCAAAAAAGAAAAGGCCAAGGAATACATGAGCTATTCCGGCTGGAAGGGCGGCGAAAAATACGCCACCGTCGAGCAGGTCCGCGCCAAGAACCCGGAATTTCTGATTGAGCACGCCGTCAAGGGCATGATTCCCAAGAATCGCCTCGGTCGCGTGCTCCTCACCAAGCTCAAAGTGTTCAAGGGCCCGAAGCACAACCACGAGGCGCAGACGCCCGCCGTACTCGCCGCCGCTAAATAATTTCTGTTATGGCTACGAAAACCACCAACGAATTCCTCGGCACCGGCCGTCGCAAAACCGCGATCGCCCGCGTCCGCCTCGCGACCGGCAGCGGCAAGATCACCGTCAACGGCCGCGCGTTTGAAAATTATTTCCCGCTGGACACCCAGCGCGCCACGGTGTCCTCACCCTTGACCATCACCAACACGGCCGACAAGCTGGACGTGCGCGTGAACGTGGTCGGCGGCGGCCCGCTCGGCCAGGCCGGGGCGACCCGCCACGGCATCTCCCGCGCGCTCCTGAAATTTGACGCCACCCTGCGCCCCGCGCTGAAGGCGGAAGGTTTCCTCACGCGCGATCCCCGCGAACGCGAGCGCAAGAAATACGGCCAGCCCGGCGCGCGCAAACGCTTCCAGTTCTCCAAGCGTTGATCGCAACGGAAAGTTTTCAAACCCGCTGGCCAGTGCCGGCGGGTTTTTTGTTTTATCCCCTGTCACGGCCGCCGTCCATGACATCCATGCCGAAAAGAAATTTTCGTGTGGTCCGGGTGATTCGCGGTTAAATTTTTGAAAGATGAAAATGAAAAAAGTCGCCATCGTGGGTGCGTCCGGTTACTCCGGCGAGGTCCTCGTGCAGTTGCTCCTCAACCATCCGCACGCGGAACTGGTCGCCGTCACTTCGCGCCAGCACGCCGGGCAGACGCTCGCCCAGGTTTTCCCCAAATTCGCCAGCCACCCGAAATCCCGGACGCTCCGCTTCGTCGAGCCGAACGCCGAACTGCTCGCGAAGCAGGCGGACGTGGTTTTTCTGGCGCTGCCGCACGGCGTCGCGGCGGAATATGCCATTCCGCTCGTCAATGCCGGCTGCGTGGTGATCGATTTGAGCGCGGATTTCCGGCTCAAGAGCCCGGCGATCTACAAAGAATTTTACGCGCATGACCATCCCGCGCCGGAGTTGTTGAAGAAATCCGTTTACGGCCTGCCGGAATGCTATCGGGAAGAGATCAAGAAATCCCTGCTCATCGCCTCGCCCGGCTGCTACCCGACGAGCATCTTGCTGCCGGTGATTCCGCTGCTGAAAGCCGGCCTCGTCCAGCCGGCCGGCATCATCGCCGATTCCCTGAGCGGCGTCAGTGGCGCGGGCCGCAAGGCGGAGGTGGACTATCTTTTCTGCGAATGCAACGAAAGCGTCCGGCCTTACGGCGTGCCGAAACACCGGCATTTGTCCGAGATCGAGGAACAGCTTTCGCTCGCGGCGGGCACGCCGGTCACCATCCAGTTCACGCCGCATCTGATTCCGGTGAACCGCGGCATCTTGACCACGCTGTATCTGGCGCCGGCAGAACCTTTCAATGATGCCGCCGGCGCAGAGGCGCTCGGCAAAAAAATCACTGCGTGCTATCACTCGGCTTACGCCGACGAGCCTTTCGTGCGCCTCCTTGAGGGCAAGGCGTTGCCCGACACCAAGAACGTCGTGGGGACCAATGTCTGCGAAATCGCCTGGCGGCTCGACCCGCGCACCGGCCGGCTCATCGTCATGAGCGCCGAGGACAACGTCGTCAAGGGCGCGAGCGGCCAGGCCGTGCAAAGCCTGAACATCTTAAGCGGCTGGCCGGAAACCGCCGGCTTGATTTGAGCGTGTCTGTCACGGCATTAAAATGGAATGCGGCCGATTACGCCGCGAATTCCGTCGTGCAGCAGACGTGGGCGCGCGAACTGATCGCGCGTCTTCATTTGCGCGGTAACGAGCACGTCCTGGACGTCGGCTGCGGGGATGGAAAAATCACGGCGGAAATCGCCCGCGCCGTGCCGCAGGGTTTGGTGGTGGGCGTGGATGCCTCCGGGGAAATGATTTCCCACGCCCGGCAAACCTTTCCGCCCCTCAAAAATCCCAATCTTGAATTTCACATCGGCGATGCGCGCCGGCTGGCCCTGCGCCAGCAATTTGACGCCGTCTTTTCCAATGCGGCCCTGCATTGGGTGGATGATCACGAAGCCATTCTGCGGGGGGTCTCAGCCGTTTTGAAACCCGGCGGACGCCTCGTGGTCTCCTGCGGTGGCAAAGGCAATGCCCATGATGTGTTTCTCGCGCTCCGGCCGGAAATGCGTCTGAAACGCTGGTGTCAATATTTCCGCCGGATGCCGCTGCCCTATTTTTTTTACACTGCAGGTGATTATGCGCAATGGCTGCCGCAGTGCGGTTTCCAGATCACGGCCATTGAACTGGCGCCCAAAGCGGCGACGTATGAAGGCGCGGCGGGTTTGGCAACGTGGCTGCGCACGACCTGGCTGCCCTTCGTCCAGCGCGTGCCGGAAAATTTACGCGAAGAATTCATCGCCGCCGTCACCAGTCGCTATGTTGCGAAACATCCGCCCGATGCCGCCGGCCAGATCCACGTCCGCATGGTGCGGCTGGAAATTGAGGCCGTGAAAATCTAGCCGCGAATTTCACGGATTACCCTAAAATCAATCTGGGAAAATCTGTGCCATCCGTGTCTGTTTTTCGTGTCATTTCGCGGTTTTCGTGGTTCAATAAATTCTCCAAAATGAAAAATCAGTTCAAAGCAATCCCCGGCGCCATTGTCGCGCCCACCGGCTTCCTCGCCAGCGGCGTGTTTTGCGACATCAAAAAACTCGGCACCGGCAAAGGCTCCAACAAAGGCCCGAAGCGCGACCTCGCGCTCATCGTCTCCGAAACGCCCGCGACCGTCGCCGGGATGTTCACGACGAACCAGGTCTGCGCCGCGCCGGTGAAAGTCTGCGTCGAGCGCATGCAGAAAGGCACCGCGCAAGTCGTGGTTGTGAATTCCGGCAATGCCAATGCCTGCACCGGCAAACAGGGCATGGCCGACGCGCGCGAAATGGTGGCGTTCACGGAAAAAACCCTGGCGCTGTCCGCCGGCCGGGCGCTGGTCGGCTCGACCGGCCGCATCGGCGTGACGATGCCGATGGACCATGTCCGCGCCGGCATCCTGGAGGCCGCGATGGAACTCGGCACCACCGCCGCGCACGCCGACCGCGCGACGGAAGCCATCATGACCAGCGATACCAAGCCAAAACAAGTCGCGGTGGAATTCAAGCTTGGTGGCAAAACAGTGCGTATCGGCGGCATTTGCAAGGGCGCGGGGATGATCCAGCCGGGCATGAGCGCAACCGGCCGGCGACCGGCGGCGTTGCCTGGTGGCCGTGCGCCAGCACTGCACGCGACGATGCTGGGCTTCATCACCACCGACGCGGCAGTGAACAAAAAAGTTTTACAGGCGGCCTTGCAGGAAGCCGTGGCGCAGAGTTTCAACCGCATCACCGTGGACGGCGACATGAGCACGAACGACACGGTGCTCGTGTTGGCGAACGGTTTGGCGGGCAACAAACCCATCACGGCCAAAAGCCCGGAGCGGAAAACCTTCCAGGCCGCGCTGAACCATGTCTGCCTTGAACTCGCCAAGAAAATTGTCCGCGACGGCGAAGGCGTTCACCGCGTCGTGACCGTGCGCGTGAACGGCGCGAAGACGATTCAGGACGCCGATGCCGCCGCGCGCGCGGTGGCGAACAGCGCGCTGGTGAAAACGAGCTGGCACGGCGGCGATCCCAATTGGGGCCGCCTCATTGACGCCGTCGGCTACTCGCCCGCGACCGTGGTGGAGGAGAAAATTGACATCGGCTATTCCGCACCCGGCGCGAAGAAGATTATCTGGAGCCTCAAGCGCGGCCAGCCGACAAAAGCGACGTTCAAACAACTGTGCGCCGCCGTGGCGCCGAAGGAATTTGAACTGCACATCCAACTGAATCTCGGCCAGGCGAACGCGGTGATGTATGCGGCCGATTTGACCGAGGAATACGTGGACTTCAACAAGGGCGATGTGACGGACGCCAGCTCTTTGGGCGGCTGAAAATCCGGCGTTAACCCG
This sequence comes from uncultured Verrucomicrobia subdivision 3 bacterium, assembly GCA_903921455.1. The sequence goes on along the minus strand of CAIXPZ010000217.1, from coordinate 8,458 downwards.
TCACCGCGACTCCATGAGACGTTGCCTGCCTGCCATTTTGGCTTTATGCCTGGGCTGGTTTGCCGCGCAAGCAGGACCGCTGGCGGTGGGTGATCCCGTGCCGACGATTTCGGCCAAGGATCAGCACGGGAAAGAATTCATTCTCACGAATGATATCCGGGTTTTACTGGTCGCTACTGAGATGGCGCCAGCCAAAGCGGCCAATCTGAAACTGGGCGCGCAAGGTGCCGGCTTCCTCGAAAAGCATCAGGCAGCCTATCTGATGGACATCCATACGATGCCTGCGGTGGCGCGCTTTTTTGCCCTGCCGAAAATGAAAAAATATCCGCACCGCATCGTGCTGATCGAGACGGCGGAAACATTGAGGCCCTTCCCGGCCAAGCCGGATTGTGTCTCGGTGCTCACGCTCTCACCGGCGGGCCGCATTGAAAAAATCGGTTACTGGAATCCCGACTTGGAAGCGGTTTCCCAGTATTTGCCCTGAGGTTTTGATCCGCTCACTCGCCGCGGATTTAGTTTGAAACAAAACAAAAAGCCGCTGGATGGCTCCAGCGGCTTTGGTATCTAATAGCTTGAATCAATAAGCCGCTTGCGCGCCCTTGATGTTCTTCTTGCCCATCCACGGCATGAGCGCGCGGAGCTTGGCGCCGGTCTTCTCGATCGGATGCGTCTCGCCTTTTTTGAGCAGTGCGTTGTAGCGCTTGTAGCCGCCTTCGTATTCCTTAACCCAGTCTTTGGCAAACTTGCCGGATTGAATGTCTTTCAACGCCGCCGCCATGCGTTTCTTCACGCTGGCATCAATGATCTTCGGGCCGACGCTCACGTCGCCCCACTTGGCGGTCTCGGAGATCGAGAAGCGCATGCCGCTGATGCCGGATTCGTTCATCAAATCGGCGATGAGCTTGAGTTCGTGCAAACATTCGAAGTAGGCCATCTCGGGCGAATAGCCGGCTTCGACGAGCACTTCAAATCCGGCCTGCACCAGCGCGCTCGCGCCGCCGCAGAGGACGGTCTGTTCGCCGAACAAGTCGGTTTCGGTCTCTTCCTTGAAGTTGGTTTCGATGACCCCGGCGCGGGTGCCGCCGATGCCCTTGGCCCAGGCGAGCGCGATCTTCTTCGCGTCTTTGCCGGGGTTCTGGTAAATGGCGATCAAGCTCGGCACGCCCTTGCCTTCGACGTATTGGCGGCGGACCGTGTGTCCGGGGCCTTTCGGCGCGACCATGATGATGTTCACGTTCTTCGGCGGAACGATGGTCTTGAAATGGATCGAGAAGCCGTGGGTGAACACGAGCGTCTTGCCCTTGGTCAGGTTCGGCTCGATGTCCTTCTTGTAGCACGCGCCCTGCTTGGTGTCGGGCAGCGCGACCATGATGACGTCGGCCTGCTTCACGGCTTCCGCCGTGGTGACGACCTTGAACCCTTTTTCCTTCGCGACCGGAATGGACTTGCTGCCTTCGTAAAGGCCGATGATGACCTTGAGGCCGCTGTCCTTGAGGTTGAGCGCGTGGGCGTGGCCTTGCGAGCCGAAGCCGAGCACGGCGAGGGTTTTCTTTTTCAACACGCCGAGATCGGCGTCTTTGTCGGTGTAGACTTTGGACATAAAATTAGTTGCTGGATTTCAGTTGATGGTTGATGGCTGGAAAATGGTTTACTTCCGCGGCATCGCCGCCTTGCCGGTGCGCGTGATTTCCTGGACGCCGAATGAATTCATCAGGTCGAGGAACTTGACGATCTTGCTGTCGGCGCCGGTGATCTCGATGGTGAGCGACTTGGGCTGCACATCCACGATTTTCGCGCGGAAGATGTCGGTGATCTGCATCACCTCGGCGCGCGACTTGGAATCCACGCCGACCTTCACCAGCACCAGTTCGCGGTCCACATATTCGCCTTCGCGGAAATCCTGCACCTTGAGTACGTCCGGCAGCTTGTTGAGCTGTTTCACGATCTGCTCCACGGTGGCTTCGTCGCCGTGGGTGACAATGGTCATGCGCGACGTGTCGGCATCATGCGTCGGCGCGACGTTGAGCGAGTCAATGTTGTAGCCGCGGCCGCTGAACAATCCGGCCACGCGCGTGAGCACGCCGAACTTGTTTTCCACCAAAACTGATATGGTATGTCGCATAAAAACCGTCAAGGACGGACGGAAAGCCTAGCAATCACGCCATCGCCGGTCAAACCGCAAATCGGCGCCGGTGGCTTGGGGCCTACCTCGGCTGCACCAGCTGGTCGCCAACCAGGACGCGGTAATCCTTGATGCGTCCCCCGCCCTCGCCCTGGCGCGGCACATAGCGGAAGCCGGAAATCGTCTGCGCTTTGCCGAGATTCAAAATCAGCCGGTGCGGATGCGCGGGGGAATTGGCTTTCCATTCCGTGTGCCAGAAGTTTGCCGTCTGGCCGTCAATGGCGTTCTCCGCCGAGCCGTCCTCGCCGGCGCGCTCTTCGCTGTCCACGTAGGCAACCGTCCAGCCGTTGTGGCTGATGGCATTGCCGTTCGCGTCGAGCAGATCCAGTTCCGCGATGGCGGCAAACGGCTTGCCATCATGGGCGTTCAGCGATTCCAGGCAGAAAAATTTTCCGGTGACCGGCGCGGCGAATTTGATCTCCTGCGTATCCGCTCCCGGCGCAAATGTGCCGGTGTTGACCACCGCATTGTCCGTGAGCTTCAGCGTCACCGGCGGGCGATGCGACTTGGCAAAATCCTTTTCGGGATGCAGCTCGTTGAGAATCGGCTTTTCGAGTCCGGCGACTTCGGGGCGCTCCGGCCCGAGGTAATCCAGGATCACAATTTCATTATTGCCCGCGCGCAGCCAGCAGCCGGGCGTATAGGCCGTCTGCGTCGGGCCAACATTCCAAAACCGGCCCAGGCAGCGGCCGTTCACCCACAGCACACCCTTGCCCCAACCGCGCAGATCCAGAAACGTGTCGCCGGGGTTTTCGAGGCTCACCGTCGCGCGCCAGAAGGCCGGCCCATCCGTTTTTCCCGCGGTGAATTTCAACCCGCCGACCATCTTGTCATCCAGTGGCAGATTAAAAATTTCCCAGCCTTTCAGCATTTCCCCGCCGAGTTTCACCGGCGCGATGAGGCCCTTCGGGTCGAGCATCTCGGGGCCGAAATTGATGCGGCCCATCGGCTCGACCAAAATATCGAGCTGGGCCTCGGTCGCGCGACCCGGCAGGAGGATTTTTGCGCTGCCGCTACGGCGATCGAGCACGCCGATGCGATTTCCGTCAACAAATACATAGCCGAAATCGTGAATCGCCGTCGCTTCGAGCGTCGCCGCCGCGCCGGCGGGGATTTTCGTGCGATACAAAATACTGCCGTAGCCCTGGTCGTATTTCTCCATGCTGCGCGGCGTTTCATCAGCGATGGCGGCCGGCAGATTTCCAAAAACTGGGGCGACTTCCTTGAAGTCAACCCGGGCAAAAGCGATGACCGGATTTTGCGCGGGCGGCGCCGGCAGCTTTTCGCCGGGCAGTAGGTATTTGGCGAACAGCTCGCGCGTCTGGAAAAATTTCGGCGTGGCCCAACCGGCCTCGCTGATGGGCGCATCATAATCGTAGCTCGACGTGTCCGGCTTGAACGGCCGGTCGCAGCCCGACCACAGCCCGAAGGTCGTGCCGCCGTGCGCCATGTAGATGCTGAACGACGCGCCGGCCTCGAGCATGTATTTCAGGTCGCCGAGATATTTCTCCGTGTTGCCAAAATGATGCGGCTGGCCCCAGGTGTCGAACCAGCCGGGATAAAATTCGCTGCAGATCAGCGGGCCGGTCGGCTGCAATTCGCGGGTTTTGGCAAAATTATTTTTGGGGTCACTGCCAAAGTTGGCGGCTTGGAACAGATTGGTGAGCAACCCGTTTTTCATCACCGACGGCGGATTGCAGGCGAACAGCGGCACGTCAAAGCCCGCGTCCAGCAAGGCTTGGCGCACGGCGCTCATATATTCCTTGTCCTTGCCGAAGAAGCCGTATTCGTTCTCGACCTGCGCCATGATGATCGGGCCGCCGTGCGTGATTTGCAGCGGGCCGAGCACGCGGCCGACTTCCTTGAGATAGGCTTTCGCCGGCTCCAGATAGCGCGGGTCGCGGCTGCGCAATTTCACGCCGTCCTCTTTGAGCATCCACCACGGCGTGCCGCCCATTTCCCACTCGGCGCAAGCATACGGACCGGGCCGCAGGATTACCCACAAGCCTTCCTCCTGCGCGATCCGGCAAAATTCCGCATCATCCGCCTGGCCGGTCCAGACATATTGGCCGGGTTTCGGCTCATGCAAATTCCAGAAGAGATACGCGCAAACCGTGTTCAGGCCCATCGCCTTGGCCAGTTGCAAGCGCTGCCGCCAGTATTCCTTCGGCACGCGCGCGGCGTGGATTTCGCCGCAGCGGATCTGCAGGCGCTGGCCGTCGAGCAGGAAATCATTCGTGCCGATGGCAAAGGTGTGCGCGGGCGTCTGCGCCGGCAGATTGGCCGCAAACAAAACGGCGGCGGCGAATATGGAGAATAGTTTTGCGCTGGTCATTCTGGCATGATGCGTTCCCTGGCGGCGCACGGCAAATAATTTTACCCTTTCGTCCGATTAAAAAATGGTGAACATTTCCGGCTCGCGTCTGTCAGAATGGACGCAACAAAAATGCGGTTTACCTTGAGAATATTGACGGTGCTGCTGATCGCGCTGCTTTCCGGCACGGCTTGGGCGGCTTCGTTCTCCGCGTCGCTCGACCGCGAAACGCTGACACTTGGCGAAAGCGCTACGCTCTCGCTAGCGTTCGAGGGCGGCTCGCCGGGCCGTGTCCCCGCGCCCAGTGTGCCCGGCCTCCAGATCGCCCAGGCTGGCACGTCGCAAAACATGAGCTGGATCAACGGCGCGATGAGCACGACCGTCACCGTGAGCTTTTCCGTCACGCCGCAGCGCGCCGGCGAATTCACCATTCCCGCGCTCACCGCCGACGTCAATGGCCAGCAGCTTGCCACCGAGCCGAAAAAACTCATCGTCCGCCGGGTCGCCGCCCCGTCCGCCGCCGCCGTGAATTCCGGCAGCGAAATCGCATTCCTGAAACTGAATTTCCCGAAGCAGAAAGTGTATGCCGGCGAAACCGTCGTGGCGCGACTGGCCCTTTACCTGCGCGACGACGTGCAGAATTTTGGCAACTTCCAAATCACCAGTTCGCCCACGGACGGCTTCAGCGCGGGTAAAACCGTTGAGTTGCAAAACCAGCGCCGCCGCGTGCAGATCGGCAACCGCGTATTTACCGAGATACCGCTGGCGCTGCCCCTGACGGTCGTCAAGGCCGGCGCGCTCACGCTCGGCCCGTTCACCGCCAGTGCGGTGGTGGTTTTGCCCGCGCAAAATCAGGGCGGCGACCCGTTCTTCCGGCAGTTTTTCAACCAGGGCGAGCAGAAGCAGGTCACGCTGGCGTCAGAATCTTTGCATATCGAATCACTGCCGCTGCCGGTGCAAAACCAGCCGGCCAATTTCTCCGGGGCCGTCGGCCAGTTCGACCTCGCCGCCAGCGCCGGCCCGACCACCGTGACCGTCGGCGATCCCATCACCGTGCGCGTGCAGATTTCCGGCCGCGGCGCGCTGGATGCCGTGACGTTGCCGGTGCAGGACGCCTGGAAAAACTTCAAGACCTATCCGCCCACGACCAAGCTGGAGACCACCGACCAGTTCGGTTTTCAGGGCACAAAAACGTTTGAACAGATCATCTCGCCGCTGAACAACGACGTCCACGAACTGCCGGCGTTGACGTTCTCGTTCTTCAATCCCGAGGACGGTCAATACCACACGCTCACCCAGCCCGCCGTGCCGCTCACGGTCAAAGCGGCCGGCACCTCGCCATTGCCGCAGGTCGCCGCGAACAAAAATCCGGCCGAAGAAAAACCGCCGCAGGACATCCTGCCGATCAAAGAAAAGCTCGGAACGCTCGTCGCCGGCAACACTTCGCTCGTCGCGCAACCGGTGTTCCTGGCCGCGCAGGCGGTGCCGGTGCTGGCGTTTCTCACCGCGTTGGTCTGGCGCAAACGCACGGATAATCTGGCGAACAATCCGCGCCTGCGCCGCCAGCGGGCGGTCGCGCAGCTCGTCGCCAGCGGCCTGGCTGACTTAAAGCAACACGCGGCGGCCAACCAGCCGGATGAATTTTTCGCCACGCTGTTCCGCCTGTTGCAGGAGCAGCTCGGCGAGCGGCTGGATTGCCCGGCCACGGCCATCACGGAAAACGTGGTGGAGGAAAACGCCTTGCTGCGCGCTGCGCCCGCCGCCACGCGCAGCGCCTTGCGTGAGCAGTTCCAGCTGTGCAATCAGGCCCGCTATGCGCCCGTGCGCGGCAGCAGTGAATTGAATTCCGTGGCCGCGCAGTTCGAGCAATTGCTCGGCGAACTCCGGAACTTGAAGTCATGAAACCCTGGCTCTCCATTGTGCTCGCCACCGTCTGCGCCGGAAATCTGCTGGCGGCGGACGTCAGCGCCGATTTTGCCGCGGCCAACAAACTTTACGCCGAGGGCAAGTTTGCCGAGGCTTCGACCGCCTACGCCGCCATCCTGAAAACCGGCGCGCAATCGCCCGCGCTGCTCTTCAACGCCGGCAACGCCGCGTTCAAAGCCGGGCATCTGGGCCAGGCGGTCGCCGCGTATCGGCAGGCGGAATTGCTCTCGCCGCGCGATGCGGAACTGCGGGCCAACCTTGCGTTTGTCCGCAATCAGGTCCAGGGCGCCACGCTCCGCGAAAGCCGCTGGCAGAACTGGGTCGGCACGCTCACGCTGAATGAGGGGGCGCTGCTCACCGCCGTGCTATTTTGGGCAATGTTCGTCTTGCTGGCCATCCGCCAGCTCAAACCCGCGCTCGCCCCGAAGCTGCATAGCGTGACGCGGCTGGTCGTGGCGCTGACGTTATTTTCCGGGACCGTGCTGGCGTTGCAGGCGGCAAACCGTTTCAATGCCGCCGTTGCCGTGGTGACCAGCGCGGAAGCCGTCGCCCGCAGCGGCCCGTTTGACGAGGCGCAGAGCGTGTTCACCGCCCGCGACGGCGCGGAGCTGAAGGTTTTGGACCGGCACGATGACTGGGTGCAGGTCGCCAATAACGCGGGTAAAATCGGCTGGTTTAGCCAGAAACAAGTGGCCGTTTTGCCGGGTGCGTGAATTCAAAATTGGTTGAACGTCAGGAAAAACTTTTTGTCAGAATGTCGTCCACGGAAAAATAGTTAACACACACATGAGCACAGGAATCAACGCCATCAATGAAGCGGTCAAGGAAGCCAGCGCGTTTACGCACCCGCTGTTTAACGAACTCGGCAAGGTCATCGTCGGCCAGCAATATCTGACCGAGCGACTGGTCATCGGCCTGCTGGCCAACGGCCACGTCCTGCTCGAAGGTGTGCCCGGCCTCGCCAAGACGCTCGCCGTCAAATCCATGGCGGCGTGCATCAGCGTGAAGTTCTCGCGCCTGCAGTTCACGCCGGACATGCTGCCCGCCGACGTCATCGGCACGCAGATTTACAATCCGCAGTCCGGCGGCTTCACCACGCGCAAAGGCCCGGTCTTCGCCAACCTCGTCCTTGCCGATGAAATCAACCGCGCGCCCGCCAAGGTGCAGAGCGCGCTGCTCGAAGCCATGCAGGAAAAGCAGGTCACCATCGGCGACCAGACCTACAAGCTCGACGAACCGTTTCTGGTGCTCGCCACGCAGAATCCCATCGAGCAGGAAGGCACGTATCCCCTGCCCGAAGCGCAGGTGGATCGCTTCATGTTGAAATTGAAGATCGGTTATCCATCGCGCGCGGACGAGCGGCAGATATTGGAAACGATGGCGAAGACTTCCGGCCAGCCAACTTGCAGTGCGGTGGTCACGCCGGCGCAAATCCTCAAGGCGCGCGAAGTCATCAACGACATTTACGTGGACGACAAGGTGAAGGATTACATCGTGGACCTCGTCTGCGCCACGCGCGATCCGGACCATTATAAGATCGCGGTGAAGGATTTCATCCAGCTCGGCGCGTCGCCGCGTGCGACCATCGCCCTGACACTGGTGGCCAAGGCTTACGCGTTCCTGAAAGGCCGCGGCTACGTCACGCCGCAGGACGTGAAAAGCATCGGCATGGACGTGCTGCGTCACCGCGTGGCCATCACCTACGAAGCCGAGGCCGAGGAAAAAACCAGCGAAACGGTCATCCAGAAAATCTTTGATGAACTGCCCGTGCCATAAGCGAATCAAGAATTAAGAAGGAAGAATGAAGAAACAATTTTGCGAGCCGATTTTTAATTAGCGTGGAAGCGGAATTCTTCATTCTGCATTCATCCTTCATCATTTCCCCATGATTCCCCGCGAGATTCTCAAAAAAATCCGGCAGATCGAGCTGCGCACGAACCGCATCGTGACCGAGACGCTCGCGGGCCAGTATCATTCCGTCTTCAAGGGCCAGGGCATGAACTTCGACGAGGTGCGCGAATACCAGCCCGGCGACG